>NZ_CAMQAY010000053.1 GCF_946998875.1 uncultured Peptoniphilus sp. | reverse complement strand
CAGACTCTCCCATTATGGCAATATACTCTCCTGCTTCAACAGTAAAATTAATTGACTTTAGAGCTTCAAGCTCATTTTTCCCAAAGCGACTTCGGTATATCTTTTTTATATTTTGAACTTCTAACATCTTCCATCTCTTTCATAAATACTCTTAATCATTAACAGCAATTGGCTTTGCATAATAAAGAAAAATCATTGCATCATATAAATTTTTTGGAACTTCCTTTACTCTATAACTTGTTGGAATAAATTTCATAAGTGGAGAGTATCCTTCGCCCAAACTTATCATGTTGGTTTCTTTATTTATAAGGTCAAAAGTTTCTCCATCTTTAACTTTTGTAAAATCTAAATAATATTTTCCTTTAAATTTTCTCGCACTGTAAGCTAAAGGATCAGCAGATACAAAGACATGGTTTGACCTCTTGTTATCTGGACCAATTTCATTAATATTTACAATTCCCTTATAAAAGTCTGTGCCTATAATAAAATATTTTTCTCCAAAAATTTCCTTTAAGTGAGAACCCATAGGCTCATAAAATTTTCCACTTTTGGCAATGTGACCGTTGTGACCAGAAATTAAAAGCAGATCATTTCCCTTTGACCTTTCAAAATCACTTATCCACTTAACATTTCCAGCCATAAACTCATCTCTCACCTTGTTCACTTTTCCATAGTCATTAAAATCTAATTCGTAATATTTTACGCTGTCCAAGACATTTGTAAGAGCTCTTGAAGCTATTTTTGCATTGGGAGAAGATAGGGCGTCTGCATGAGCTTTTATTTCTAACAACAAATCTTTTTTATCTTTTAGCTGTGAAATCTTAAATTTTTCATCTTTAATAAAGGAAAACTCCTTTTGTAAGTCTTTTGCTTGTAATATATTGTTGTTTTTACAAAAATCTAAAATTAATTCCATGGATTTTTCTGGGTTTTGCATATCAAAGCCGTAAAATGAAAGCTTGTCCTCATCTTTTGCCTTTTGGTTGTAGTCAAACATATAATTTATGAGATCATTCATATTCTTTGTGTGATAAATATTAAAAGAGAACACACTAGAAATATTTTCATCTCTTTTGTTTCCATGAATATAATTATTTATCATCACGCCTTCGCCAAAATCAGCTTCAAGGCAAAAGTTTTTTAAATTATTTTTTTCAACTAAAGTCTTTAGAACTTCTAATCTTAAATCTTGAAAATCAGAATTGCCGTGAGTGGCTTCCCCTAGTCCAACAACTTCTATATGGTCATCTAAATTTATTTGGCTTAGGTCTTTGCCATAGTCTTCTATATCAGAAATATTTTTTCTTGCACTTAACTTTGGAAGGTTAATCCACAAAAAATCTCCAAGCCCTACAAGAAAAATAATAGCTACTATAAAAATTAAAATTCCCTTAAAAATTTTCTTTATCATTTTCTCACCTCTTCCTACATTATAAATCGTACAAAAAAATAAATCCTTTTATTTACATAACAAATAGAGCTTTAATGTGACATTTTTGTAAGATATAAAAAAAGAGTGCTAAGCACCCTAATCTAAAATATTTTTTAAATTTATATACATCTTTGTGCCAATCTTTGGCTCTGACTCACATCTCAATGTCACTCTTAAAGACTTACCAATATTTTTTGAAAGGTTAAGTCCCAATCCCGTTGACTTTTTCTCCAACCTACCATTGTAACCAGTGTATCCTGCATCAAAAATTCGCGGTAAATCCTCTGGCATTATTCCAATTCCATTGTCCTCAATTACGAGTTCATCTTTCTTTAAATAAATTGCCACTCTTCCATTTTTCGTGTACTTGATTCCATTAGAAATAATTTGCTCTAATAAAAAAGAAAACCACTTGGCGTCAGTTAAAATTATTTTCTTAGTTTCGAAAAAGTCTACCCTATTATTTTTTCCAATAAACTGAATTGAATATTTTCTGATTACTCCCCTAATAATTTCGTCTAAATTATACTTGTCAAAGACGTAATCTGTACTGTCTGCATTCAGTCTTGCATAGCCTAAAATATTCCCCACATATTCTTCGATTTCAAAAATTTCTTTTTCGCATTCTATTTTGTTTATTTCATCTTTTTTGAGTAAAAGTTTTAGTGCAAATATTGGGGATTTTATTTGATGAGTCCAAATAGTCAAATAATTTTTTACATCAGCTCTTCTCTTTTCTTCAAGAACTTTAAAAATTTTATTTTCTTCTGCGCTTTTACAAAGAGCTCTTGATAATGGAGAATCCTTTATTTCTAACATTTTTTCGTAGTTTTTTTGATTTAAAAGAGCTGTTTCTTCTCTGTAATCTCTGTCTCTTGTGGAATAAAGAAAAACCATATAAATAAAAAATAAAAATAGATATAAAAAAGCTATGTAAATAGATTTGTCTCTATCAAATTCAAAAATTAAATAAGTTCCCAAAATATAAAAAAATATGAAAAGTCCAAAAATTAATGTGAATTTTTCTCTCTTTAAAAAATTTTTAAATGACAGGTGGGACATAATAGCCTACTCCTTTCTTAGTTTTTATAAGTTCAAAAATATTTATATCTTCTAGCTTTTTTCTAAGACGCATTACATTTACTGTTAAGGTGTTATCGTCAATATAAGAGTCCGTTTGCCAAATTTTATCAATAATTTCATCTCTATTAACAACTTTACCTGGCTTT
>NZ_CAMQAY010000052.1 GCF_946998875.1 uncultured Peptoniphilus sp. | reverse complement strand
GATAGGAATCAAAGAAAAATCTCGGGTTAATCAGTACAAAAGCTGCCACTGCACCATTAAAGATAGCAGCCATTGCAATTCCATCTAATATTGCTCTTGTTATATCCATAATATTCTCCTTATTTATTTTCCAAAAAGATTTTTAGTTTCTCCGCGTATTCTTTGGGATGATCGTGGAGAAATTGTCCGTGGCCCATTCCTTCAAATACTTCTGTTTTCATTTGTGGAAGATACTCTCTTAATATTTTTTCACTTTTTGCAGGGATTGGCTCTTCGCTCCCCCTCCAAAACATTATTGGATTTGAAAACTTGCTTAAATTTTCCGGAACCTTGTAATGATAGATAAACTTGCAGGCGTTTTTAATCGTATTTTTCGAAATTTGCGGATAGATCATTTCTATTACGCTTAGATTATCCTTGCCCATAATCTTATCTAATAAAAATTTAGGAATTGGTTTTTTATTTTTGATTCTACTTGTCCCAATGATAAAAGCACAGGTAAGAGGTGTTGCCATGAGACCCAACTCAGTAGTAATCGCCGCATCTAAGAGGACTTTCGAAGCAGAAATATTTCCTCTTCCAATGAGCTCAACTGCGATGGTTGCTCCCATAGAAAAACCACATATTCCATAGACGCTTCCCTTTAGTTCATTTAAAATGTAGCTTTCTATTGAATTTATGGTTTCTTCCATTGATGTTAAATCTTTGGGATCAGTCCCATAATGTCCGTCCAATTCACAGAAAATTACAAAATAATCTTGCAAATAAGGCAGAAGGGGTTTAAAACATAGGTCTGCAGTAGAGGCAAGCCCATGAATAAATAATATTGACTTATTATTTCTATTTCCAAATGTTATAAAGTTCATTTTTTCCCTCTTCTAAACTTTTCTTATATCTTTGTAATATTAAGACTTTAATAATTCAATAATTTCATCCTGCGCCTCTCTACCTTCTCTAAAAAATCTTAAAAGTGGATAACAGTGGCACATTCCTTCACCCACAATGATTTTATATGGAGCCTTGTATTTTTCCATTGCCTTTTTAAAGTATTCTGCAAAAGCATAAAGGCATTCATTTCCTCCATAATAAAAGTAAGTTTTTGGAAAGTCTGAAAAATCTCCCTTTGTTCCATCTAACATATATTCAGGTAAGTCTTCATCTCCCTTTACGATTTCTCTTGCAGTTTTAAAATAGGTAGGTTCAATAATTATGTCTTTATGGTTAAGGGCTTTTACTTTTTCCCATACTTCATTATTTTCCTCAAGACTTATATCTGGAAGTCCACCAGGAGATACTGAAATAATTTTACCGGGCATACTAATAGGTCTGCCCAAAGCATTGTTGTACAAAAAAATTCCAAGGGCTAAACTAGCACCTGATGAAAATCCAAGAACACTTATGTTTTCTGCCTTATAAGTTTCGGTCATTAGCCTATAGGTTTCAAAACAAACTTCATAGGTCTTATCCAGCTTTACATCTTCCGAGCAAAGTGGATAAAATAAAAACCATAGGTCTTTACCAGTTTGTTCCATTATTCTTTCTGCCAAAGAAAAATCCAATTTATCAGGTTGTGTAATCATTCCTCCGCCGAAAAGATAAAAGACTACTCCTTCTGCTGGTTTTTTATTTTTTTGATATGAAAGCAGCCTGTAACCCATAACATCTCTGTCAAAGAGAAAATAGTTTTTCTTCTCAGCTCTTTTTTTGGCCTTATCTAAATCAAATACCGCCTTTGCATTTTCTCTCTTTGCATACTTAAGCATTTCATCCTTGTTTTTTAAAAACATTTTTTTGACACCGACAAATCTTACTATAATCGATGCGATTTTATAAGTTAAACTCATTTCACACCCCCGATTGATACTCAATTAATCACAATTTTACAAGTTTTTACCAACACTTATTCTTGTAACTCAACTTCATTCACTATCGCCTGTAATAAAATAATCACAACAATCTGCTCCATCTGCAATGGTGCCTTTTCTGTGAAGTACTCCATGTTGAAGGCTTATCATAAGCTCATCAAGTTCACAGAATAGTGGCATTAATTCATCTACACCCAACTTCTTTGTATAAGCACAAATGGGGCAACGAGTAATTCTGTAATAACAAGCACCCTCATAGGGTTCCCCCACAAAATCAACCTTAAAGGACGTTGGATAGAGCTTTTCTTTTTCCTCTGTATACCACTTGTAATACTTAAGAATATTTTTCTTATTGGCTTTTTTCCCCATCTTAGTATTGAGATTAACCAAGGAAAAATACCATTTTACAGAATAAAGAGAGCGACGCATCATTTCCTGAATGGTCTCCGGTGGAATTTTTTTCTCACTTGCTATATATGGAGCAACAAAGACAAGGGCGAACATCTCATTGTATGCCATGGGATTATCCTCGCCGATATCGTCCATATTTTTTACAAGTTCTCGATAAACTTTTTTGCTATTTTTAATAATTTCTGAAGCATAAGCTTTATTATATTTTTCTATGAGAACTTTCTTCATTGGACCTTTAAATAATAAGAAATAAAAACCTTTGTATTTCATCTTGTATACCTCATTAATTTTCTAAAATTTTTATACTAATTTATATACAATTTTATTTTCTCCCAATAAGAAGAGCTGAGCCAGAAAGTCCAAGGAATAAAGATTCTTTGTGACTCATAAAAAGACCCTTTGTTGTATCAATTAATTGCACATCTTCGTAGCCATCTTTTTTAAGCTTTT
>NZ_CAMQAY010000051.1 GCF_946998875.1 uncultured Peptoniphilus sp. | reverse complement strand
ATTTTACTGTTGAAGCAGGAGAGTATATTGCCATAATGGGAGAGTCTGGAAGTGGAAAGACAACTTTATTAAATATTTTAGCCTTACTTGACAGACCAACTTCTGGAAAAGTAATTTTAATGGGCAAAGATTTACAAGAAATAAAGGACAGCGAAATGGCAAAGTTTAGAAGAGAAAATTTGGGATTTGTCTTTCAAGATTTTAATCTTCTTGATAACTTCACTGTTAAAGAAAATATTTTATTGCCCCTAGTATTGTCCGATGAAAAAATTTCTGTTATGGAAGAGAAATTATTAAAAATTGCAAAAAAGCTAAGTGTTTCGGATTTATTAAATAAGTATCCCTATGAAATAAGTGGAGGGCAAAAACAGAGAACCGCAATTGCGAGAGCACTTATAAGTGACCCAAAAATTTTACTTGCTGATGAACCAACAGGAGCTCTCGATAGCAATAACACAAGAGAACTTTTAAAGGTTTTTAAAGACTTAAACCAGGATAATGAGACTATACTCATGGTAACTCATTCTATCATGGCTGCATCAGAGGCGAAGAGAGTTCTATTTATAAAGGACGGAGAAATTTACCATCAAATCTATAGGGGCGAGAGGACTTCCCTTGATATGCAAAAGAAGATTGCAGACACAATGCAGATGTTACAAAGGAGTTGAGAAAATGAAATCACTTTACTCACGACTTGCCCTTTCTGGAATTAAGAGAAATAAAAAAATTTTTATGCCCTTTATAGGAACTATAATTTTTCTTATTGTACTTAATTCAATTTGTTTAAGCCTTGTCTTAGATAAATCTCTTGCAGGAGCAAGTGGAATGGAAACAATGAAAAGCATTCTATTTTGTGGAGTCATAGTTTTATCAATTTTTTCACTTATAATGCTTTCTTCTGTCTATTCTTTTATTCAAAAGAGAAAATTAAAGGAGCAAGGACTTTATTTAATACTTGGACTTGAGAAAAGACATCTGCGAATAATTTTATTTTGGGAAATAATATATATTATTATTTTTTCTATTCTTCCAGCAAGTATTTTTAGCCTTGCCTTATACAAACTTTCCCTTGGAATTTTTGTAAAGCTGACGAATATTTCAATAAATATATTTGAGGGTGGATTTTTAAATAATATTTTAGCAGTAGCTATCATAGCTTTAATATTTATTGCAATATTGATTTTTGTATTTGCAATTCAGATTATTAAGATGAGAAATTATTCTCCAATCGCTTTGGTAAATGAATCCAGGGCAGGAGAGAGGAAAAATAAATTTACAAAATTAATAGCCTTATTGGGAATAGTTTTTATTGCAGGAGGCTATGCCATAAGTTTAACTACAAAAAATCCGGTGCAAGCTTTTTTTAAATTTTTTATTGCGGCAACTTTAGTAATAATTGGAACTTATTTTGCTTTTTCAACCATAGTGACTTTATTTCTTGAACTATTAAAAAACAATAAGGCCCTATATTACAAGAAAGAAAATTTTTTATCTGTGTCAGGACTTTTATACAGGGTAAATAATAATTCTAGATCTCTTGCAAATATTGCAATACTATCCACAGCTTTTACAATAGTTTTGACATCGGGGATAAGTCTCTATGCAGGCATAGAAGATGTAACCAATAGATTATTTCCAGCACCCTATGTCATAAAGACTGATGCAGAGTCATTAAATATAAAAAATTTACAAAAGTATAGAGATAATATCAAAAGCTTATTAGCTGACAATAAGATTGAAGGAAAGGTCACTACAACTTTTCAATGGTCCATTCCACTTATTAGAGACAAGAATAAGCTAAAGGTAATGACAAAAAGAGAATGGACTAATGCAAATTTAAAAAATGACATAATTTCACTGAACATAATTTATAGTCCGGACACCAAATTAGACTTTAAAGGCAAGGATTTAATTTATTTTAAAGAAGATAATAATGAAGAATTTATAAAAAAATTGGGATTTAGCGCAAGGCAAGTATCCAATGAAACAATAGATATTCCATTGGAAAGTGTGCAGACAATTTTTGAAAAAAATAAAATATTAGCAAAAGATTACGAAACAGCAAATAAAATTTGTGAGAAACTAAATTGCCAAGGGAACACCTCTAAAGTAACTCCAGATATAACAAGTTTGATAAAGGGAAACTTGCCAAAAAACTTTAATAATTTACTTAATGAACACAAGAATGACATTAAAGTAAATCCAAATCAAAAACTCACAATAATAGATAGACAGCAAACAAAGGAGGAGTTTTTAAGTGACTATGGAGTAATATTTTTCGTTGGTATAATTCTTTCCCTTGCATTTTTAATAACAATGGGGCTTGCCATATACTACAAATTTCTCACAGAAGCCTATGGAGACGTAGAAAGATTTAAAATTTTAAGAAAACTTGGACTGGATGAAGTTGATGGTAAGAAAATTATAAGAAAACAAATGGCGTGGCTTTTGTTTTTACCAATAGTTTTCTGTCTCATCCACACATCCTTTGCCCTTCCTGTTTTGCAAAAGTTTTTAATGCTAATAGGACTTATGAATACAAAATTATTTATTAAATCAATGATTTTTGTATTTCTTATTTATATAATTTTTTATCTTGTAATATACAAATTCACAGAAAAAATTTATATAAAAATAGTTTTAGAAAAATAAAGCTCCTTATTGATTTATGTAACACAATGTAATACAGTTGCCTTAGAGGTGATGGATATGAAAACTGTATCTGTAAGACTTAATGCTGAAGAGGA
>NZ_CAMQAY010000050.1 GCF_946998875.1 uncultured Peptoniphilus sp. | reverse complement strand
TTCTGAAAACACCCTTGGCGACATGAGAAAGATTATGTTTGAAAAGATGGAGGCTCTTCCTGTTTCTTACTTCGATAGGAAAAGTCACGGCGACATTATGTCCTACTACACAAATGATGTAAGGGCACTAGGCGATATGATTGCCCAGTCCTTCCCTTCCTTTGTGTCATCACTTATGACCATAATTATGGTTTTAATTGCCATGTTTTCTCAATCAGCTACTCTTTCTCTTGTAATAATTTTTACAGTGGGGCTTATGGTTTTTGTCATGAATGTAATTGGAGGCAAGTCTTCCCATTATTTCTTGAGCCAACAAAAGTCCCTTGCCAAGACTAATGGCTACATTGAAGAGATGATTGACGGACTAAAAGTTGTAAAAGTTTTTAACCACGAGGATGCTGCAAGGGAAGACTTTGCAGTAATTAACGACGAGCTAATGAATAACACCATGATTGCAAATAGATTGGGATTATTTTTATTTCCACTTATTTTTGGCATTGGAAACTTTCAATATATTTTATTTGCCCTAATAGGTGGACTAATGGCAGTTCACGGTGGCTTTGGCATAACAGTTGGCGTCGTTGCTTCCTTCTTGCAACTATCAAGAACTATAACTGGTCCCATGGGACAAATTGGTGGCAATATTAATTCAGTTGTCCTTGCCCTAGCAGGCGCAAGAAGAATCTTTGAATTTTTGGAAGTTGAGCCAGAAGATTATTCAGGCGATGTTGAAAAAGTTCTTAAAAATATAGATGGCAAAGAAAAATATTTTTGGCACGACTTAAAAACAGATGAGTACAGAGAACTTTTGGGCGACATAAGATTTAAGGATGTAGACTTTTCCTATGACGGCAAAAATAAAGTTTTGAAAAATTTAAATCTCTACGCCAAGCCAGGACAAAAAGTTGCCTTCGTCGGTGCAACGGGCGCAGGAAAAACTACAATAACAAATTTGATTAACAGATTTTATGACATTGACAGGGGCGAAATTACCTTCGACGGCATTGACATTAAGAGGATAAAAAAGAAGGACCTAAGATCATCACTTGGCATGGTCCTTCAAGACACTCACCTCTTCACAGACACTATTGCAGAAAATATAAATTACTCTGTAGATGATGTGAACATGGATAAAACCCTTGCCGTGGCAAAGAGGACCAAGGCTCACGACTTTATAAAGAACCTAGAAAATGGCTACGACACTCTTATCACTGGAGCAGGCGGCGAACTTTCTGAAGGACAAATGCAGCTTCTTTCCATTGCAAGAGCAGAAATATTTAATCCACCAGTTATGATCCTTGACGAGGCAACATCATCAATTGACTCTCGTACAGAAAAAATTGTACAAGAAGGCATGGATCAAATCATGAAGGGAAGAACGACTTTTGTCATTGCCCACAGGCTCTCCACAATTATGAACTCTGATGTAATAATAGTCCTTCAAAATGGCGAAATAGTAGAAAGAGGCGACCACAAAGACTTACTAGAACAGAGAGGAATTTATTACAAGCTCTACACAGGTGGCTTCGACGAATAAAATTTTATAAAATAAAAAAGGTGCTGGATTTTTTTCCAACACCTTTTTTAGAAATCTCTATTTTTATAAAATTTTTCTGAAAGCTTTATTGAAATAGAAATTATTGCAAAAATTATAAATAGAATAATTAAAATGCTCATTAGCTTATTATTAGTCATTAAATTAAGTAGGTCTTTTAAAGAATTCCTGAAGGTCATACTAAAGAAGGAAAAGAGGGCAATTACCACAAAACTAATAGCTGAAAGTGTCTTTGCCTTTTTGTATCCATACTTAAAATAAAGGGGATACTGCATAGAAATCAAAAAAACAAAAACTATAAAGAAAGACCCAATAATTGGAAGGACAATTTTTATATCGAATTTCACAAAAAATGATGCCACAAGGGAAAATATTAGTCCTATAATTATAGATACGATAAATAAAATTAAGGCAAAGGCATATCTTCCTTTCACAACTTTATCTCCCTTTATTCCAAAAATTTTGTAAAGTGAATCTATACCAGCTTCATCTCCCACAAGGAAAGGGTAAGAGGAATACATCATGGCAAATAATAGGGGCATTGAGATTGCTATTAGTGGATTTTTCGTCATAAAAAAGTAAACTAAATAGAGTATAACCATTATTAAAAGATTTTTTATTGTGAAATAGGGCTTAATTGAAATATAATCTAGTTCCATAATTTTTTTAATGTCCTTCATTTTTTCCTCCCATATAAAACTAAAATTTTATTTATGTCTGGCTTTTCAACAATTAATTCTTCTGGAATTTTTTCTATATCTATATTTTTTACAAGGGCTTCAAAGGAAGTGTCTGAAGATTTTATGCCAAGAAGATCAAAATCTTTTAAAAGTTCTCTATCTTCTTCTCCTCCCTTTAAAAGCAAATATTTTTCCAAAAAATCTTCTTTACTAGAGTTTTCGACAATCTTTCCTTGGTCGATAAAAATTATATAATCGGCAATTCTGTCTAAATCTTCTGTTATGTGAGTGGAAAAAAGCACTGTATTATTTTCATCTTCCACAAATTCCTTTAACATATCTGTAAGCTCATCTCTCATACTTGGGTCAAGTCCACTTGTTGGCTCATCTAAAATTAAAAGATTTGCCTTGTGAGAAAGCGCAATTGAAAACATTAATTTTATTTTCATTCCACGAGAAAGCTCTTTAACTTTTTTATTTTTTTCAATGCCAAAATTTTTGATATATGAAAAAAATTTATCTTCCTGCCAATTTTCATAGCCACACTTCATTGCCTCATTGACCATGGAAATTTTCCAGTCCTTTGACAAGAAGGAATCGTCCATAATTATCCCCACATCTTGAAGATAATTTAA
>NZ_CAMQAY010000049.1 GCF_946998875.1 uncultured Peptoniphilus sp. | reverse complement strand
CTTATCGTTGGTTTCTCGGTTTATCTTTTACGGATGCCGTGCCACATTTTTCAACATTTGGAAAAAATTATAAGCGACGTTTCGAAGGAACCAATATCGCCGAACAAATTTTTTCACAGATTCTCATCCAGTGCTTTGAGGCAGGCGTGGTCGATTCTAAAGATATTTTCATTGATGGCACCCATGTTAAAGCTTGCGCCAATGGTCGGAAGTATACAAATGAGGAAATCCTTATCCAGGCAAAATGGTTAGCGGATGAGATGATGGAAGCTGTTCAAAAAGATCGGGAGATGCATGGAAAAAAGCCCCTAAAAAATACAGAAAAGGAGTCCTCAACAAAATCCCAAAAAATCAGTCCCAATGATCCCGAGGCCGGTTGGTTCCATAAAGGAGACCATAAGCAAGTTTTTGCTTACAATATTCAAACTGCCTGTGATCGAAACGGCTGGGTATTAGGTTACAGCGTACATTCAGGGAACACTCATGATACACAAGCTTTTCCGTCATTATTTAACAAGATTATCTCGTTTGACCCTACCCGTATTATTGCGGATGCCGGGTATAAAACTCCCACCATCGCTCAGTTTCTGTTAAGTCAAGCCATCACCCCTGTATTTCCTTATACACGTCCTAGACGTAAACCAGAGAATCGAGACATTGTCTATGATGAATACTATGACTGTTATTTAGACGAAAACAATACTGTCTATCATTACACAACAACGAATCGCAAGGGTTACCGAGAGTATCGCGCATTGGGAGAAGAAAGAAATAAACGCGTCATTACACGGCATGTCTGGCAAGAAGCTCTTGAAACTTGTGAAGATATCCGGCACTCCGATGGTATGCGTGAACTTTATCAAGAACGTAAGCAATCGGTGGAGCGATTATTTGGCACTGCGAAGGAGCATCACGGTTTTCGCTATACTCATTTAGTTGGGAAAGCCTTGATGGAATTCAAAGCAGGGCTCACTTTTGCCTGCTTAAACATGAAGAAACTGGCCAATATACTGGCATTGAGAAGCTAGAAAGGCTTCGTTTTTTTATTTTCAGAGGATATTTCACTAAAACAAAAGACAAACCCTTATTTTGAGATTAACTCAAACGGGGTTTGTCTCCAATCTGATGTTATTTTCAGGTTGTTTTTTAGCTTCATAATGAACTTTTGTGCATATCTCATTACAAAAAGTCTGCTATCTTATGATAGGACGTTTGAACAATGATAATCTATCTTCAAAAGCCTTGTTTTACAAAAACAGACTGCAGATCCACGCCAAAACAAAGGCCCCGATAATCATCAGAATAATATGGCTAAAATGTTCTTTCTTGTTATAGCCAAAGAGTTTCGAACTAAGCACTTCTTTCACCTCATGATAATAACGCTCAAAGAATCCAAATCCCCCATTTGAAAGCAAGACCCAGTCAAAAAAGACAATGTCAAAAGTCTTCATCAGCAACAATATGGTTATTAATCGAGAGAAAAACTGTTCCAAAGTAAAGTTATTGTGGATACCAATTAGGGCTGCTAAAACAAGAGAACCCACCATTAAAAATATGGCGATAATCGCCAGTATCCAACCCATAAGATGCTGTCCTGAAAAGCGTTCTTTTTTCGGCTGTACAAGTTCATAAACTTCCTTTGGTGCAGATGTAAAGAATCTTTCATCCTGGATAAATCCTACCCCTGCCCATAGTAATAAAAAGAGTCCAGCCATCATCAAAAATGACAATAAAATCGTCATTTAAATCCCTACTTCCCGATGCAATAGTTCAAATTACCATTGTAATTGGATGTTTAAAAAGGGTGATAGAAAACGGCACTATCTTTTAAATCAATAGCTCCTTGTGATACATAAAAGTCATAGGCTGCTGAATTTCGTAAAGTTGTAAAAAACGAACCTGTTACTCCCTCTCTCCTCAAATCTTTTATGGTTTTTTGGTAAAGCTTTTTAGCTATCCCTTGTTTCTGATAACTTGGGTCTATAAAGAGTTCGTCAATATAATATGTTTTTACATCATTAAAAGTTTGGATATGCCCTAATATTGCCCCAACGGTCTCGCCCTCTTTTTTTGCTACCAATCCATAAAAATTAGGGAAGGAAAAAATATTTTCCAATGAAATTTTTGTTGTTGCATCCGTCCATTTTTGTTTCTATTCTCCGTCATTAAAGGCTTTAATAAAACTGGGAATTAATTTTTCTATATCATTTTTATCTGCTATTTTTGTCTCTATCATTTTTTATTTCCTCCTGAATAGTATGACTCGATCTGTTTTTTTAGCGTAATTTATGTATGCTTCTCCAAATTCATTTACGAGCTTTTTCTCTTCTGTTAAGATCATTAGTACCGTTAGAAAAATCCAGAATAAAATCGGCAGTATTAGGAGATAAATATTGTTCATCAAAAGGATTAAACCTATAAAAAGATGAGGAAAGGCGGAGTAAATAGGGTGTCTGACATAGGCAAAGACGCCATCGGTAATTAGCTTGTTTTCTTTCACATGCTGAATCAGTCGGGAAGAAATATTTGCTTTTATCCAGAGAGTGATCCCTATTTCAACGAGTAAAAGCCCTATAAGGCATACGTTTGTATAGCCTGAACCCAAGTTAAAACGGGTATCTTCCCTCTCTTTTGAAGTAAGAAAGCAAATGCCGTTATTATTAGCATGGTTCCTACAAAGAAAAGTCTCACGCTCAGTATAAATCTTTTCGTTTTCAATTAGAACCTCCTGATTGCCTCCTCGTTAGCCTCGTTTAACTACTTAAATTATACTATTTAAGTCCTTACATTTAAAGAAAAATCGCATCCTCGCTTTTCAGGAACAAAAAAATAGACAGTGCAGTCCGAAGACCACACCGCCAGATTCTTATCTTTCATTTTCATGTTTATGCTCTGTTTTTCTTACCCCCTGCTTTTTATCCGCCTGCTGGCGCTTCTTTATCGCCCCTAAAATAGACTCTTTCTTTTCTTCTTGACTCATTACTTGTTCTTTTGCTTTTAAGAGCTTAGAAGATAAAATACGAACATTTTTATGTTCCTTTCCGTTGTTATCAATACTTGTTTTTACT
>NZ_CAMQAY010000048.1 GCF_946998875.1 uncultured Peptoniphilus sp. | reverse complement strand
GGACTTGCCACTGCCGTTAATTCCAATAAGGCCAATTTTGTCGCGGTCTTCCACTATTAAATTTCCATCTCTAATAGTTTCTTCGTCTATGTAGGATTTTTTTATATTCGTTAAACTAAGTATTGGCATAATGACCTCCTATCTACATTTTAACAAATAATGAAAAGCTTTAAAAGACAGAGACTTTCTTAAGTATCAATAAAAAAGACCTGCACAGCAAGTCTTTATTTTATAAATTTTCTATAAAATTTTTATCTAAAGTATAAATTAAAGGTCTTTCTTTTATAGCCTTTATGAAACCATCTTTTTCAAGTTCCTTTAATTCTCTAATTTTTTTGTTTTTGTTTTTAAAATCATCAGTATATTCAAAGATGTCATCTCGTGTGAGACCGCTATTGTTGTCGAAATAATAATTTTGACATAGTAAAAATAGGATAGATTTTTTTAGTTCGGTGTTCAAAGTTGAACTTTTATCTTCAATGCACTTTCTAGCAAGCTTTAAATTTTCTATTTTAGTAGTCAAATTAAAGATAATATCCTCTTGACCAGCTATCAAAGTTTTCAAAAATTCGTCTACAAAGTAATTTACTTCGCCCTTATTTATTTTTGAATTAGTTATATCAAAGCTTTTGTAATAAGAAGTCTTGTTAATCCAGCATCCACGAGCAAGAGACATGGAAGTTAAATAAGAATACTTGCTCCTAAGAAAGATGCTTGAAATAAATCTATTTACCCGACCGTTACCATCGTAAAAGGGATGAATGTATCCAAAGTAGTAATGAGCAATAGCAACTCTTATAAGTAAATCTAAATCGGTATTTAAAAGAAAATTTAGAAGATTTGACATAGATTCTTCTATTTTATTTTCGCCTGAAACCCCTTGATGTATTATTTCACCATTTACAGAATTTTTCTTTTGAACATATACTGGATTCAGCCTAAAAAATTTCCCGTCAGGTTGGTCTTTTTTTTCAATTTCTCCCTTAGTTATCTCGTCATAAATTTTACGAATATCCTTTAAATCTGATGGAACTTTCAAAGAATTATCATTTAAAAGTAAGAGATAGGATTTAATCATGCTAGTGAGTCTTAATTTTTTAGGGTCCTTTGAATTTAAAATATTTCTTGTAGTTTCGATTATTTCTTTTTTTTCAGATTTTACGCCTTCAAGATCATTAGAGCTTTTTAATTCACTAGAAATAATTTCCAATAAATTTGCACTTTTAGCAATTATTGGCAGTTCATCATTTAATTTTTCCAAAGTATTATTGTTATGATTTACCATGTCTATTAGATTTGAAGTTTCTCTATTGAAGACATAATAAAGCTGAAAGGACAAATTTTCCCTATAAGGTTTTATAGATAGATTAGTTTTTAAAGTCTCACTAAAATCTATTCTCGATTTATAAATTTTTTCATATTCATTTTTATTCTTGTAGTATAAAGTGTATAAATAATCCATAAATCCTCCAATAAAATCAAAAAAAATATCAAATTTCCTTTATTTCAATCAATTATAACAAAATAAAATCAAAAAAACAGTAATTTTTAATTTTATTTTGCCTTTTCTAACAAATAAAATCAAAAAAAGGCGAAATTTTGATTTTATTATGAAATTATCAAAGAGAAAAATTAAAAAATGAGAGAATTTTAATTTTATGTTCTAAATTTTTCATGGAAAAATTAAAAAATCACAAAAATTTAAATTCACAAAAATATAATAATTCACAAAATTTTAAGTCAGCAAAAAAATTTAGGAAAAGAAAAAAGTTGTGCCCATGACACAACTCATAATAATAAAAATATTAAGCTTCAGAATATCCGAGATTTTTTGAAAATTCTATACCGCAGTTTTTCACTGCTTCTATATATTCTTTTTTTGTAGCTTCTGTAACTCTTTCCTTAGGAATTACTACGCCAATTGCTCCCACGAGGTTCTCCTTGTAATTAAAGACGGGAGCTCCAATGCCAATGGCATCTTCAATGTATTCCGAGTCGGAGACAGAAATTTTTTTGTTTCTTATGTCTATTAAGTCTTTTTTTAAGGCTGCCTTATCCACTGGCGCATCTAAGTAGTTGGAAAGGTCCTTTTCTAAGTAATAGTTGATGTAATCTTTGGGTTGAAAGGCTAGAATTGTCTTTCTAATTGCACCCTTGTGTAAATCTATTTCAATTCCAAAATTTTCTACGATTTTTAGGGTGTGCTTGCCTTCAGACTTTGAAAGCATTAATCCCTTGTCCCCAGATTTTATAATAAAAAAAGAATCTTCCTTGGTGATTTCAGATAATTTTTCCAAGACAGATTTTCCCACAGCTTGTGGGTCTAGCTTTGAGGATGCCTTTATGCCAAGGGGAATAAGGGCAGGTCCAAGAGCATAGAGGTGGGTCCTCTCGTCCTTTGATACATAGCCCACTTCAATTAAGGTGGACAAAATTCTATGGGCTGTGCTTGGCGGTATATTTAAAAATTCAGAAATTTCTGCAATTGTAAGTTCTCGGTTTTCGTTTTTTAATATGTCTAAAACATTGGCTGCCTTTACTAAACTTTGGATCATTTTTTCACCTTCCTCTAAAATTATATCATATACTGGAAAGTATTTCACTAAAAGAAATAATCTTGGGGAGAAATTATTGTGAGTCGGTAAATAATTTTTAGTGGAAAAAAATTTTATGAATAAGAAAAATTATGAATTGGTAAAAAATTTTATGAAACAGTAAAAAATTATGAATCGGTAAAAAATTATGAATCGGCAAAAATTTTATGATCAAGAAAAAATTATGAGCCAAGTAATAATTATGAGTTGATAATTAATTTTTAATAAGGATTTTTTTATCCCTCAATAAAAAAACTACTTCGAAAAAAATCAAAATAGTCTTGAATTTTGTAAAAATTTTTATATAATAAAATTAATAGTTTAGATAATTATCGAAATAGACGCAGAAGGTGAAATATGTTTTCTGATACTTTTAAGGCCCTATCTGATCCAGTCAGGCTTGAAATTTTAAATATGCTAAAGAAAAACGGCAGGATGAACGCAGGAGAGATTGCAGACAACTTTGACTTATCCAAGGCCACAATTTCCCATCATCTAAAAATTTTAAGAGAGCAGGATTTGATTTACGAAACAAAAGAAAAAAATTTTATTTATTACGAATTAAACACTTCAGTATTCGAAGATATACTGACTTGGATTGTAAAATTTAGAGGAGAAGACAATGAAAAATAAATTTAGATTTAGG
>NZ_CAMQAY010000047.1 GCF_946998875.1 uncultured Peptoniphilus sp. | reverse complement strand
CATGATTTTAAATAAATATATTGCAAGCTTTGGGGCACTTTATATTGCAGTCTACTCTATAGGCTCGCAAATTGAGTCTATTTCTTGGATGACTGCTGACGGATTTTCTGTAGCATTTTCTGCCTTCTTTGGTCAAAATTTTGGAGCAAAAAATTATGAGAGACTCCACCATGGCAGAAGAGAGGCAATGAAAATAGTAAATATAATTGGAATTTCCACTTCACTTTTATTATTTTTCTTTGCCAAAAATTTATTTACACTTTTTATACCAAGAGATCCAGAGGCAATTATAAAGGGAATAGATTACCTAAAAATCGTTTCAATTTCCCAATACTTTATGGCACTTGAAATTGGAACTACTGGCATGCTAAATGGTCTTGGACTTACAAAATATCCAGCCATAAATGCCATGATATTAAATATATCAAGGATACCTCTTGCCTTTATTTTGATGCCAATTTTTGCAGCCAATGGTATTTGGATTGCCATGAGTTTATCCTCAGTCCTAAAGGGAATATTTTTAACTTTAATATATTATTATTTGCGTAATAAGACAGATGGCTTTAAAATAAATATGAAGACCTATGTTTGAAAGGAGAAAGAATGTTAAAACAATTTGAAAAACCTGCAGTAGGAGAAAAAATTGCAGTATTAAAAACTAATAAAGGCGATATAAAAATTAGATTATTTGAAGAAGCAGCACCTCTTGCTGTTGAAAATTTCATTTCACTAATTGAAGATAAATATTATGACGGAATAATTTTCCACAGAGTCATTGAAAACTTCATGATTCAAGGCGGAGACCCATCTGGAACTGGTCGCGGCGGCGAAAGTAAGTGGAAGAAACCCTTTAAAGACGAATTTAATTTAAATTTTAGAAACTTTAGGGGAGCACTTTCCATGGCAAATGCCGGACCAAATACAAATGGATCACAATTTTTCATTGTGCAAGGAGATAAACTAAGTGAGGACATTTTATCTCAAATGAAAGATGCAGGCGAAAAAAGAGGCTATCCAGATGAAATTGTTGATGCCTACGAAAAAGTTGGTGGAGCCTTCTGGCTTGATGGCAAACACACTGTCTTTGGGCAAGTTTTTGAAGGAATGGATGTAGTTGATGACATTGCTAAGTCAAAGGTTGGCTTTATGGATAAACCTGTCTTTGACATTGTAATTGAAGAAGCTCTTATAACTGATTATCAAGGATAAAATTATGCATCAATATAAAGGAAGAATGATTTTGCACACTGGGTCCATGTTTTCTGGAAAAACTAGCTCTCTTGAAAAGGACTTAAAGAGATTTTCCATAGCAAATTACAAGACAGTTGCCTTTAAGCCAAGGATTGACAAGAGATATTCAAGAGAAGAAATTGTAACTCACGATAAAATTTCTTTTAAGGCAGTTGAAGTTGAATCCGTAGAAGAAATTTTAGATTTCGTAGAGAAAAATTCTCCAGAAGTTATTGGCATAGACGAAGTGCAATTTTTAAAAGACGAGCCAGCCCTTGTTCTTGAAGATTTGGAAAAAATTCTCGAGATGGGAATAACTGTTGTCATGGCAGGTCTCGACATGGACTACATGGCAGAGCCCTTCGAAATAGTAAAAGAAATAATGCCAAAGGTGGACTACCTAAACAAGCATCACGCAGTTTGCAAGAGATGTGGCACTGATGCCTGGGTGTCTCACAGAAAAATTAAGAGCGACAAAAGAGTTGAGCTGGGGGCAGTGGAAGAGTACGAACCACTTTGCAGGTCCTGTTATAGAGTTGCTATTCATGAAGATAAATTAAAAGAAAACCAAGAAAATTTTTTATAAGGTATTGACAGCCTCTAATCATTTGATTAAAATATAATTAAATGATTAGAGGTGATTTTTTTTGACTCCAAGAGAAAAAGAAATTATAAATCTTTTGAAGAAAAATCCTGGAATCTCGCAACAAGAAATTGCTGATGAATTAAACATCACAAGGTCTGGTGTATCCACCCACATCAATAACTTGATGACATCTGGATATATTTTAGGTAGGGGATATATACTTAGGGAAGACTCCTATGTGGCAGTCCTTGGTGGCTGCAACATGGACATCACTGGTTACTCCTTTGACAACTTAAAGGGCAGAGATTCAAATCCAGGGAAAATTGAATATTCTAGCGGCGGCGTTGGAAGAAATATTTGCGAAAATTTGGCAAGGCTTGATGTCAACACAACTTTTCTATCAGTTTTGGGTAAAGATGATGCTGGCAAAAATATTTTAGAAGAGCTAAATAGAATTAATGTAGATACTTCCAAAATTTTATTTGCTGACGGCATAACTCCTCACTATCTTGCAATTTTAGACGAAGACAAGGATATGTTTGTGGCAATTGCCGACATGGATCTCCTAAAAAATATTGACGAGGATTATATTGACAGAAATAAAAAAATTATTGAAAATGCAGAATTTACAATAATGGATACAAATCTTGAAGAAAAAACTTTAGACTATGTCCTAAAAAATTTAAAGGGAAAGTTTTTAATTGACGGAGTTTCCACAAAAAAGGTAATGAAAATAAGAAATTTATTAGATAAAATTCATTTCTTAAAGGTAAATATTTATGAAGCCATGGCTCTAAGTGGTCTTGAAACGGGAAACATTGATAGACTTGGAGAAGACTTAATAGCAAAAGGCTTAGAAAGTCTTGTAATAACTGCTGGAGGCAAGGGGGCCTTTTATTTTGAAAAAGATTTTAAAATGATGAGAAAGCCTGAGCCAGTTGACGTTGTAAATGCTAGTGGAGCAGGAGATGCCTTTATAGCTGGCTATGCCTACGGACTTTATAACGATTTTGATATAGATAAGAGAATGAAGGCGGCTGAAGCTGCTGCAAGGATTGCACTAAAAAGTAGTGATTCATGTTCCAAGGACATGAATGAAAATAATTTAAAGGGAGAGATTTTATGATTAGTAATGAAATGTTAAAAAAATATGTTGAGTATAGCGATGAAGTTAAAAAAGCAATGGAAGAGGGAAGACCAGTAGTTGCCCTTGAATCTACAATTATTTCTCACGGCATGCCTTATCCACAAAATATTGAGACAGCTAAGGCTTGCGAAGAAATTATTAGAGAAAACGGAGCTGTTCCTGCGACAACTGCAATTATTGGCGGGAAAATTAAAATTGGTCTTTCCGATGAAGAGTTAGAATTTATGGCGACATCAAAGGACATCATAAAGGCATCAAGAAGGGACTTTGCCTATATAGTTTCTCAAGGTCTAAATGGAGCTACAACAGTTGCATCAACAATTATTGCATCAAGACTTGCCGGAATAAAGATCTTCGTAA
>NZ_CAMQAY010000046.1 GCF_946998875.1 uncultured Peptoniphilus sp. | reverse complement strand
CGATTGTTCCAATGTTTACGTGTGGTTTATTTCTTTCAAATTTTGCTTTAGCCATGCTATTCCTCCTAGGATTTTTTAAATTAAGTTAATAATACCTCAAATTCAAATTTTTTTCAACATTTACGCCACTTTTAAGGCTTAAATAAGCTCTAATTTTTTTCTGACAAAGGTGTTCATTAAATAAATTACAAAAAGTGTGGATGCAAATTCTGCAATTACATAGCCCCACCATATTTCATTGACTGTGAAATACTTTATGGCAATGTAGGCAACAGGTAGGAGCACAATAATTTGTCTTAAAATAGAATCAAATAGTGCCAAGATTCCATTGCCAAAGGCTTGGAAAACTGCTGTGCCTACAATGGATATGCCAGCAAAGACATAGGATAGGGCACAAATTCTAAGCATTGGTATTCCTATTTCAAGCATCTTGCCGCTGGCAGAAAATATGCCTAGTAATTCTCTTGGGAAAATTATAATTATAGCCGATACAAATATCATCATAAAAGTCACTGTTATAAAGGCAAGTTTTATGGTTTTTAAAATTCTATCTTTTTTCTTAGCTCCATAATTGTAGGCGACTATTGGCACAAGACCGTTGTTCACTCCAAAAATTGGCATAAAGACAAAGGACTGAACCTTAAAGTAGGCACCCAGTGCCGCAATGGCAGAAGTTGAAATTTCAGATAACATTTTATTTAAGACATAAATTGTAAAGGACTGAATGGTAATTGTAATCATGGAAGGAACTCCAACTACATAAATTCTTTTTATAATGTCTAAATCTAAAACTGGCTTTTTAATTGTAATCTCTTTATTAAATTTATATTCGAAGAAACATCCAAAGAGGGCACCGATAATTTGTCCCGTTACAGTTGCAATTGCTGCACCCTTAACTCCCATGGCAGGTAGTCCAAAGTAGCCAAAGATAAATATTGGGTCAAGAATAATATTTAATACTGCTCCAATAAGTTGAGTCAGCATAGTAAAAACTGACCTGCCTGTAGACTGCAAGGTCCTCTCCAGAAAAATTTGTATAAAAACTCCCATGGAAAATCCCATTACAATCTCTAGGTAATCTATTCCATAGGCAATTATATTTTCATTAGTGGTTTGAGCTGACAAGAAGGGTCTTGGCAAAAATCTTGATAAAATTAATAAAATTATTCCATAAATTATGGCAAGGGCTAGACCAGTTTCTGCTGTCCTATTTGATTTTTCATAATTTTTTTCTCCCAAGTATCTTGAAATCAAAGAGTTCATACCAACGCCAGTTCCCACTGCAATCCCTATCATTATATTTTGAATGGGAAAGGCAATGGAAATTGCTGTGAAGGCCTCTTCGTTAATCTTTCCTATATAATAGGAGTCCACCAAGTTATACATGGATTGTATAAACATGGAAACTACAATGGGAAAGGATACTTGAAATAAAAGTTTTGGTATTGACATAGTCCCCAATTTATTTTCATTACTTTGCACCTAATCACTCCTTAGCTTTTTATTATATATGAGTTTTTTAGATTTTTAAAGGATTTAAGGCTTCTTAACTTTAAGTAATCTTAATTAAGTGATAAAATTGTTATAGAATAATTTGAGGTGATTTTATGAAATTATTGATTACAAGTAATATTACAGAAAAAATTTACGATGAACTAGATAAAAATTTTGAGATAAGCTACCACGACTCAAATGTGCCCCTTAAAAAAGAAGAAATTATAGAAAAGATTAAGGGTCAGGATGCCCTCTTGTGTCCTCTATCTGATAAAATCGACAAAGATGTAATTGATGCAGGAAGTGACTTAAAAATTATTGCAAATTACGGCGCAGGCTTTGACAACATAGACATATCTTACGCAAGAGAAAAGGGAATTGTTGTTACCAATGCACCTGCTCCTGCTTCTGCTGTCTCCACTGCTGAACTTGCCTTCGGTCTTATGCTTGCTGCTGCAAGGAAAATTGTATCTGGCGACAAGGTTACAAGAGAAGGTGGCTTTTATGGCTGGAGACCAACTTTTTATCTTGGAAGTCAATTAAAGGGCAAGACTCTTGGTATAATTGGTCTTGGAAATATAGGAAAGAACCTTGCAAAAAGAGCTAAGGCTTTTGAAATGAAGGTAATCTATTATTCACGCACAAGAAAGGAAGATTTCGAAAAGGAATTTGGCATTGAATATAGGGACAAGGACTATGTGATTAAAAATTCTGACTTCTTAAGTCTTCACACTGCCTTTGTGCCAGAACTTCACCACATGATTTCTAAAAAAGAACTTGAAATGATGAAAAAATCTGCTATATTAATTAATGCGTCAAGAGGTCCAATAGTTGACGAAGAAGCTCTTGCCCATGCACTTATAGAAAAGGAAATTGCAGGCGCTGCTCTTGATGTCTATGAATTTGAGCCAAAAGTTAATGAAAAACTAATGGACCTTTCAAATGTAATTCTCGCTCCTCACCTTGGCAATGCAACTTTTGAGGCTAGGCTTGAAATGGGCGAAAATGCAAAGGACAATTTAATTGATTTTAAAAATGGAAAAACTCCAAAAAATAAAGTAAACTGAGGTGTAAAATGATAAATTATTACAGCCCACAAGAAATGGGAATATGGTCAGGTAGGATTGACGACGAAAATGATTACGAATCCTTTAGATGGCATCAATGGGTTAAGCCCCTTGATTTAAACGACGAAAGCTTAAGTCCCTTTGATGGAAAGCTTGGCTTTGGCATACTAGGTTTTGAATCCGACCAAGGTATTGAGCTTAACAAGGGAAGATTTGGTGCTGCTGCAGGTCCCGCTGCCATAAGAAAGGAACTTGCAAAGCTTCCATGTCAATTTTCTAAGGACCTTAAAATTTTTGACTGTGGAAATGTTACAAGTAAGTACACAACTCTTGAAGCAAGCCAAGACGAACTAGCTAAGGCTGTAAAAAGAGTTCTCGAATTAAATTTATTTCCCCTTGTCCTAGGTGGCGGCCACGAAACTGCCTTTGGTCACTACAAGGGACTTTCAACTTCTCTTGACGACAGAGAAGACAATAAACTTGGCATCCTAAACTTTGACGCCCACTTTGACCTAAGACCTTATGAAAAGGGAACAGGCACAAGCGGCACAATGTTTAGACAAATTGCAGACTACACCAAGGAAAAGGGAACAGACTATGCCTACTATGTATTGGGAATTCAAAAGCACTCCAACACTCTTGCACTTTTTAGAACTGCCGATAAGTTAGGAGTTAAATATGTCCTTGGTAAGGATGTAATAAACGGCAATTTATTTGATATCGCTCAAAACCTTGACGAATACATTGCAGAACAAGATCACCTATACATTACAATTTGTATGGACTGCTTCACTTCAAGTTTTGCACCAGGTGTTTCTGCCCCACAACCTCTTGGTCTTGACCCAGAAAAGGTAATTTTACTTTTAAAACATGTCTTCTCTTCTGGCAAGCCAATGAGCTTTGATATTTGTGAAGTATCTCCAAGATTTGACCACGACTCTGTAACTGCTAACTTGGCATCAATTTTACTCTACACTGTTGTATCAACTATGGCACAACACAAATTAGGTAAGGATAACAACAAATATATTCCACAATAATTTTATAATTTGACTTATGAGCCACAGAGATTTCTTTGTGGCTTTTTTTTACTTCTTTTCTTGTATTTTAAAATTCAAAAAATTTTTCAGCTCTAAAAATTTTCCTACCCTAAGTAATTTTTTTCTAAATCTATTTTTTACTCTCAAAAAATTTTTAAAATTAAAATCTTTCACAAGTTCCTAAAAAAGAGCAAAAAAAGAAGCACCTGAGGTGCCTCTTAAAAATTTTATTACATTTTTGAGAACATTTGGTCAGCCCACCATTCT
>NZ_CAMQAY010000045.1 GCF_946998875.1 uncultured Peptoniphilus sp. | reverse complement strand
TTCTTCACAAGCCCTGTCACGCATTGACCAAATTTAATTTTTCTGTCGTGAATAGAATGTCCTCCAGTTATTGAAACTTCTGCCTCGCGACAAACATCTCCTGCACCCCGAAGTATTTCTTTTAAAATTTCAAGATTTTCTCCTTCAGGAAAGCAAACTATATTTAGGGCAAACTTTGGCTCTGCTCCCATGGCATAGATGTCAGATATTGCATTTGTAGATGCAATCCTTCCAAAGTCATAGGGATCTTTTACCATTGTAGAAAAAAAGTCCAAACTCTCAACTAGGGAGATGTCTTCGTTTATTTTATAGACGCAAGCATCGTCTCTTCCGTCGAAGCCCACTGTGATTTCTTCTCTCTTGTAGGGTTTTAAATCTTTTAAGATGCTCGATAAATCTTTGACGCCAATTTTTTCATTGCAGCCGCCGCACACTTCAAGCTCTAATTTTATTTCTGACATATTATCACCAATTAATATTATATCACAGAGAAATTTTTTCATATATCTTTTATAAAGGCAAATTACTTGTCTACAATAAATTTTTTTATTTGCTATAATAATTTTATGGAAATCAAGTATATGAAAGAGGCAATCCGCTATGGACTCCGCTCACTTTTATCAGAGGACGTGCCCGTAGGATGTGTCATAGTAAAAAATAATAAAATAATTGGATATGGCTACAATAAAAAAGAAGAGCTTCACTCTCCTCTTGCCCATGCAGAAATTATGGCTATAAATATGGCGTCAAAAAATTTAAATTCCTATCACTTGGAAGGCTGTGACATCTATGTGACTTTAGAGCCTTGCCTCATGTGTGTTGGCGCAATTTTAAATTCCCGCATAAAAAATTTATATTTTGGTGCAAGAAATAAGCGCTTTGGCGCAGTCCTCTCTCACCAAAAAATAGAAAAACTCATAACTAATCACAGGATAAGTTATGAGTCTGGAATCTTAGAAAGAGAATGTGCAAGCTTAATAAGTGAATTTTTCTCAGAGCTTAGGAAGAGGTCTAAATAAAAATCCAGCATTTGTTTGCAAAAATTCTAAGATAAATTTGTCATAATTGTTTTTTGTAAGTATGGCAATAGCTATGCCAAGTATAGCACCGATTATTACATCGCTGGGATAATGGACAAAGTGATAAATCCTAGAGAGGGCAATTAAAGTTGCCACAACTAAGAAAAATATTCCCATGCCCTTAAAGTAAAAGTAAATAGTTAAGGCAGCTGCAAAGGATGAAGATGCGTGACCTGATGGAAAGGAAAAGTCCGTTGGATTTTTTATCAAAAGCTCAACTTTTGATATCCATGAAGGTCTTTTTCTCTTTAAAATATTTTTTAAAAGTAAATTGCAGACTATTCCATTAAAGATTAGGGCAAGGGCTATATTCACGCTCTCAATTCTAAATCCCAAGTAAAATAAGATAAATGTGGTGAAAAGCCAAATAGCACCGCCTGTTCCCAGATGTGTAATTGCAATCATATACCTATTTAATGTCTCCGTCCTTATGCTAAGGAGCCATTCTAAAAATTTTTTATCCATTTGCACCTCTTATGAAAAAAGGCCTATTCCTAGGCCAATTTTTACATTCTATTTTCGTTGTCAACCCATTCTTTAGCTTCTTCAACAGAATTTTCAGTTGGAATTTCGATTCCTGTTTCAGGATCTTTTCTTTCTGTCTTAGCATATACATCAGAGTCTGGTCTGTCTTCTGAGTTGATTTGCTTTTGTTGGTCCATGTTTGCCTTCATTTGTTTCTTTTTTGCATCAGAAAGAGTTTTTGAATTTTCAATTAAATCTTTTTCTTTTTTATTGTCTGTCATAATAATTCCTCCGTTATTAATAATAAAACATTCTTAATATTATATTAGTACAAAAAAGTCTCAATTTCAATTCATTTAAGTAAAGTATTACAATAAATTTAGTAAAATGTTTGAGAAAGTTTTTTTGGGTAGATATATTAAAGTATAATAAAAATTTAGGAAGTGCTATATGCTAAAAGTTGTTTTTGATAATTTAGGCGAGTATAAAAAATATGCTATTCTCTCGCCTTTTTTTGTTTTAATAGAAGTTTTAATGAATGCAGCAATTCCCTTTTTCATGACGAAGATCATTGATGAGGGCATACTTAAAAATGCAAGGGAAAATATAATTCACTACGGTCTTATTTTATTTGTTATTGCAGGAATATCCCTTGCCACTGGCATCATCTCAGGCTATCTTGCCACAAAGGCATCCTCTGGTCTTGCAAAAAATATGCGCTATTCCATGTTTTATAATATCACAAACTTTTCCTTTGAAAACATGGATAAGTTTAAGAGAGGAACTCTTATAACAAGGATGACTACTGATGTGCAAATGGTTCAAATGGCATTTCAAATGACAATTAGAATGGCAATAAGATCTCCTCTCACTCTGATTTTTTGCTTTATCATGAGCTTTAAGCTCTCGCGAGAACTTGCGCCTACCTTTGTCATTATAATCCCCCTAATTGCCCTTGGCATGGGCTATATCATTAAGGGCGCCTATCCAATTTTTGAAAGAGTTTTTAAAATCACTGACAAATTAAATACAGATGTATCTGAAAATTTGTCTGCAATAAGAGTTGTAAAGTCCTTTGCCAGGGAAGACAAGGAAATAAAAAAATTCGACGACATTTCTGACGACCTTAGAAATAATTACATCAAGGCGTCAAAACTTCTTGCCCTTTCAAACCCACTAATGAACTTTTCCACTTACCTCATGACAATTTTAATTGCTTGGCTGGGAAGTCACTATATAGTGGCAGGAAATATGTCTACAGGAGCTCTTACAGGGCTTGTGACTTATGCAATACAAATTCAAATTTCACTTTTAATGCTTTCAATGATCCTAGTACAAATTACTATTGCGAGAAACTCCATAAGAAGAATCAATGAAGTAATAGAAACTTCTCCATCCATTGTCAGTCCAGAAAATTCTGTCAAAAATGTAAAAAATGGAGAAATTATTTTTGAGGATGTCTACTTTTCCTATTCAAAAGATTTAGACAAGGCAGTTTTAAAAAATATAAATCTAAAAATAAATTCTGGTGACTATGTGGGCATAATTGGTCCCACAGGCTCAGGCAAGTCCACCCTTATAAGTTTAATAGCAAGGCTTTTTGACACTACAAGTGGCAATGTAATAGTTGCTGGAGAAAATGTAAAAAATTACCATTTAATTTCTTTAAGAGATGAAGTTTCTGTTGTCCTACAAAAAAATCAACTCTTCACTGGGACTCTTCGTGAGAATTTAAAGTGGGCTGATGAAAATTTAAGTGACGACCAGTTAAAGGAAGCACTATACATTGCATCTTGTGACGACTTTATTGATGTGGAAAAAGATTTGGACATGATGGTGCAAAGAGGCGGCACAAACTTTTCTGGTGGACAAAGGCAGAGAATTTCTATTGCCAGATCCCTTTTGAAAAATCCAAAAATTTTAATTATGGACGATTCAACTTCAGCCCTGGACAACAAGACAGAAGAAAAAATAATTGAGTCTCTAAATAAACTTAGACCTGACATGACAAAAATTTTGATATCACAAAAGATCAAGTCCCTAAAAAATACAGACTACACTCTTGTTATGGATAGGGGAGAAATTGAATCTATTGGTAAGCACGCTGAGCTCATCGAAAAGAGTCCAATCTATAGAGAAATTAATGAAACTCAAGAAAGTGACGGTGATTTTGATGCAAAAGAATAGGACAAAAATTACATCAAAGGAAAATAAAGATGCTGCAAAAAAATTGTTGTCCTTTATCTTTAAGAGACACAAGTATAAACTCCTTGCAGTTTCTGTATTGGTAATTATTTCATCTCTTGCCACAATTTCTATGTCCTTATTTATGAGATTTCTAATTGATGACTACATCATCCCCTTGGTAAATAGCTCAAGCCCAGACTTTTCTGACCTCTTGTCCATGTTAATTAAGATGGGAAGCTTCTTGGCTCTAGGTGTTCTCTCATCCTTTACCTATTCAAGGCTTATGGTCTACATTTCTGAAAACACCCTTGGCGACATGAGAAAGATTATGTTTGAAAAGATGGAGGCT
>NZ_CAMQAY010000044.1 GCF_946998875.1 uncultured Peptoniphilus sp. | reverse complement strand
TTCAACAAGTGGGACAAAGAATTAACACAAACATTTACAGATAAAAACACAATAATAACTGCTCAATATACTGAGCTTGATAATATTATTCCTCAAAAGAACACTGATGGATCAGACAAACCTAACGAATATGTAACTGTTACATTTAAAGCTGATGCCAATGGTTCTCTATCAGGCACAACAGTTTACTATGTAAAACCAAATGTAGATATCGACTTAACAAATACAGCAGATGCTATTACTAAGAAGGCAAATGTAGGTTACACTGCTGAAGGTGGTACTTGGAGTCCAGAAATAACAAAGAAACAATATACAGCAGATGAAACTTATACATTTACATTCAAAGCATTAGCATATGTAATTCCTGAAAAGAATGATGATGGAACTACAAACACAAAACCTGATGGATATGTAACTGTTGAGTTTGTTGCAGGAAGTGGTGGAAGCCTTGAAGGTGGAAATAAGACTTACTATGTAAACCCAACTAAAGAAATTAAGGTTGGAGATCTCAGCATTCCTACACCAAAAGCAAATACTGGATACAAATTTTTAACATGGGCAGAAAAGATTGATAAGGAAGAAGTAATTAAAGGAAACAAAAAATATGTAGCTATTTTTGTTGAAATTACTAAATACCCTGATAATCCAAGTCCAGATAATCCAGATAGACCAAATTATCCACAATATCCAGACAATAGGCCAGGCTATTCAGGATTGAGAACTGTTTATATTGAAAAGCCAGTAGAAAAGGTAATAAAGGTACCTGACAATGCTTATGTCAAAGAAGTAAGATATATGCAAGGTTATATGGGAGACTTTAGACCTAAGGATGGTTTAACTCGTGCTGAAGCAGCGCAAATTCTTGCCAACGCACTTGTTGAAGATGGCTATAAGTACAATCCTAACTTCAAACTTTCTTACAAGGACATTGGAGAAGCTTGGTACACTAGAGCTATTAAGATCGTAACTGAGGCAAAGGTATTTGCTGGTTATGACGATGGCAACTTCAAGCCAGAAGATAAGATTACAAGAAATGAATGGATTGCTACTCTTAAGAGATTCCAAGAACTTGGAGATGTAAGTGGCAACCACATGAAGCTTAAAGATGGACACTGGGCAATGGGTGAAATCGAAGCAGCTTACAAGGAAGGCTGGTTAAAGATTTACACTGACGGACTTGCAACTTATGAAGGCGACAAGTTCATCCCAAGAGAAGAAGTTGCAGCAGTTTCTAACAAGGCCTTCAAGAGAATTCTTGATAAGACTTATATTAGAAACAACGAAAAGAATCTAATATCTTACAAAGATGTTAAGAAGGATATGTGGTCTTACGAAGATATCCTTTGTGCAAGCAACACTTTCTTATATAAGAAGGACCTTTACAGGGCACACTGGATTAAGGAAGACAACAATGAGTTTAACATCAACACAGATGGATTTGAAATTGTAAAAGCTAAGTTTCAAAGAAATCCTAGATAGAAAAAAATTAGAGAAGGAGTAATCCTTCTCTTTTTTTTGCTTTATAACATCTGCTGGAAATCTCTGGCAGATATTTTTATGTAAATTTTTTTAAGGCCTGAAAAATTTTTGCACTTTTTAAATTTTCTTCAAAAATTTTATGCTGACAAAATTTTTGCCTCTGTGAATTTTTTCTTACTTGGTAATTTTTGGCAGGAGAAATTATTATAAGGTCTCCCCCATTTTTTATTTTTAAATAATTTTCTAAAAATTTGCAAAATTAAACTCTCCCAGTTTTCTGAGAGAGTTCTTTTACTTATTTATAAAATTTTCTAGGCTTTCTTGGCTTTCTGATATCTTGTCAAGACTTGTATCATTTTTTTGAAGTTCTTCTTCTACCTCAGCTCGACTAAAGCTAAAGATTTCTTTTTCGTCAGCATCCACATAAGATAAGTTGTCCAAATTTTTTATTAGGGCAAGAGTTGTGGCTGCGTTTTTAAATAAGTCTTCTTTTTCTATATCTTCAAAATTTTTGCAGAAGACCTTTAAGCCATAGGGCTCTTTATCTGATAGGATCTTTATCTCTCCAGTCTCAAAATTTTTAGGATAGGCCTCTTTAGAAACTATTTGTGAGACCTTTGTGTTGTCGCCCACAAAATCTGTCTTGAAATCATATAGGCTCTTTTCTTTTTTATTGCAGGAAGAAAATATTAAGAGCAGGGCAAAAATTATTGGTATAAATTTTTTCACGCTATCACCTCTTTACTAAATTATAGCAAAAAAATAAAAAGTCGCCAGGACTTTTTAAATCTCTTTTTATATTAGTCTTCACCTATAATTTTTCGCAACTTACAATGTTTTTTACACATTACATTATAGTTCTAAAAAATATTCCAAAAATTAAAATTATTAAAAAGATCAAAGTAAATTTGTAGTTCACGATTTTCTCTCCAAGTTTATTTTATAATTTCCTTTAACTCATTTATTAGAGTTAGGTTTGTCACATCGTAAAGAAGGGGGCTTACTGTTGCATAATTTTGTCCCAGATAATAAATGTCTGAGTCCTTGCCGTTGTTCTCCTTTGGGAAGCCCTTTAACTTCATGTTGTAGCCTTGGCCGTCTTCTGAAATGTCATAGATAGACATGACATCGGCGCCAACTTTGCAGACTTCTATGCCCTTTATGTCTTCGTAGTCAAGATAGGGCACATTTATATTTAGGACCTGAAGCTTTTTAAAGTCCTCAAGTTTATTAAAGACATCCATGGCAATTTTTGCCGCTGAGTCAAACTTGGAGTGACCCTTCACCCATTGAGCTGACACTGCAATTGCTGGTATGTTAAATAAGTTTGCTTCGATGGCAGCTGAAACTGTGCCTGAATATAATACATTTGTGGCAGTGTTGTAGCCAGAGTTTATTCCAGAGAAGCAGTAATCAAATTTTTCGTCAAGTAAATGCACAGCTGCCCTTACGCAGTCAGCTGGCGTGCCATAGACGCAAAGGCTTCTTACGCCTTCAAGTCCTTCAAGCTTGGCGTCTTGGACTATTAGGGGGCTCTTAAAAGTTATGGCATGAGACTTGCCAGAGTTTTCTACATTTGGCGCCGCAATTGTAACTTTGTGGCCTTCTTTTATCAGTGCCTTTGCAAGGACTTCTATGCCTTCGGCGTTAATTCCGTCGTCATTAGTAACTAATATGTTCAAATTATTCCTCCCCTTAAAATTTTTTAAAGTTCAAAGATTTCCGATGGTGAAAATCTTGGCGCAACATCAATGGTGTAGTCCACGCTTTCTTCCTTGTGGTCTTGTAATAAAAGATCATTTATTGTCTTTAGGGCAAGGTCTGGCAAATTGTTGTCAGCTGAAAGGTGGCCCAAGAGAATTTTTTCTTTTTTCTTTTTTAAGATCATTGATAGGACTTCTGCCGCGTTTTCGTTGGAAAGGTGTCCCTTAGTGGACAAGATCCTCTGCTTTGTTTGATAAGGATAGGTCCCCTGCATTAGCATGTCCACATCGTGGTTGGATTCAAGGTAAAAAAGTTCTGACCCATCCATTTTTTCCATGGCATCGGCGTTGACCCAGCCTGTGTCTGTCAAAAGTGAAATTTTTTTGTCGCCACTTATGACAAAGCCACAGCCACTTGCGCAGTCGTGGAAGGTAGAAATTGGCATAATCTCCAAGTCCTTAAAGGTAAAGCTCTTGCCATTTTCAAAGATAAAGGTCTTCTTTGGGTCTAGCTTTTTCACAGTTGGCAGCATGGCATCTAGGGTCATCATGTTGGAGAAAACTTTTAGCTTGTGTCTTCTGGACAAGACGCCCACAGATTTTATGTGGTCAATGTGCTCGTGAGTGACAAAGATTGCGTCAAGTTCACTTGCCTTTACGCCAATTTGCTCCAAGTTTTCTTCGATTTTTTTGCCAGAAAGTCCTGCATCTATTATTATTTTTGTATTTTTATATTCAATATATTGGCAGTTGCCTGATGAGCCACTTGCCAAAGAGCAAAATTTCATAAAAACCTCCAAAGCTTATTTTATCACAGGTCCAGTGATTTGTTAAGCTTAGTAATTGGAGAGGACAGTGTATTCTCCGTCTGTAAATTTTACCTTCCAGGCTGGTATGGCACGACCATTTACTGCACGAGTTATGTCTTCTATATAGCCCTGGTCTTCGGGGTTAAAGTAAAAGCAAGGGGAAATTTTTTCTATGGTCTTGTTGTAGTATTCAGTCTTATTTAATAGAGTTAGTAGGGCACGACCTGCTGGAGCGAGATATATTTTTTGGTCAGACTTATTTAAGACATTTAACCAAAGTCTATCCATGGACATGACACCTCTTGAGTCGATGACAAA
>NZ_CAMQAY010000043.1 GCF_946998875.1 uncultured Peptoniphilus sp. | reverse complement strand
CACAAGCAAAAACTGCTAAAGAATTAATTCAAACTGCAGTTAACCTTTATGGAAAAGACTTTGCAGGATTAAAATTCTGTTCACAATTAGCCAAAGCTACTGAACTTAGAGATCAAATCGAAGCTACATTAAATAGCCTTGGTCTCGAAAGAGATAATTGGGAAGCAGCAAAAGAAAACGAAGCTTATGTAAAAGCTTTCAAAGCATTTAAGGCTCAAATCGATAAGATTGAAGAAAACAAGAAAGCTACAATCAAAGTAGCTGATGATTTCGCAGGAGCAATTAAGCTTGAAAACTTAACTAAAGATGATGTTACTGCAGAAAAACTTATGGCTAAAATTAACGAAGGTGCTGATAAGGTTAAAGCAGTATCAGTTAATGTTGTACCAGGAAGATTAAACACTGCAATGGTATATGTACGTGTTCAAGCTACATCAGATGATGGAAATTGCTGTATTTCAAAAGAATATGCAATAAAAGTTGAATACACTTGTCCAGAAACAGAACCAAAAGAAATCAAAGGTAGTTGTGTTACTGTAGATGGAAAGACTTGCCCAGTAGCAGATGAAAAAATGCCAGGCTGTGCAGAAGGCTTTTGTATTATTAAATAATTAAACTTATTTAATTAAGCATTAAAAGATAAAACTCGAGGGAAACCTCGGGTTTTTCTTTTTTACATAAAAATTTTTTTCTGGTAAAATTATGGCAGGAGGTGGTAGTATGAACGAAAAAGAAAAATTTGAACTCCGCATTAGTTGGGATGAATGCGAAAAAATCGCAAGGAGTCTTAGACAAGAATATGACAAAGATAATTCTAAAGAAAAAAAAGATTATATAAAGGCAATAAAAAAATTTTTATGTAGACATTTTTTTACTATATTTGCCCTAATTATTATATGTAAATACTTTTGCTTTGCCTTTAGATGCACTCATGCCATTTTTCTTTATTATTTTAAAAATGTTATCCCAGCCCTTGTTGCTTCTATTGGTGTTTTTGAGGGTTTTAAATATAATAGGAGGCAGGCATACAAGGAAATTGTCACTAGAGAAAGGATAAATTGGTTACATAAGATGCAGGAGAACCTTGCCCTATACCTTGAACTTACTTCATACCATGATAAAAAGGGAAAAAAATCAGGACAAGAAAAACCTGACAAGGTACAATCGGTCGAAGATAAGGATTACAAGTCGCCAGAAAGACTTTATCATGAAATTTTATTTAATATCAACCATAATAAAGATGCCAAGGCAAAAATTGCCTTAGAGAACTATCACAGAGCCTACAAGGAAAACTGGGAAGGATGCCAAGGGGGACAAGCTGACCAAGATATTTATATAGAACTAGAACTTTGTAATGAAGAGGAAGATAAAAAGACATTTATAATAAAAGATACAGAAGATCTTTCTAAGAAAATTAGAAAAAATACCCCAAAATGTAAGGAAGAATTGAGAAAAGAAGTAGAAAAGGAATTTACAAACATATTTAAAAAAGTTTGGAAAGATATAAAGGAAGAAGCAGATTAAGCTTCTTTTTTCTTTATAAGAAAAAATTAAGAATTTTATTTTAAAGCCTCGCGGCTTTATCACTTATAAGGAGGGGGTTAATACCCATTCGGGCACGCAGGTGTCATTGCGAGGCCCCTTGCTTGTGCCGTGTGGTATCCCCCTCCTTAAACCACCCCCTTTGAACCCCACGCCCTGGAGCAAGAAAGAAAAAGCTTCGCTTTAAGATTTTATAAATTCATTTTTTTCTTAAAAATTCTTTTTTTATTTAAGGAGGGGGCATAGGGGGCGGCAATGCCCCCTCTACCCCCTCCTTTGACCTCCCCCACACCCCCGTGCCCTGGCAGGGGCCTCGACCCTCAGCTACGCAAAAAGTTCTACGGCTAAAATTTTGAACTCGCTCTTCGAGCTCAAACAGCAAAATTTTTTAACGCCTTCGAACTTTTTGCTTACTGCCTGATGACTTTTACGGCATATTGGCAAAGGCGACTGCCCGACAACTATAACAACAAGCTGGGCACTCTTGCCAAGTTAATTATTTTCCACAAAACTTTTATCTGATGTAATCTTTTAATTAATTTTTTAAGGAAAACACCTTTAGCTACAACAGTAGAGTTGTTGGAGTGCATAAGATAAGCAAAAAAATCGGTTATGCGTTAAAAATTTTCAACTGTTTAAGCTCGCGAAGCGAGTGAGTTTTGAAAATTTAGCATGACCGATTTTTTTGGACTTCCAGTGCGTGGGGTGAAAGGGGTGGTTTGGAGGGGCAAGGGGCATTAAGACGCCCATACGCCCCTCCAATATAAAAAAGAAAAATTAAGATTAAAAAATAATTTAATAAAGAAAAAAACTATATTTTTTTCATCCCCAAAGCCTTTATGCTTAAAACCCCCTTTTTTACTTGAAGCTTTTCAAAAAGCTTCTTCCTTATTTTCTTAGCAAAGAAAATAAATTTAAACCTATGTTTGACAAATAAAAACAAAAGTTTTATAATTATCTCATAGATTAAAAAGAGGAGGCTTCTATGATGAATGATTATAAAGATTTTAACAGAGTTTTGAGGTCTGCCCTAGTAGGTGAGGAGAGGTCAAAGGTAAAGCTTCTTGATATGCTGGACCCCCTCATTCGCTCATCTATTAATAAGTATTGCCAGGTTCCAAGTGAATACGAGGACCTCTATTCTGACGGGAGGGCTATGGTTTTATCCTGCATTGAGGACTTCGACAACAAGAGATCTTTCCTTAAATATGTACAGTCGTCTTTGATGTATTTTTATATGAACACTTACAAGTATTTAAGGGATGTGAATAGTGATATTCACGATAGTCCAAGTGACGATGAGGAGAGTCTTGGCATTTTTGACACATTTGATGCTGGGGTGGATATTGAGGGAGACTTTTTGGAGGGTGAGAGGCTTGATATTTTAAAGAAGGCTATTGATTCTCTCACTCCAAGGCAGGAGACTGTTGTCAGGTTATTTTTTTATGAAAGGCTTGGTCTTTCGGAGATTGCTGATTTTCTTGGTATTTCTAAGAGGACTGTAATTAATTTAAAGGTCAATGCTATTAATAATATTAGACAGTATATTTCTTGTCACTATAGGTGAGGAGGTGATTTTATGTTAATCGAAAAGAGACTTATTAAGTTTAATTTTTCTAAGAGAGAGGGTATAGTAAAGCCTACTTTTATCGTTGTTCACGACACAGGCAATCCTAGGGCTGGTGCTGATGCTCTTAATCATTATAGGTATTTTAATGGGGGCAACAGAAAGGCTTCTGCTCATTATTTTGTGGACGACAAGAGGATAGTGGAGACTGTTGAGACTACTAATGCTTCTTGGCACTGCGGCGACGGCCATGGCAGGTATGGCATCACTAATTCTAATTCTATTGGCGTGGAGATCTGCGTAAACAGTGACGGTGATTATGATAAGGCGCTAGAGAATGCACGAGTTGTCATTCGATTTCTCATGGATTTTTACAAGATTCCTCTAAAGAGGGTTGTCCGTCATTTTGATGCGTCACACAAGCTTTGTCCTCGTTCTATGAGCGCCAACAACTGGGGGGCTTGGTGGAAGTTTAAGGAAAGTTTATAATTTTTAAAATTTTTTCATTTTTCCATAGTAACTTTTGGCTTTTTTTTCTATATATATAGTAGGAGGTGAAAATAATGGCAGTTAATGTTAATGAAAAGAAGGTTATGCTAAAGACTGTTACTTCTAATACCAACTCTGATGGCTCTATCAAAAAGAGAAGTATCACTGTTAGAAATATTGATTCTAATGCGACTAATGATTCTCTTTATGCTTTGTCCAAGGGCGTTGGGTCTTTAGTTGAGGGCAATCTTGCTTCTTCTTCTAAGATTACTGAAGAAGTTTTTGAAGAGCAAGCCTAAGATGGAAGTTAGTTTTATGTTATTTATGAAAGGAGATATGAGTATGAAAGAAAGTAGAACACTTAGAATGAATTTTGTTGATGATGGTGGAAATCCTTGGAGTCTTAATATTTTAAATCCTAAGGAGAATGTTTCAAGAACTGATGCAGAGGGTGTTGCAGGCACCATTACTACAAACAAGCTTGTTAATGGTAAGGAAGGTTTCATCAAGACTTTTAGCGGTGCTACCATGATTACTAGAGAAGAAAGAGCGCTTTGATTATGGAAGATTTGTTGTCTAATATTTCAAACATCGGCTTTCCCATTGCAATTTCTTGTTACCTCTTGGTGAGGTTGGAGAAAAAGATGGAGGAGCTAAGGGAAGTAATCCTTGAGTTAAGCAATGCTATTGAGGAGTTTAAAAAGTAGGTTTTTGGTTTTTGATTTTAAATTAAATTTAATTTTTTTATTATTAATAATAATGTACATATGTGGGGCGCAAGCCTTTTTTTTTATGGCTAAAAAAGGCTTTTGGGAAAAAAGATAAGGATTTTTTCTTTATTAATCTTTTTACTAAAGCTGCCGCTTTAATTGTTTTTAATTATTTTTAAGGAGGGGGTTAAGGGGCATTGCGAGGCCCCTTTTCCCCCTCCTTAAACCACCCCCTTTGAACCCC
>NZ_CAMQAY010000042.1 GCF_946998875.1 uncultured Peptoniphilus sp. | reverse complement strand
TGCCTCTTAAAAATTTTATTACATTTTTGAGAACATTTGGTCAGCCCACCATTCTTCCTTGTAAATATCATACTGACCAGCAACTTGTTCTAATTGGAAGTTTTCCCAATATTCAAGTTCATCGTAAAGTTTCTTTGCATTGGCATCCCCAGATTTTTCCTTAGCCTTAGCATAAAAAGCAATGGAAGAATTTTTGATGTCCTTAGCTATTGCAAATACATTTAGTGCAAGTCTTGCCTTTTCAGGGTCAACCTTGCCCCAATCGTAATCTTCTCTCTTAGTAAGTTTTGCCTTAATCTTGTCGGCAAGAGAAGTTTCGTCCTTTGACTTTAATGTTTCCTTAAGTCCCTTTAAGTAAGAGATGTGTTCTTCTGATTGGTGAGAAAGTGATGCGAAGATTTCTCCTGCATCGTCGCCCTTTAACATTTCAGCAGCCTTGTCGCAGAACTTAATTGATTCTGTTTCAATGGAAAGTGCTTCTTCAACAATTGACATTTCGTTGTCGAAAATCTTTTGGTCGTCTTCTGCTGAATATTTTTTGATAGTCTTTAGGTATTCTATGTTTTCAAGATCTGTTCCACTAAGTTCAACACTTGCTGCAGTTTGTCTTGAGTAGTGGCTCTTAACCTGTGAATTTGTCTTTTCTGGAAGAATTTGACAAATTCCACCAACGCAGCCTGCTCCCTTAATTGCTTCTTGTCCAGTGGCTATTGCTCTTTCATTTATTGGAAGAAGCTTTTTCTTTGAGTCGCCATAAACTTTTGTGAAGGCCTTTATAACAGATTCAACATTTACAGTATTTGTTACCTCTAAAAAGGCTCCAAGCATTATCATGTTGGCAACCTTTGCATTGCCAAGTTCATTTGCCAAGTCATTTACTGGAATAGAAAATACATTTATGTCATCTCTTGTTGGTGCTTTTTTAACAAGGGAAGAGTTTAGGAATAAATTTCCGCCAGGTGCAACATATTGTTCAAATTTTTCTAGTGATGGTTCGTTCATAACTACTACATCTGTTGCTTGTGAAATTACTGGAGAGCCAACAGGTTCATCAGAAACTACAACTGAGCAGTTTGCAGAACCTCCACGCATTTCTGGTCCATAACTTGGTAGCCAGGAAACAAATTTGTTTTCAAGCATTCCTGAATAAGTTATAAGTTGACCCATTGCCATAATACCTTGTCCGCCAAAGCCAGCAGCAATAATATCTCTAGTAGCCATTATTCACCCCTCCTAAAATTACCAAGTGGATAGTATGGAATCATATTATCTCTAAGCCATGCAAGTGCATCTGCAGGAGGAAGTCCCCAGTTTGTTGGGCAAGATGATAAAACTTCTACAATTCCAAAGCCCTTGCCTTCAAGTTGATATTTGAAACATTCTTTAATAGCTTTCTTTGCCTTCCTAATATTTGCTGGAGTGTCAACTGAAACTCTTTCAACAAATTTTGCTCCGTCAATAGTAGCAAGCATTTCAGAAACTCTAATTGGCTTACCACACCAAGCTTCGTCTCTTCCGTAAGGAGAAGTTGTTGTAACTTGACCAACTAGTGTTGTTGGTGCCATTTGTCCACCAGTCATACCATAAATTGCGTTGTTGACGAAAATTGTTGAAATATTTTCTCCTCTGTGAGCTGCTTGAACGATTTCTGCAGTACCAATTGAAGCCAAGTCGCCATCGCCTTGGTAAGTGAAGACTAAATTGTCTGGGTGAACTCTCTTTATGCCAGTTGCAACAGCAGGAGCTCTACCGTGAGCTGCTTCATGCATGTCGCAGTTAAAATATTTGTAAGCAAGAACTGCACAACCAACTGGTGCAACTCCAATTGCATCGTCTAAAACTCCTAGTTCAACTAAGGATTCTGCCACTAATTTATGAATAACTCCGTGAGTACATCCTGGACAATAGTGAGTTTCATTTCTAGTCAAACCATCTGAATATTTATATAAAACTTGTTCATTAGTTTTTTCCATTATTTGAGACCTCCTAAAACTTCAAGAGCAGCTTCTTTAATTTCTTCCACATTTGGAATTACGCCGCCTTGTCTTCCAAAGAAGTGAACCTTTTGTCTACCTTCAACAGCAATCTTGACATCGTCAGTCATTTGACCTTGGTTCATTTCGCAAACTAAAATGTCTTTGCATTTTGGATTTATTCCCTTGAAAGCTTCATAAGGATATGGCCAGCAAGTTATTGGACGGATAAGACCAACTTTGTGACCTTCTTTTCTTAAGTGTTCAATTGCACTCTTTGCAATTCTAGCAGTAGTTCCATAGGCACTGATAACTAAATCAGCATCTTCAATTCCATCAACTTCTACTCTAATTTCATTTTCAGTAACTTGTCTATATTTTTCAATTAAGTGTTTGTTGTGTTCTTCAAGTTCATCTGCAGAAAGATAAATTGAGTTTATAATATTTCTTTCGCCATGATTCTTTCCCTTGCCTCTTGTAGCCCAAGTTTTTTCAGGAAGATTCATTTTTTCTTGCATGCCAAATTCAACTGGCTCCATCATTTGTCCAAGTACACCGTCACTCATTATAACAACAGGATTTCTGTACTTGTCAGCTAAATCAAAGCCAAGTTCAATTAAATTTACAAGTTCTTGCACAGAAGATGGTGCCAAAGTAATAGTTCTGTAGTCACCATTTCCGCCGCCTCTAGTTGATTGGAAATAATCAGTTTGAGAAGGTTGAATAGAGCCAAGTCCAGGACCGCCTCTCATCATATTTACGATTACGCAAGGAAGTTCTGCCCCTGCCATATAAGAAATACCTTCTTGCATTAGTGAAACTCCAGGAGAAGAAGATGAAGTCATAACTCTTGCTCCAGCTCCTGCAGCACCATAAAGCATATTTATAGCTGCAACTTCAGACTCAGCTTGCAAAAAACATCCGCCAATCTTTGGAAGTTCCCTTGATAAGTATTCAGGTACTTCAGATTGAGGAGTAATAGGATAACCGAAAAAATATCTACAACCAGCTTCAATAGCTGCTGCACCAACTGCTTCGTTTCCCTTCATAAGTACTTTTGTCATGTAAACACCCCTTAAGAAATTTTATAAACTGTAATAATTGAATCAGGACAAGTTATTGCACAGTTTTGGCAAGCAATACAATCTTCTGGTCTCTTTGCCATTGCTGGTGCATAACCCTTTTTGTTAATAGTGTCCATGTCGATTTCAATTACATTTTTAGGACATACAGTTACACATAGTCCACAACCCTTACATCTGTCGCATTCAAACTCAACTCTTCCTTTAGCCATTATTTACCTCCTATAACATCCAATCTTCTCTAAAATATAAGTCTATTGGAAAAACTTCTGCTGCTAAATTTAAAGCTCTTACTTCCTTCTCAATGCTTCTTAGGCAGACTGCATAGACATAGGGAAGGTTTAACTTCTCTGAAACTTCTCTGGCAAGCTCATCGCCATACAAGAGATCATCTGCTGTAGTCTCCTTCAAAAAGTGAGTAGTGTTAATTATTCCTGTCACCTTGGTTTGTGAATGGCCTTCCACTTGTCCAATGAAATCTCTCACAGACTGAAAATCTTTAGTCTCTGGTCTATTTCTATTGATGACAAAGTAGTGGTCGTAGCCCTCTCTTTTTAAAATATCTCTATACCTGCCAAGAGAAAGTGAACCCTTGGGATTGCCGCCAACATCTAATACAGCTCTGTAGTTTTTATTTTCAAGTGGTTTTAAAATTGCCGCATCAACTGCTGGTATGTCCAAGGCATTTTTTTCTCGCATACTAGATGAAAATGATTCCACTCCGTGTTCGCTCAAAAAGTCCATTTTCTCTCTAAGTCTAAAGTATGTATTAATAATATCAAGATCAACTGCTGCAACCTTGTCAAAGTACCTTCTAAGGTACAAGGAATAGTTAATTGCAAACTCTGTCTTTCCACTGCCAAAGTGTCCAGTAATAATTTTTATCCTATTGCCTCTTTCTACTTCAGTAAACATTTCTCCTCCCTTCTAAAACACCAAATATATTATACATCAATTGAAAACTTTTGAAAACAATTGCAATGCCTTTTTAATTCAATTATTCTAATTTATTTAATTTCCTCCTCTTAAAATTTTTACTTCTCCTTAAAAATATTTTTATGAATTAGCTTGTTTTAGAGCTTAAAAAATTTTCACAAAATTAATATATTTTTGTGAAAAATAAATTTTTTTTTGGAAAAAATTTTTTAGGAAATTTTAAATTTAGGGCGAAAAAATATTTTTTTAGAAAATTTTTATGTAAAAAAATAAAAATCCCATAAAAATTTGACTATTTATATGAAAAGATATATATTATTAGCAGATGCACTTATCGAGTGCTAATGAAAAAAATAAAAAATTATTTGAATAAAGGTGATTAAATGAAAAATAAAAAATACAATGCTGAAACAGAAAGACTAATGGACTTAATGATTAACTCCATTTACACAAATAAAGAAATATTTTTGCGTGAGTTAATTTCAAACGCCTCTGACGCCATGGACAAGATGTACTACATCGCACTTAACGACGACAAGGTGAAATTCAACCACCAAGATTATTTTATAAGAATAAGACCTGACAAGGAAAAGAGAACTATTACCATTGAAGATAAGGGCATAGGCATGACTGAAGATGAACTTGTTGCTAACTTAGGCACAATTGCAAAGTCCGGCTCCCTTGATTTTAAAAATCTAAATGAAAAAAATGAGGACCACGAAATAATTGGACAATTTGGCGTGGGCTTTTACTCTGCCTTTATGGTTGCTGATGAAATTACTGTCCTCACAAGGTCCTATAAGGAAGATGGTGCACACCTTTGGAAGTCCAAGGGTGCCAAGGGCTACACAATTTCTGATGGAGAAAAAGATTCTCATGGCACTATAGTAAGTCTCCACTTAAAAGAAAACACAAAAGACGAGGACTATGACAAGTACCTTGACGAATACCAAATAAGAGAACTTGTCAGCCACTACTCCAACTACATCTCCTATCCAATAAAGATGGAAGTGGAAAAGAAAAGACC
>NZ_CAMQAY010000041.1 GCF_946998875.1 uncultured Peptoniphilus sp. | reverse complement strand
CCTTTGACAAGAAGGAATCGTCCATAATTATCCCCACATCTTGAAGATAATTTAAGTCCTTTGCATCTTCGCCGTCGACAAAAATTTCTCCATCATAATTTATTAAGGATAAGAGTGATTTTATTGTAGTTGTCTTTCCCATTCCGTTTTTTCCAATAAAGCCAGTGATAAATCCCTTTTTTATATCAAAGGAATTTTCCCCAAGGACAAAATTGTCATAAGTTTTTTTCAAATTTCTAACTTCAATTTTATTCGTCATAGTCCAAGCCCTCCTTGTATAAAATTTCAAATAATTCTAAAATTGTCTTTTTGTCTAAATTTAATTGGATAGACAAATTTATTGCCTCTTGCAAATGCTCTTCTAATTTCTTTTGTAGTTCTTCTCTTTTTACTTCAGAGTCTTTTCCTGCGACAAAAGTGCCAAGTCCCTGTCTTGATTCAACAAAACCTTCTTCTTCCAACTCATCGTAGGCTTTTTTTACTGTCAAGATGCTTACCTTTAAGTCTTTGGAAAGAGTCCTCACAGAGGGAAGCTGTTCTCCTTCTTTAACCTTGTTTTTTAAAATATTTTCTTTAATTGCATTTTTTATCTGCTCGTAAAGAGGAACAGCAGAGCCATTTATTAAAATAATTTTCATTATGCCTCCTTGTTATATAACACTATATAACACTCTATAACACTTGTCAATTTATTTTGTGTAAAATTTTATTTACAAGTTACCTATTAATTTTTGGTATAATTATTTAAAAGGAGCTATTTTATGAAAAATAATAGTGATTTAACTTCTAAAAAAATTAATACTACTTTTATAATTTTTTCAATCTTAATAATTTTTTCTCTTTGTTATTATATTGTGAAAATTAGAAAACCTGACGCCTATGTAACTATGGAACCACTTACAATTCAGTTTCACTTCACTGGCTACGATGGATCTGGCAAGGCTGAGATAGAAATTTTAGAATATCCTAAAATTGTAAGTATAAAAAATGAAGAGGATAGAGAAAATATAGAAAAAATCCTTCACAATCCAAGTATTGAGTGGAGCAAAAATGAAAATTTGAGAAATGGAGAAGAAATTTTTTATTATATTAGATATCCAGACACAGGAAAATATAATATAGAATTTGATAGAGAATATGGAAAGCTTGGGACAAGGGTTCAAGACTTGATTCCCAGAAACTAATTTTAAATTTTGGAGAAGATTTTGAAAAAGAAAAAGAAAATTATGATTTTAATTATTTTATTACTTATTTTTATTCCAATTTTATACAGCTTAAATACAAAAAATCCTCCTGGCACAAATGTGTCCAGCGATTTTAAAGATGCTGATTGTAAGTTTTTGTATGATTTAACATATCTTAAAGATGGCAAGAGGATTCATGAGCAGGAAATTTTTAAGAGCGAGATGGAAATTATAAAAAAGGCGAAAAAATTTCTCATGATTGATTTTTTCCTCTACAATGATGAGTATGACAAGTCCATGGACTTCCCAAATCAAGTGGAAGAGATGACAGACCTTTTAGTGGCAAAGAAAAAAGAAAATCCTGACATGCCAATTTTATTTGTAACAGACCCCATAAATAATTTTTACGGTGCCTATGAAGAAAATAATCTAAAGAAGCTTCGTGAAAATGGAATTGAAGTGGTTGTCACTGACTTAAATAAAATGCGCGACTCCAACCCTCTTTTATCTGGCGGCTACAGGGCCTATGTCAAGTGGTTTGGCGCATCTGGAGGCGGCTGGATAAGAAACTTTTTTGACAAGGACGGGGAAAAAGTAAATGTGAGGTCAATTTTAAAGCTGGTAAACTTTAAAGGCAACCACAGAAAAGTTGTCATTTCAGAAAATGAAGCCCTAGTTGCCTCTGCAAATCCACATGACCCATCAGCTTATCACTCTAATGTCGCTCTTGTCTTTCGTGGCAAGGCCATGGAAGATTTGATTAAGTCTGAATCTATATTTTTTGATAAATTACCTGACGCAATAGAAAATTTTAAGGCAGAAGAAGTCACTTCTCCTTACAAGGTAAAAGTTATTAGTGAAGGAAAAATCTTTGAAGAAATTTATAAAAATATAAGGGAGACAAAAAAGGGCGACGAGATAAAGCTTGGCATCTTTTATCTTTCTGAATTTAGGATTTTAAAAGCCCTTGGCGAAGCAGCAGACCGTGGCGTCGATGTAAAAATCATTGCTGATTTAAACAAAGATGCCTTTGGTCTTGAAAAAAATGGGTCTCCAAATAGACCTGCCCTCTGTGAATTAAAGGAAGACTATAAAGATATAAATATTCGCTGGTATCAAACTTCTGGCGAGCAGTTCCACACAAAATTTATTTATTTTAAATTCAAGGACAAAAATCCCCTTGCTATACTTGGTTCAGCCAACTACACAAGGAGAAACTTGGACAACTATAACTTGGAGACAAATCTAGCTCTTGAAATGGAAAAATCTTCTGATATAGCAAGAGAAATGGAAGCATATTTTAAAAGACTTTGGAACAATAAAGGCGGAGACTACACTCTTCCTCTTGAAGATCATTATGAAAAGAGATTTTTCATGAGACTCCTCTGGAAAATCCAAGAAAAGACAGGCCTCTGTACCTGGTAAAATTTAAGCATTAAAAAATCACGGTAAAATCTACCGTGATCTTTTTTATTTATCAACTATATATTTTATTTCCGAAATTAAATCATCATCTGATAAGAGTGTAGGACCTTCTTGGTTACCAAGCTTTCCATAGAAGGAATAGTGAAATTTATTTGTGTCCCTATCTCTTTTTGAGTCGTACATAAAAATTGTATCTTCCTTATTTTTATCCCTTAGTTTAATAATTAAACTTTGATAATCTGGGATAGAATCATAGCCATAGCCTGGATCTGTAGCCTGGCACTTTTCTAAAAGACTAATTATTTCTTTTAACTTTTCTTCATTATCCTTAGAAGAAAATATTTCTCTCGTAGTCATTTTTTCTTCGTCAGCAATTACTTCCACAGATAGGTCTTGAAACTTATAAGCTTCTCCAGTGGAAAATTTTATCTCATGAGCTTGGTCCTTCTTGCAAGCTGTGAGAAAAATTAAGACTACTAACAAATAAAATATTTTTTTAATTTTCATATCACACCTACTTTGACAACTTATTTATTATATACTTTGTTTCTGAAATCAAGTCGTCATCTGATAAGAGTGTAGGACCTTCTTGGTTGCCAAGCTTTCCATAGAAAGAATAGTGAAATTTATTTGTGTCCCTATCTCTTATTGAGTCGTACATATATATTGTATCTTCCTCATCTTTATTGTGTAGATTAATTAATAAAGAATTGTAGTCTGGGATTGAAGCATAGGAATATCCCTGGTCCACTACCTTACAGTTTCCCAAGAGACTTATTATCTCCCCTAACTTTTCTTCATTATCCTCAGAAGAAAAAATTTCTCTAGTTTTCATATTTTCTTCGTCAGAAACTACTTCCACAGATAAAGTCTCAAATTTATAGACTTCTCCAGTGGAAAATTTTATCACATGACTTTCCTCCTTCTTGCAAGCTGTGAGAAAAATTAAGACTACTAACAAATAAAATATTTTTTTAATTTTCATATCACACCTACTTTGACAACTTATTTATTATATACTTTATTTCTGAAATTAAATCATCATCAGATAAAAGACAAGCCCCATCGTATTTTCCAAGACTGCCATATAAAGAATAGTGAAATTTTTTTGTGTTCCTATCTCTTTTTGAGTCATACATATAAATTGTATCTTCCTTGTTTTTATCTCTCAGTTTAATTATTAAACTATCATAATCTGGGATAGATTTATATCCATAACCTGGGTCTGTAGCCTGGCACTTTTCCAAAAGACTAATTATTTCTTTTAACTTTTCTTCATTATCCTCAGAAGAAAAAATCTCTCTTGTAGTCATTTTTTCTTCGTCAGCAACTACTTCCACAGATAAAGTCTCAAACTTATAAACTTCTCCAGTGGAAAATTTTATCTCATGACTTTGGTCCTTCTTACAAGCCGCAAGAAAAATTAAGACTAGAAACAAATAAAATAATTTTTTAAATTTCATAAAAAACCTACTTTGACAGCTTATTTATTATGGTGTTGATCTCTTCGATTTTTTCGTCGATTTCTTCCTGACTCTTGGAGTAGGAGTCTTTGACACACCCCCTTAGGTGGGCTGTCAGGACATCCTTATTTATATTTTTTAGGATGGAAATTGATGCCATAAGCTGGTTGGATATGTCTAGGCAATACCTGTCCTCTTCTACCATTTTTATAAGACCATCAATTTGTCCCCTGACAGTTTTTAATTTTCTAAGCTGCACATCTTTTTCTGCTCTCATTTTTCTATTTTTGCAGAGTAACCTGCACCTTCCACTGCCTTTACAAGATCCTCATCAGAAACTTCTTTGTCCATTTTTACTTCTGCCCTTTTTTCTTCAAGCTTTACATCAGCTTCCCTTACGCCTTCTAGCTTTTCAAGTGCTTCTTTTACATGAGCTACACAGTGCATACAAGACATTCCTTCAACATTTAAAATTTTTTCCATATTATTTTCTCCTTTATTTTTTATAATTTTATAACCTGCTTCTTCCACTGCTTTTTTTATTTCTTCAGCAGTTATTCCCTGGTCGACAAATTTTACTGCCCCCTCTTCGTGGTTGGCAAGGACATTTTTTGCTTTACCAGTTTTTTCCAGGGCTTCGCTTACTCTTTTTTCGCAGTGCTCACACATCATGCCCTCTACTTTTATTGTAGTTAGCTTATTTTCTTCTTGAGTTTTTACATTCTCTTCACGAAGATTTTTTTCCTTTTCAGGAGTTTTTTCTCCTAAAGAACTTATACCCCTTGGTTTAAATCTTCTAAGCCTAAGTGCATTATTCACAACAAAAACTGAAGACATGCTCATGGCAAAGGCGCCAAACATTGGCGATAATTTTATGCCAAAGCCTGGGTATAAAAGACCTGCGGCAAGAGGAATTCCAATTGTGTTGTAGAAAAATGCCCAGAATAAATTTTCCTTGATGTTTTTTATTGTTGCCTTGGAAAGTTCAAGGGCAGAGACAACATCTAAGAGGTCAGACCTCATTAAGACCACATCTGATGACTCTATTGCCACATCTGTGCCATGACCTATTGCCATACCAATGTCAGCCTTGGCAAGAGAAGGTGCGTCATTTATTCCGTCACCAATCATGAGGACCTTGTCGCCAGATTTTTGCAAGTCATCAATTTTTTTATTTTTTTCAT
>NZ_CAMQAY010000040.1 GCF_946998875.1 uncultured Peptoniphilus sp. | reverse complement strand
ACAATAACGACATAGTATTTGGAATTGGTCCTGCAGGTACTGGTAAAACTTATCTTGCCATGGCAGCAGCAGTTCGCGCCTTTAAGTCAAAGGAAGTCAATAGAATAATCTTAACAAGACCTGCTGTTGAAGCTGGAGAAAATTTAGGATTTTTGCCAGGAGATTTGCAAAATAAAGTTGACCCATATTTGAGACCACTTTATGATGCTCTCTTTGAAATACTTGGACACGATACCTACAACAATTTATTTGAAAAGGGATTAATTGAAGTTGCTCCTCTTGCTTATATGAGAGGTAGGACTCTTGACTCTGCCTTTGTAATTCTTGACGAAGCACAAAATACAACTAACGAGCAGATGAAGATGTTTTTGACTCGTCTTGGTTACGGATCTAAGGCAATAATAACAGGGGATGTCACTCAAATAGACCTTCCTCGTGGCAAACAATCAGGACTTAAAACTGTACTAAGAATTCTTGCTGGAGTCAAGGGAATAGGAATAACTTATTTAAATAAAAATGATATTGTAAGACATCCTCTAGTTCAAAGAATTATTGATGCCTACGAAAAATACGAAAAGACTAATGAAAAGGCAGCGGAAGTAATAAAGGCTAAAAAGTCAAAAAGTTGGGAAAATTAATGGAAATTTATTACGACGACAGACAAGATGATATAAAAATTACTGATGAAATAAAAAATTTAATAAAAAAATCCATTGCTGCAGTCTTAAAGGTTGAAGGACTTGATGAAAATGTTGAAGTTTCAGTTTCCTTTGTTGGCGATGAGGAGATTAGAGACTTAAATAGAGACTACAGGGGAGTGGACAAAAGCACAGATGTCCTATCTTTTCCCATGGATGATGAATTTATTATAGTGAGCAGGATTCTCGGAGATGTTATAATAAATACAAGAAGAGTCATGGAGCAAGCAGAAGAACTTGGACACTCTAATGAGAGAGAACTATCTTATTTGACAGTTCACAGCATCCTTCATCTTTTAGGTTACGACCACATGGAAGATGAGGACAAAAAAGAAATGAGAGAGAGAGAAAAGCTTGCAATGAAGGAGCTTTCTATATACAGGTGATTTTATGAAAAAAGGACGATTTATATCTTCATTTAATTATGCAGTCCAAGGGATAATTTCTGTCTTAAAGACAGAGAGAAACATGAAATTTCACTACCTTGCAGCTCTTGGAATAATTATTTTATCTCTTTTTTTTGACATTTCATCTACAGAATTTTTGTTGATGCTCTTTGCCATAACTCTTGTGGTTTTTGCAGAGATGATTAATACAGCAATAGAAAGGACAATTGACTTAGTTGTTCAAGAATACAATCCAATAGCAAAATATGTTAAGGATGTATCAGCTGGAGCAGTTTTAATTACTGCATTAAATGCGATAGTAGTTGCCTACTTAGTTTTTTACGACAAATTTGCATCCTTTGGAGACTTACTCTTATTTAAGATAAAAAATATGCCAAATCACTTGGCCTTTGTGTCACTACTTATAATAATTATAGCTACAGTTGGGGCAAAACTTTTAATGGCAAAAAAAAGTGGAGGTACATATTTTCAAGGTGGAGGGCTTAGCGGTCACTCTGCAATATCTTTTTGTGCAGCAACAATTATAACTATGATAGCAGAAAATTCCCTTGTGACACTTTGCTCCTTTGGACTTGCCTTTTTAGTTGCAGAAAGTCGTGTGGAAGGAAAAATCCACAAGGTCTCTGAAGTTGTTGTGGGGGCAATACTTGGAGTATGTGTTGCCATATTTGTATTTAAGGTTGTTGGTTAAATGGAATATAGTAAATTAATTGAACTTGCAATAAAGGCAAGAGACAATATGACATATACGCCTTACTCACATTTTAATGTGGGCTGTGCAGTGGAGATGGAAGATGGGTCAGTTTATTCTGGTGGCAATATAGAAATAGCATCTTATTCTCCTACAAATTGTGCAGAGAGGACAGCCATCTTTAAGGCTGTATCTGAAGGCAAGAGAGAAATTAAAAAAATTGCCATAGTTGGGGACAGTGATTACACTTTTCCCTGTGGAGTCTGCAGACAAGTTATTCGTGAATTTTCAAAAAATCCTGAAATAATAATTGCAAATTCTACTGAAGATTATAAAATTTATGGAATGGAGGAAATTTTACCTCATTCTTTTGGTCCAGAGGACCTAATGGGAGATGAAAATGACGGAAAATAATTTTAAATCGGGTTATGTATCTGTAGTTGGGAGACCTAATGTTGGTAAATCTACTTTATTAAATGCAATAATTGGTGAAAAGATTTCAGCAATATCTTCAAAACCACAGACAACAAGACAAAATATTACTTTTATTCACACTGATGATGATTCACAAATCATATTTTTAGACACGCCAGGCATTCAAAGACCAAAAAATAAACTTGGCGAATTTATGCTAACTGAATCAAAGGAAAGTATTGATGAAGCTGATGTGATAACTTACATCGTTGACACATCAAAGAAAATTGGAAAAGCTGAAAGGTCAATTATTGATATTTTAAAGGAATATCATGGTAGAATTCCAATAATTTTACTTATAAATAAGGTTGACACTATAAAAAAAGATGAACTTCTTGAAATAATTTCCATGTATTCCAAGGAAGAAATTTTTAATGAAATTATTCCAATTTCTGCCATGAAAAATGATGGCGTGGATATTTATTTAAAGACTCTAAAGAAATACTTAAAGCCAGGTCCAATGTACTATCCAGAGGACATGATTACAGATAAAAATGAAAGATTTATTGTAGCAGAAATTATTAGAGAAAAGGGTCTTAGATATTTAAACGAAGAAGTTCCTCATGGACTTGCCATTTCAATTGAAAAATTCAAAAAGAGAGAAGACAAAAACATCTACGACATAGAGGCAAATATTTATGTAGAAAGGGATTCTCACAAGGGAATTTTAATTGGCAAAGGCGGTTCAATGCTAAAGAGGATTGGCACTGAAGCAAGAGAAGATGCTGAAAGACTGTTAGATGCCAAGGTAAACTTACAAGTTTGGGTAAAAGTTGAAAAAAATTGGAGAGAAAGAGACAATTTGGTAAAGAGATTTGGCTACGACAAATAATTATACCTTGGGTATTGTCTTAAATGAAATGGAATTTGGCGAAAGCTCAAAAATTATTAGAGTATTTACTAGAAATTATGGAAAAATTTCCATTATGGTAAAGGGAGCCATGACGCCAAGGTCCAAAAATTTAAGCGTCTCACAAGTTTTTGGCTTAAATGAATATCTTTTAAAAAAGGGACAAAACTTTTATTATATTGGCGATGCAAAAATTGTAGAATCAAACTTTAAAATTAGAGAAAGTTATGACAATTTAATTTACGCATCACTTCTCCTTGAGATTTTAGAAAAATCCTCACTTGGAGGAGAGGCAAATAAAAAAGTTTTTGACCTCATGAGAAAGTCTCTAAGCTTTTTTAACTCAAGCAAGGACCCTATTTCCCTAGCACTTGCCTTTGAGCTTAAGTATCTTTCCTTTATAGGTTACAGACCAAAGCTTGAAGCCAAAGAAAAAGCTTACTTTTCCATAAGAGAGGGAATAATTGACTTTCAAGATCCCTATTCTTTTTCTCTATCGAGAAGAGACTTACTTTACTTAAATAAAATTCTCTATGGCAAGCTTGAAGAGTTAGAAAATATTGAAGAAATCAAAGAACTTGATGTAAATAGAAAAAAATATTTGCACAATATTATTTTAAAATATATAAAATACAATTTAGATATAAGCAGTTTTAAGTCAGATAAGCTGTTTAATTAAGGAGGAAAAAATGTATTTCCAAGATTTAATTATGACATTGGAAAATTATTGGAAGGAAAAGGGAGCAATTATAATGCAACCTTACGACACTGAAAAGGGTGCAGGAACTATGAATCCAAACACTTTCTTAAGATCCCTTGGTCCTGAAGAGTGGAAGGTTGTTTATGTTGAACCTTCAAGAAGACCTGCCGATGGTAGATATGGTGAAAACCCAAACAGACTTTACCAACATCACCAATTGCAAGTTATTTTGAAACCATCTCCAGAAGATGTGCAACAATTATACCTAGATTCACTTTTTGCAATAGGAATTGACCCAAAGAAACACGACATTAGGTTTGTAGAAGACAACTGGGAATCTCCTACACTTGGTGCATGGGGACTTGGTTGGGAAGTTTGGCTTGATGGAATGGAAGTTACACAATTTACCTACTTCCAGCAAGTTGGCGGCGTTAACTTAGACCTTGAAAGTGCAGAGCTTACTTATGGACTTGAAAGAATTGCTATGTATCTTCAAAATGTTGAATCTGTTTACGATATTCAATACAACGAAAATATAACTTATGGCGAAGTATTTAAGAAAAATGAATACGAACATTCAAAATATGCCTTTGAACTTGCCGATGTAGATATGCTTAGAAAATTATTTGATATGTATGAAGCTGAAGCTAATAGAGTCATAGAAGATGGCATAGTAATCGATGCCTACGACTACACATTAAAATGTTCTCATGCCTTTAACTTATTAGATGCAAGAGGAGCTCTTTCTGTTTCTGAAAGAACAAGTTATATTCAAAGGGTTAGAAATCTTGCAAGAGTAGTGGCAAAGACACATTTAAAACATAGAGAAGAAATGAACTATCCCCTTATCAATAGAGGTGAAATAAATGAATAATTATTTACTTGAAATCGGTGTGGAAGAGTTGCCTTCAAGATTTGTCAACATGGCAATTGAACAACTTAATGAAAAATCTAAAAAATTATTGACTGAAAATGAAATTGGTTTTGAAACTGTGAAAGTTTATGCAACTCCAAGAAGACTTAGCCTAATTGTTGAAGGTCTTGACGAAAAACAAAAGGACATTCAAAAGGAAGTTAAGGGACCTTCTCTAAAGATTGCCTACGATGATGACAAAAAACCAACAAAACCTCTTTTAGGTTTTATGAAGTCACAAAATATTAGTGAAGATGACTTAATAATAAAAGAATTAAAGGGAACTGATTATGTTTTTGCAAATATTTCTTCAATAGGCAGAAAATCATCTGAAATTTTAGCAGAAATTATGCCTTCACTTATTAAGGACATTAATTTCCCTAAAAATATGCGTTGGGGCGGCAAAAACATTAGATTTGCCAGACCTATTAGATGGGTAGTGTCACTTTTAAATGACCAAGTAGTTGAATTTGACTTTGAAGGTATTCCTGTTGGAAATAAAACTAAAGGCCACAGATTTTTAGGTTCTTCAGAAATTATTATTGACGAAGTTAACAATTATGAAAAATTGCTTGAAGAAAATTATGTAATTTTAGACCAAAATAAGAGACGTGACATTATTAAATACGAATCAACAAAAATTGCAAAAGCTCTTGGTG
>NZ_CAMQAY010000039.1 GCF_946998875.1 uncultured Peptoniphilus sp. | reverse complement strand
AAATCAGAATAAAGGTGTCCTGGATAGCCCTTTCTTGAAGGCACTTCTTCTCTTGATGATGAAACTTCTCTTAGGGCTTCAGCATAGGAAGTGATGTCTGTCATTATTACAAGAACTTGCATATTTTTTTCAAAGGCTAAATATTCTGCAGCAGTAAGGGCACACTTTGGTGCAATAAGTCTTTCCATAATTGGATCATCTGCATAATTTATATACATTACTACCTTGTCAATTACGCCAGAGTTCTTGAAACTTTCTCTAAAGAAGTCTGCTTCGTCATGCTTTACACCAATGGCAGCAAAGACTATGGCAAAGTTATTTTCTCCGCCCTCGTCAGCAATTTTTGCCTGCCTTACAATTTGTGCAGCAACTTCATTGTGGGGAAGACCTGATCCAGAGAAGATTGGAAGTTTTTGTCCTCTAATTAATGTCATTAGTCCATCAATGGAAGATATACCTGTTTGAATAAAGTTTCTTGGGTATTCTCTTGCTGATGGGTTAATTGGTCTACCGTTGATGTTATAAACATCCTTGGAATAGATAGCTCCGCCCTTATCTATAGGCTCAGCTGTTCCGTTAAATACTCTTCCCAAAATTTCTCCTGAAAGAGGAATTTCAAAGGGATGGGCAGAAAATTCTACCTTAGTATTTTTTGTGGAAACGCCTAAGTTGTTGCCAAAAACTTGGACAATTGCCTTGTCGTCATCAATTTTTATAACCTGACCAATTTCTGATCTCTTGCCGTCCTTTGATATAATCTTTACAACTTCACCGTAACTAACTCTGTGAAGATTTGAAAGTTCTAGTAGCGATCCTTCAATTCTATCAAGTGTTAAATATTCTTTTTTCATTCTACATCACCATAAGTTGCACTAAGCTCTCCATAAAAATCGTTGATTTCATTGTTTAAGCTTACAAATTTCTTTAAGTTTTCGTTTTCTATATCGTATTTCATGTTAATTACTTTTCCGTAAAGACCATCGTTCTTTATTACTGAAATAGGAATTTTAAGTTTTAAGGCTTCCTTTCCCTTTTCATAAAGATTGTCTATTGTCTTTAACATTTCAAATTGCTTTTCAAGAGGCACAAAGGTGTCAATTGGGTTAAAGGCATTTTGTTGCAAAAATCCAACTTTTACAACACGACAAATTTCAAGGACAAGTCTTTCTTCATCTGGAAGGACATCTTCACCAACTAGCATTACAATTTCATTTAACTTGGCTTCCTTGTGAAGTAAGTCTAAATATTTTATTCTGAGATCAGGAAGGTCTCCGTCAAGTCTCATGTCGTAGTAATTTTTAAGAAGTGGAATATAGCCTGAGTAGGAGTTCATCCAGTTAATGGCAGGATAGTGTCTTGAGTAGGCAAGTTCCTTGTCTAGTGCCAAGAATACATTTACGAATCTCTTTGTATTTTCAGTTACTGGTTCAGAGAAGTCGCCGCCAGCTGGTGAAACTGCACCAATAAGAGTTACAGAACCTTCAGAGCCAGATAAAGTTTTTACATAGCCAGCTCTTTCATAGAAGCCTGCAATTCTTGATGGAAGATAAGCAGGATATCCTTCTTCTGCTGGCATTTCTTCAAGACGACCAGAAATTTCACGAAGAGCTTCTGCCCAACGAGAAGTTGAGTCGCCCATTAGGGCAACATGGTAGCCCATGTCCCTAAAGTATTCTGCCATAGTTACGCCAGTGTAAATTGAAGCTTCACGAGCGGCAACGGGCATATTAGATGTGTTGGCAATTAGGATAGTCCTATCCATAAGGGCCTTTCCTGTGTTAGGGTCAATTAGCTTTGGAAAGTCTTCCAAAACTTCTGTCATTTCGTTTCCTCTTTCGCCGCAGCCAATGTAGATGATGATATCGGCATCACAATACTTTGCTATTTGGTGTTGAGTCATAGTCTTACCAGTACCAAATCCACCAGGGATTGCTGTAGTACCGCCCTTGGCAATTGGGAAAAATACATCAAAAACTCTTTGTCCAGTTACAAGTAATTTGTCAATGGGAAGTCTTTCCTTAACTGGTCTAGGAATTCTTACTGGCCAGTTTTGGTACATCTTCACTTCATTTATCTTGCCGTATTCGTCTTTTACCTTTAATAAAACAGTTTCAATATTATATTTTCCATTATCAAGAATCTCTACGACTTCGCCGCTTACTTCTGGCGGAATCATGACTTTGTGAGTGATAATATCAGTTTCAGGAACTTCTGCAAAAATTTGTCCTGGGTGAACCTTGTCGTGAAGATGAACTTTAAAAGTTACATCCCAAAGTTTTTCTTCGTCAAGGGAAATAAGTCCAAGACCTTCAGGCATAAAAGAGCCGTGGTTCTTTTTAATAACTTCAAGAGGCCTTTCTATACCATCAAAGATACCTCTAATCATGCCAGGTCCAAGCTTAACAGAAAGAGGGGCACCAGTTGAGATTATGTCCTCATCTCTTTTTAGGCCTTCAGTTTCTTCATAAACTTGCACTGTGCCAAGGTCTCCGTCAATTGAAATAACTTCACCAATTAATTTTTTCTCGCCAACAAGAACCATTTCTCTAATTTTATAATCAGCCATGTTTTTTCCAATTACAACAGGTCCGTCAACTGATTTAATTATTGCCTTTTCCAATGACTTCACCTCTTTCTTTTAATTTTTCATGTAGCATAGAGCCAATGTCGTATCTCATGTCTTCAAGTTTATTTTTTAAAGACAAGTTGATATTGTAAGTTCTATTCATATCAGAGATTATAAAACCGCCAATATGATACTCGTAAAGTTCGTCTATTTTAAGTTCAACGCCCTTTTCCTTGGCAATTTCTTTAAATTTTTCAATGAGTTTTTCATTTTCATCATTTTTAACATAAAGATAAATGCTTTTTTCGTCTATTTCATCTAAAATATTTTTAAAATTTTCAGTTTCAATATTTACATATTCATCAGTCTTGGTAAATTCCAAAAGTTTTTGTGAAAGAGTTTCTAAAAGCTCATTTAATAACTTTTCATCTTCTTCCAAGAAGAGAACTCTCTTTTGTTCTTCAACAGAAGCAATAAGCTCATAACCCCTTCTATTGGCAAGAGTTACCCTTCTATTGACGAAGGCTTCTTCATCCTCTTTAAGAGATTCAATTTTTTCAGCCAAAATCTTATCAGCCTTTTCCTTTTCCTCTCTTATCCTCTTTTCACATTCTTCCTTTTGCTTTAGAAAAACAATTTTGTTGAATATGGCAATTTTGTTTTCAAGTAAAATCATTTAATCACCTACAGCTTTCACACCAACAGATTCTCTGACATATTTTAAAATAAAATCATCTTCCATCGCGCCGTCAAGATCTGGAATAGTTACAACTAGAGGAAGGTCCCCTGTAAGTTTAAATTCTAAAACTTCTTCTTTGATTTCTTTAAAAGAAGAATAAGTTAGTATTATTATTCCAATATCTTCAGTTTTTGTAAAAGTCCTAAAATTTTTTAATAGTTCAGCTCTGTCATTACATTTAACAGACCTTACACCTGCAAGGCGAAGGCCGTTAATTATATCGTCATTTGATGTTAAAAGAATTGATCTCATTATAGTCTTCCAAGAATCATAATTGAAATGATAAGACCATAAATAGCAATACCTTCTGCAAGTCCTAGGTAGATCATTGATTTACCAAGAATGTTAGGATCTTCTGATACAGCGCCAATAGCTGCAGAACCTACATTAGAAACGGCAACACCTGCACCAAGAGATGCAAGACCAGTTGAAAGACCAGCTGCTAAAAAGCCAAGACCATTACCAGATGCTGGAGCAGCTGCTGCAGCTGATGCCATTTGTGGTACAAGGGAAATTAATCCAAAAACAAAAACTGGTGCGAAAACAAATAGGTTAAGCTTCAAAACAGCACGAGCAAATTTTCTGTTCTTATCTGTGCCCTTGTAAATAAAATAAAAACCTGTAACTACCATTGAAAATACTGTTAAAACTGCGAAAATAATAATTTTTTCCATCTTTAAACTCCTCATTAATAAATTTTATCGGCTTCAAAAAGTACGCCGTCACCACTATAATACTTGCTAAACATTTCGTAATATTCAAGTCTTAGAGATTGAATAAATACGATTAAACCTTCTAGTCCCAAAATTAAAATATTGCCAAAAATTAAAACTGCAATATTTCCTCCACTTGAGCCAACCATTTCCCCAAGAGTCTTAAATGCCAAGAACAAACCAACGTGATTTATTGCAAAGGCGCCAACCCTTATAAAGGATATAATTGAAGACATAGTTGATAAAAGAGCTTCAAGTAGACCAAAGGATGACTCTATATAATAATCTGAGGCACTGCCTTCTGTCTCCTTCTTAAATAAAACTTTAAGAATAGGTCTTTTTAGGAGCATGATCACAAGACTTATAACTAAAATACCTAGGGAAATATTCATAGGAATTAAAGATTTAGCTCCCATTACAGACATGCCAATATTAATCATTGCTACAAAAATTATAACTCCCAAAAAACCTTCCTTAGAGAAAAAGGCTTCATCTGGTCTACCACTTTTTAGTCTATTGTAAATGCCAATGCCATAGGCTAGGGCAAGTAAAATAATGCCAAAGTAAATTGCAATTACAAGAGTATCATTTATATTTTCAAAGGGTCTAAACCAAATTGCGGGAATAATTTCTTCGCTTCCAAAAACTGAACCGTACATCAAACCAAAGAACATGGAAGATGCACCCATTCTAAGAAGAAGTCCACCAAAATCCTTGTTCTTCTTTCCAAGCATTAGTCCGGCAATTACAAATACAGCCCCTTGACCCAAGTCGCCAAACATTGCTCCAAAAAGAATCATGTAGGTTATACCAAAAATTACAGTGGGATCAAATTCACCATAATTAGGCGTTCCATACATATTTATTAGTAGCTCAAAGGGCTTAAAAAAATTTGCGTTTTTTAACTTTGTCGGTGTCTTCATGTTTTCGCTTTTGGGGTCAAAATATTCAATATCAATATCCTTGTACTTAGCTAGCTTTTCTTCTAACTTCTTTTTGTCAGATTCGCCAAGCCAACCTGAAAGATAAAAATATTTATTTGACCTAAGCATAAACTTCTTAGCTTTTTCAATTTCTTCATAGGAAAGCATGTGAGCAAGAGTAGTCTTTAGCTCTTCATGTCTGCTTTCCAAAAGATTCTTTTTGTATTCTTCTATTTCAAAAATTTTTCTCTTTACATTTTCCTCTTCTTCTTCAAGATTTTTGTAGATTAAACGAGCAGTTCCCTCAACATTTTCTCCAAGAAGTTCAACTTCAGTAAAGTTCAAACTATTTAGGACTCTGTCAACATCCTTTTCAGTTTCCTTAGGATAAATAACAAGGAAAAGTTCTCTGTTATCAACAGTGCCAGTATGATAAATCATAGCGAGGATATTGCCATAATTTTTCTTAAGTCTATATCTGGCATCCTTGTCCAAGAAACCAAATCTAGTGTTGAAATACTTTAAGTCTGCTATGTCCTTTAAATCAATGTCAACATTCTTAAAGAGTTCATAGTTTTCCTTTAAGGTGTCAAGAATTTTTAAATTTTCCTTAGTTCTTTCATATTCATTGATCTTTTCACTGATGTTTTTTACAAAAGAATCAATATTTTCATTGACATTAACCTTT
>NZ_CAMQAY010000038.1 GCF_946998875.1 uncultured Peptoniphilus sp. | reverse complement strand
GTCTTTAAAGGCAAAATAATTAATTGGCACATTTTCCATTTCAGCTCTTACGCCATCAACTGGGTAGAAAATCCAAACTGTGTCAATGTCCTTGCCTTGAATTGCTGCAATATTATTTGTAACATCACCAGGAATTAAGTTGACCTTGGAAAAATCTCCTCCGTCATCTTCTACAACTTGTTTTAAAATTGCTTGTTCAATTGGAAGTCCCCAAGTTGAGTGATTGTGTCCTTCCATGTCCTTTGGTCTTTCAATATTTTTGTCCTTGGCAGAAAATATACCTGAAGTGTTGTGGTTTATTATTGCTGCTACTGCTGTAACTGGAAGTGGATCATCACTTGCAAAGGCTGGTGCAATTGTGTCTTGGAAGGATACACCAAAGTCAGCCTTACCTGATGCAACAAGGGCTTCAGCTCCATTTGCTGGTGGTTGATTTACTTCAACTTCAATTCCTTCATCTGCAAAGAATCCCTTGTCCATTGCCACATAAAGTCCTGCGTGGTTTACATTTGGGTCCCAATCTAGTAAAAAGCTAACTTTTTCTGTTGGGATATCTTTCTTTTCTTCAGCTTTTTTGTTTTCAGTTTTGCCACAAGCTGTAAGCATAAGTCCTGCTAATAATAAAACTGATAATTTTTTTAAATTTTTCATTTTTCCTCCGTCCACGGCATCATCTTTTTTTGTATGAAGCCAACTAACTTCATCAAAATAAGAGAAATTGCCGAAATTAAAAATATAACTGCAAACATCTTATCAAAGGAGTAGTTTTTTTGAACTCTAATCATATATACTCCCAGTCCCTTATAACCACCTAGCCACTCGGCTATTACTGCACCTACAACAGAATAGGAAACTGCAATTTTAAAAGCTGAGAAAAAATTTCCCATACTCTCAGGCAGTTTAATGTACCTATAAATTTCTGCCTTGCCAGCACCCATTGCCTTTAATAATTTTACCTTGTCTTGGTCTACCTCTTTAAAAGCCTCAAGAAGAGACACTGCAACTGGAAAAAATGTGACAATTACAATAAGGGCAATCTTTGGGGCAATGCCATAGCCCATCCAAAGAACCAGTAGGGGTGCAATGGCAACTGTTGGCACAGTCTGTGTCAAAACTAAAATTGGATAAAGTGCAGAGTAAATAAAATCTGACAAATCCATTAATAGGGCTGCAATAAAGCCAAGGCTGACGCCAACAAATAAGCCTAAAAAAGCTTCTGTAAGTGTTGTTCCAAGGTGTGACGAAATTGTAGAAAAATCTGTCACAAAGGCCTTTATAACATCAAAGGGCTTGGGTAATAAATAGGGCCCCACGATTCCCCTTGTAGTTACAAAATGCCAAATAGCTACAATGACTATTATCAAAGAAGCTGCTGAGATATTATCCTTGATACTTGCCGGTTTTTTCATCAATTGTCAAAATCCCCTTTTCAGAATAAAAAGTCTTAGAATAACAAGCAACTTGTTCTGAAATTTCGCCTGCCATCTTCACACAATGTTTTAGAATTTCAAAGGCTTTGTCAAAGTCATCTAATTCTATAACTGTTTCAAAGGGCGTTACAACATAATTTACCTTTTCGCTTTTAATATATTCAATTACCTTATCTACAACTTCAACAACAGATTCTGTTGTGCCTTCTTTAGTTGTAGGAAGGATTTGTATAGCTACTGAAATCTTCATAATAACCTCCTCAAATAAATTTGCAAAATAAATTTTTGCATAAAAAAAGTCCCCAGAAGGAGACATACTTTTCCCGAGACAGCATTACCTGTCTTGGTCCAAAGGGTTTAAGGATAAACCTAATCTCAGCAAAAGCTCCCCTGATACATTTATTATAGACATAAGAATTTTTTATTACAAGGGCAAGTTAAAAGAAAAAAGTAGACTCTCGCCTACTTTTTATGCTTATCTTTATTCAATAACCTTTAAAATCTCATCAATAGGTTTCTTGTCCTTCTTTTCAGGCTCTTCTTCTATTTTGCCAAAGGGCATCTCTGCAATTAGTTCCCAGGAGTCAGGAATTTCATATAAATCCTTTACCCAGGAGTCAATGACAGGATTATAGTGTTGGTTATTTGCACCAATTTCCTCATCTCTTAAGGCCTGCCAAATATTTAGCTGAACCATGGCAGCTGAATGATGACCCCAAGTTTCAAAATAATCTTTATATGAAGGCATGTTTTTTTCCTGCTCCTTAATTTCATCTTTGTCGATAAAAATAAGGGCAGTTCCCTTGGCGTGATAAAAGCCATGAAACTTTTCTTTCTTAATTTTATTGTCAAAAGTTTCATTAACTCTCTTCCAAAAATCCTTGGACTTGTCGTCAAAAAGTAAGAGGACTCTAGTAGTTTGTGAATTCATGTGTGAAGGAGTTGTGTTTAGGACATCCTCAATTAAATATTTTATCTCTTCATTGGATAGAGCCACATCTTCTGACAAATTGTAATAAGACCTTCTCTTTTTAATAATTTCTATATATTCTTGCATAATGCACCTCGCTAGTTAAGTTCTTATTAAAGTGATACCCGAAAATTATGAAATTACTCTAACCTGCCGCCCTTGGTGTAGAGGTTATAGTAGTATCCCCTCTTTGCCATTAGCTCTTGGTGACTTCCTCTTTCCACAATGCCCTCTCTTGTCATGACAATGATAAGATCTGCATTTTGAACAGTTGTAAGCCTATGGGCAATAGTAATAGTCGTCCTTCCCTTTGAAAGCTTTTCTATAGAATCTTGGACTACAATTTCACTTTTGTTGTCAAGGGCAGAAGTTGCTTCGTCTAAAATTAAAATTGGTGGATTTTTTAAGAAGACTCGAGCAATGGAAATTCTTTGCTTTTGTCCTCCAGATAGTTTTACACCTCTCTCGCCAACATAGGTGTCAAAGCCATGAGGTAGGCTTTTAATAAATTCATAGGCACCGGCAAGCTTTGCTGCTTCAATAATTTCTCTGTCACTGGCAGTACTTTTGCCGTAGCCAATATTGTCCTTAACTGTGCCAGAAAATAAATAGACATCCTGTTGGACTATGCCAATATTTTCTCTTAAAGACTTTATTTTAATGTCACGCACATCAATTCCATCTACTGTAACAGAGCCGCTATCAACATCATAAAACCTTGGTATTAGATTGCAAATTGTAGTCTTTCCTGCACCACTTGGACCAACTATGGCAAGCTTCTCGCCAGGCGTTATGTCAACGGAAAAATTATTTAAGACCTTTACCTCGCCCTTGCCATAGGAAAAGTCCACATGATTAAAGGAAATTTCTCCCCTGACATTTTTAATCTCAAGGGCATCTTCCTTGTCCTTGATGTCTGGCTCTATTGCCATAATTTCTGCAAATCTCTCTATGCCCGTCATACCCTTTTGGAACTGCTCAGTAAATTCAATAATTCGTCTCACAGTTGCAAGAAGGGACTGAATAAACATTACATAGACAATTAAGTCCTCTGGACCAATTTCTCTTTTCATGAGAAAATATCCGCCACTTGCAATTAAAATTAAATACATTAACCCGTCGAAGATCCTGTTAATTGTGTTAAAGCCCGCCATGGACCTATAGTATCTCTTTTTAATTCCAAGGAATTTGTTGTTTTCCTCAGTGAATTTTTCCCTTTCAACACCTTCATTGGCAAAGGACTTTACAACCTTTATGCCAAGAAGGGAATCTTCAATGGAAGAATTTAGGTGCCCAATGTGGACCCTTTGATCCTTTTGTGCCCTTCTCATTTTATTTCTAAAGTGACCAGAAAAATAAATCATAAGTGGAATCATAATATAAATGAGAAGTGTCATCTTGACATTTATATTAAGAAGAATTATTAGGGAAATAATAATTTTTATGGCTCCGATAAAATATTCTTCGGGACAGTGGTGGGCAAACTCAGTTATATCAAAGAGGTCGTTGGTAATCCTTGACATGATGACGCCAACCTTGGTCTCGTTGTAAAAGGTATCAGAGAGACTTTGAAGATGAGAGTATAAATCCCTTCTCATGTCTGTCTCTATATGTGCACCCATTATGTGACCAATGCTTGTCATAAAATATTGGGCAACAACTTCTATTGTCTTAATCACTATGTAAATTAGTGAAAGCTTTAGAACAAAGTCAAAGGTAATTGAAGCTAAATCATTCATTCCCCTATTAGTTAAAGCACGAAGAAGAAGGGGCAAAATCATTTCACTTGCTGTAGTGAGCCCTGCGCAAAATAAGTCTAAGAAAAGAGTAAATCTATATTTATAAAAATAGGGCAAAACTTTTTTTATCAAATGTTTATTTTTCATTTATCCTCCTAATTTAATGGCAAATAATATTTTATATAAGCAATGATAACACAAAATTAATTTTCTTTAAAATACTGAAATTCCCTTTACTTGACATAAAATTTTAAACAAATTATAATTTGATAAGACTTATAAAGGAGATTTTAAATTGGAAAATAAAAGTAGCGCAGGCTCAAGAATTGCAAAGTCCACTCTAGCCATAATTATATTTTCATTAATAGGAAAAGTTTTTGGTTTCTTTAGAGAATCACTTACTGCTTATGTCTTTGGCGCAGGAATCGAAATGGATGCCTTCTCCCTTGCCCAGGGCGCAACGGCGACTATATCTGCCTTTGTGACACAGGCAATAGCAACAACTTATATACCCTCAGTGCAAAAGGCTGAAATGGAACATGGCAAGAGCAGAAAAAATTATTTTACAAATAATTTATTGTTCATTGCAAGCTTAGTGTCCTTTGTCCTAATTGCCCTTGGAATTATTTTTCCTAGACAAATTGCACTTCTAACAGTTTCCACAAAAAATCCCGAAACTTATGCAATAGTAATAAAACTAATACAAGTGGGCATGCCCGTAGTCTTGTTTTCATCCTGGGTTGGAGTAATGGAAGGCTACTTACAACATGGAGGTAAATTTGCAGCAACTGGTGCCATTGCCATTCCACTTAACTTAACTTATATAATTTATCTTGCATTATTTTCTCGTCATGTTGGCATAATGGGACTAACCATAGCCTCTGTCCTTGGAATACTGGCACAATTTTTGTTTTTGCTACCAAATGCAATGAAAATTGGTTACAGACCAAAGCTTGTGGCAGACTTCAAAGACGAGTATGTGCGAGATGCGATAGTCCTTGCCCTTCCAGTCTTCGTGTCAGTATCAGTCAATGACATAAATATAATTGTCAACAGGCGATTGGCATCTACCATGGGCGAAGGCGCAGCCTCAATTTTATATTACTCAAATAAATTAAACACCATGATAATTGGGATCTTCATAACAGCAATAACAGCCATAGTCTTTCCAATCCTAACAAAAACTTTGGGTTCAGGTGACATGAAACTTGGCAAAAAAGTTATGAACGCATCAATAAAGACAGTCCTATTTATAACAGTGCCAGCAACAGTTGGCTTAATAATATTGGCAAGACCACTAATAGAAATTGCCTTTGTCCGTGGTTCCTTTACCATGGCAGATGGCATTGCAGCAACATCAACCTTAAGATGTTACTCCCTATCCTTGATTTCAATTTCAGTAATAAATGTATTAAATAGAATTTATTACTCCATTGAAGATACCAAGACGCCCTTCTATGTTGGCGTGACAAATGTAGCAATAAATGTTGGCTTAAACCTTTTAGTAGCAAGGCACTATGGCACAAATGGACTAGCTGCATCAGTTTCTATTGCGACTACAATTGCACTTTTCATTTCCTTTATCCTACTTAGGAGAAAAATTGGAAATCTTGGAACCAAGTCCTATATAAAGGCGTCAATAAAAACCTTTATGGCTTCAATAGCAATGGGTCTTGTAGTGCTTTCTTACTTCCCTTACGAAAAACTATTGATGTCCTTTACAAGTGGAGGCCTTCAAACACTTTTAAGACTAATCCTCTTGATGCTAATAGTTTTTATAGCAGCTTGCGTCTATGTCCTCTGTCTGTACCACTTAGGCGTGCGTGAAGTTCGCGACATAGCAAAAATTCTTAAGGGCAAAATGGAAGCACGAAAACAATTAAAAAAATAAAAAGGCAAAAAAGTGGCATAAATTTTTGCTAGAAAACTTAGACTCCTTAGCTGGAGTCTTTTTTTATAATATTTTTAAAAAATTAGCGAATTAAAGTGTTTTATTTTATATGTAAGTGGTATAATATTATTTAATTGGAGGTGTTATTATGGGTGGCTTAATAATTGTTGCCATTATTGTAATCGTTTGCTATATTATTTGGAGAAAAAATCAAAATAAGAATACTCCAACAAAAAAGAAGTCTATTGAAAGTAAAGAAAAAGCATCTGCTGAAAATCTACATAAGGCAGAAGATCTTAAAAACCTTGATGATTCTGTAAAATCTTCTGAGGCTGAAAAAGATCTTAAATTCAATGAAAATTCTGCTAATGCTTTTAATAGTAGAGAAGAGCAAAAATACGATGCTTCTAGAAAAAAGGATCGTGCAAAAAAGAGAAGAGAAAAGAGAAAAGCAGAAGCTGAAGAGATAAAGGAAGCTCCTGCTACAAAAGTTGAAGATAAAAAAGTTGAAGCTAAGGCTGAAAAAGTTGAAAAGCCAGTAGAAAAGGTTGAACCAAAAATAGA
>NZ_CAMQAY010000037.1 GCF_946998875.1 uncultured Peptoniphilus sp. | reverse complement strand
GGCATTGAAGCAGAGATTGACGAAAATGGATATGTCTATGGAAAAATTCCTGGCAGGGTAAAAGCCAAGAAGACTGTTGGTTTTATTGCTCACATGGACACTGCTCCCGACATGAGCGGTAAGGATGTAAAGGCAAGGGTCATTGAAAATTATGATGGCTGCGACATAAAATTAAATGAGGACTTCACTACATCTGTCTCTGATTTTCCCTTTTTAAAGGACTTAAAGGGTGAGACAATCATAACAACTGACGGTACCACACTCTTAGGTGCCGACGACAAGGCTGGAATTGCCATAATTATTTCTGCTGTGGAAGAACTTTTAAGAGACAAGGATGCCAAATATGGCGACATAAAAATTGCCTTTACACCTGACGAAGAAATCGGCAGAGGTGCCGACAAGTTTGATGTAAAAAAATTTGGGGCAGACTTTGCCTTTACAGTTGACGGTGGACCACTTGGCGAGCTTGAATACGAAACCTTTAACGCAGCTTCAGCAAAAATTGAAATCCAAGGCAAAAATGTCCACCCAGGTTCTGCCAAGGACACCATGATAAACTCACAGCTAATTGCCATGGAATTTAATTCAATGCTCCCAGCAGGCGAAAGACCTGAATACACAGAAGGCTACGAAGGCTTTTCACTCCTTCTTGGCATAGAGGGATCTGTTGAGTTTACAAAAATGAACTACATCATAAGAAATCACTCAAGAGAAAAGTTTGAAGACATGAAAAAATTATTTGAGGAGATAGCAAATTTCTTGAATAAAAAATACGACAAGTGCATAAAACTTGAAATCAAGGACCAATACTACAACATGAGAGAAGTTTTAGAGGACCACATGGAAATCATTGACCTTGCAAAAAAAGCCTTTGAAAAATCTGGCGTCACTCCAAAAATTGGCCCAGTAAGAGGCGGAACTGACGGCTCAAAATTATCCTTTATGGGTCTTCCCACTCCAAACATCTTTACTGGCGGCTACAATTATCATGGTCGCTACGAACTTGTAAGCCTTGACCAAATGCAAAAGTCCAAGGAAGTTGTAAAAAATATAATAGAGCTTCTAGCTGAATAAAATTTGTATTAACATTAGAAAAGACCATCACAAGCATGATGGTCTTTCTTTTTAAATTAATTTTCGCTATTTACTTTTTCATTATTAGCCTTATTTTCATTAGCAGAAGTAGAGTCTTCTTTTTTCACAGCCTCTTCCTTTAACTTATCCCTAAGCTCTTTGTCTCTAATTTTTTGCTCAATAGCTGCTCTTTCTTCCTCTGTCATATTCTTAAGCTCTTCTTCAGTATAATTTAAGTCTTCTTCACTTGCTTCTGGCGCCTTATCTCTCAGTCTTACAAGTTCAGAAGCCTCATACCTTGCACTTTCTTTGTCAACAAAATATAAAGGTGAGCCCTTTTTAGTAGTGCCCTCAACAGTTTTCATTCCAATATTTTCTCTGTCGAGAGTTACACCATAGTAGGCAAGATAGGAAAGCTGACCGTAATTCATGTCTGTCTCAACATGTTTATTGGCAATGGAAACTAGCCTTGGAAGTTTTAAAAGCATTTTAGGTGACTTCATCTTGTCAAAAATTTTCATGATAAAATCTTGTTGCGCCTTAATCCTGTCAAGGTCCTGGTCCTTGTAAATTTTTCTAATTCTAAGATACTTAACTGCGTCATCACCATCTAATAAGTGAAGTCCCTCTTCAAAATTAATTTCAAGTGGCGGTATAGTTGAAGGGTCTGTGTACTTATAGGCAGGTGTGTAAACTTCCACTCCACCAATAGCATCTACAAGCTCCTTCACTGCGTCATAATTAACTGTAACATAATGGTCGATCTTTACTCCCATAAAGTCCTCTACACTTGAAACTTGAAGATCAATACCTCCACGCGCATAAGCTGCATTCATCCTATAATTGTCGTAGCCCTTTAACTTGTAGTATGTATCTCTTGGGATGGATAAAAGTCTAACTCTGTCGTACTTTGGGTCAATGGATAAAAGCATAATTGTGTCGGCTCTCTTGGAATCTTCGTCCTTTTCATAAGTCACTTGGCTGGAGTCAAGTCCAACTAATAAAATATTTACAATGTCCTCATTGTCATTAAAGACAGTAATTTTTTCTGGCTCCCTAGCTTCTTCTTTATTAATAAAATTTTTATTGTCATCTAATTTCTTTCCCCTTGGCATAAACATAAATGTAAGTCCCAGTGCTCCAAGGAGGAGTATAACTGTAAGGAATACAAATATTCTGTAAATATATTTCATATTAACCTCCTAAACTAAGTCTATATAAAAAGTCCCAAATTTTCAATACTTTTTACTTACATGATATTGTGAATTTACTTTGGGTAAAAGATAAATATGAAAATATTATTAGATGCAGACGGTTCACCAGTGCGTGAAATATGTGAAAGGCTCTGCCAAAAATACTGTGCAAGGCTTCTCTTGGTAAAAAATTACAGCCAGGACTTCTCCCCAACTTATGGCGAAGTCATTAGCGTTGACATCTCCAAGGAAGCAGCTGACATATACATTGCCAATCATGCAAAAAGTAAAGACCTGGTCATAACAAATGACAAGGGTCTATCTTCCCTTGCCCTTTCAAAAAAAGGCAAGAGTCATGGACTTCCAGGGTAACTTCATAGATGATGAAAACATAGTTGCCATGCTAGAGAGCCGTCACTTTAAGAGAAAAATGCGAGAGAGACAAATTTATTTTAATATTGCAAAAAGAGATAATAGTGCCGATGATGATTTTTATAAGGCCCTAAATAAATTTTTGGAGGAAAATAATATGCTTACACTATTTATTTCAAGCCTCTGCCCAGACTGTCCACCTGCAATTGCAGCAGTGAAAGAAAAAAATTTGGATTGCGAAATTGTAGATATAACGGCATCAATGGCAAACTTGAAGAGATTTTTAAAGGAGAGGGACTTCTCCGAAGACTTTGACGAAATTGTTGAAGAAAATCGCGTTGGCGTTCCTGCACTTAAGCGCGACGACGAATTTTACTTTTTTGATGGAAACTTAGATGAATTTTTAGAGGGATAATATGGATTTTAATGAATTTAAAGAATTGGCGAAAAAAAGAGAGTCATGTCGAGACTATGACCCAGATAGAGAAGTTGAAATAGAAAAAATTGAAGCTTGCCTTGAGACTATGAAGCTTGCACCATCAGCTTGCAATGCACAGCCCTACTACTATTACATTGTCCGCGGCGACGATGCCAAAAACCTTTCAAAATATTTTCAACTTGGCAAGATGAACTCCTTTACCAAGGACGCAGCTGCCTTTGCCATTGTCACAGAAGAAAATTACAACCTTTCTGCCAAGATTGGCTCAAGCGTAAAGAATCAAGACTACAAGTCCATTGACATAGGAATATCTGCTGCCTACTTTACAGCAGAAGCAACAAGCCTTGGACTATCAACTTGTATAATCGGTTGGTTTGACGAAGAAAAGTTGCAAAAATTTTTAAAGACCAAAAGTAAAATTAGACTTGTAATAGCTCTTGGCTACGCAAAAAATGACGATTTGCGCGAGAAAAAAAGAAAGACATCTGATGCCCTATACAAAATAATTTCAGATTAACTAAAAAACTAGGTTCATGTGGACCTAGTTCTTTTACATTATGGGTTTGATGTAGCCAAGCTCCATGGCAGTGTTATAAGCCTCAACAAGGTTTTTCGCCCCAAGCTTTGCGTAAATATTTGCTATGTGATTGTAGAGAGTCCTTTCGCTTATGAAAAGTTTCTCTGCAATTTCTTTTTTTGTCATTCCTTTTACAAGTTCAGTCAAAATTTCTTCCTCTCTTTTTGTGAGAGCTTCGAAAAGGTCAGCGCATTGATCTTTAGATAAAATTTTTTCATCTCTATAGACTCTTTCTAGCCTTTCAATTAATTCATCCACTTCCACAGACTTGTTTATAAAGTCTCTGGCGCCCTTTTCCTCTGCTTTTCTTTTGTAGTTAATCATGTCATAGGAAGTCAAAATTACAACTTTTTTATTTTTGTCAAAGTCATAAATTTTATCCAAGATGTCAAAGCCCGTCTCATCTCTCTTTAAATTTATGTCCACAAGAAAAATGTCGTAGTCCTTTTTCATTTCAGCATAAAATTTTTCCACTTCATTTGTGTAAAAGCAGGCGATTCCCCTTTCTTCCAAGAGGAGCCTTAAGCTCTCGCCAAAAATTTTGTGGTCATCTAATAAAAGAATCTTCATCTCTAAACCTTCTCAATCTTATTTTTGTGTAAAGGGTCCTTCCTCTGTCCTCGTAGGCAATTTCGCCTTCATTAGATGAAATTAGCATCTTCAAAAGGAGAACCCCCCTCTTTGAATCCTCTATATTTTTAAAGTCCTCATGAGCCATGCCGTCGCTTTCCACTTCCATAATTATAAAGCCTCTATCTTCATAAAGCCTGTAAAAAATATAGGTGGCCTCTGAATGCTTGTAGATGTTGTTGACAAGCTCCTTGGTGATTAGGGCAATTAATTTTACTTCCTCGCCCCTTAAATTTTCTAAGGCACTTGAAATTTTCTTGTCAATTTTTGTAGTCTTATAAGGATAAAGACTTGCAACATTTTCAAAAATACCATGAATATTTTCTTCCATGCCAAAGTCTTCAAAGAGACTTGTCTGATAAAACTTCATAATTTTCCTAAGTCTTTCATTTAATTTTGTAAGCAAGTCGCTTGCCTCATGGACCTTGGGCTCTTTTAGGCTCAAATAATTTTTGGCAGCAAAAATATCTTGTAGGACCTCGTCATGGATAAGCCTTACAAAATTTTCCCTTTCACTTGCCATATACTTAGAGATATAGAGTAATTTAAAGGTCTTGTCGTAGACATCCTCTCTGTCCTTTAAAAATAACAAAAAGAAAAGGCAGCAGGCAAAAAATATGACCTGATTAAAAATATTTATTACAAGGACATCAAGGTCCAAGAGATAAGTTAAAAGCATAATCACGCAAATGAAAATTCCCGTAAAGACCTGAGTCATCTTTTTTGAAATTGGAAGAATACTTATGTAAAAAGTCTTATCTATTTGCAAATTTTTCACTATATAAAAAATTGAAATCCCTAGTCCAAGACCAAGGAAAATTAAAAATTTAAAATTTTTATTTAGGGCAAGGGCAAAAAATAAAAGTGATACAAAAATATAAAGAGCATCTAGTTTTTTATCCCCTTTTTTTGTTATCTCTGCGTAGATAAGTCCATAAATAATTAAAATTAATATTGTGGAAGTAAAATTTATTATTGGCGCACTACTTATTGCGTCGCCAACTTTATAAAGGTAGCACCAATAAAAAATCAGGGCGGCATGTGAAATTATTATTTTTAAAATTCTCTTCCCCATCAAAAGTAAGTCACCCCAATCCTTTCTTTGCTTGTATTTATTGCCACAAAAATATTTGCAAAAATTAAAATTAAAAACTTGCTTATCAAGTACAATTTTATCACAGAAGTGAAAATATAAATATTAGTTGAGACTATTAGTACAAGGCCTCCAAGAAAAAATATCTTCTTTTGGATCCCAGACATCTTGTTCATATTTTCTGTATTTAAAATTTTTAAAATTAAAAAACTTGTGTAAAGGCAAGCTGTAAGTAGAAAGTTTAAAATTTCAAGGACCCCAATCCTTGTCTTCACGCCAAAAAATATTAGGGAAGGCAAAAGCGTAATGAGGCTTGAAAAAAATAAGCTCCCAAAATATTTTTCTAGCAAAAATTTTATGGAGACGCCATTGGCAAGAAGAAATTCTAATTTTTTTCTTGCCTTGTCTTCTTGGAGGGTCCCCTTGGAAAATTCTAAAGAAAAAATTAAAAACAAAAGAGAAATTCCTTCCACTCTCATAATTTTTGAAACTTCTTTCATTGAGTCTGCTGAAAAATTTGAAAGAAATGTGAAAACCAGACCAAAAAATGCCATTAAAACTGCATTTTTGTCTAAAATTTTTTTAAGATCAATGGCAATTAATTTTAAGACCACTCTGAGCTCACCTCCATTACATTTTCATTTTCCAATTTTCTAACTTGGTAAAAAGAATAAAGTCCTAAGCCAAGACCAATAATTACATTTGCAAGAATTAAAAATAGGCTTAAGTCCAAATTTATATGGTCTAGAAATTTTAGAATCCTCCCAGAAAAATTTCCCAATAGATAAATCAAAAGACTCGTGCTAAAGAAAACTATATTTTTGAAAAACTTAAAATTCTTCCTATACATTGCCTTTATGTTAAGAGTCAAGATCAAAAAATAATGAAGGATGATACAAGTTAGGTAAAGGACGATAAAGGATTTGTCCAAGTCACAAATCACATAAGTTCCAAAAAAAATTATGAATGAAGCAAGAGATGAAAGCCTCCAGTTTTCTATTGAATATGCCTTTATTATCTCTCTTACATCGAGTCCTGTCCCCAATAAAAACTCCAACCTGCCACTTAGCTTGTCCCTGAGACTTAAATTTACAAGAATAGTGTTGGATCCAATTATTCCAAAGCCAAGTATAAGGGCATAGGTCATCAAGATGATAAAATCCTCTCCCCTTGCCCTAAAGAGAAACTTATAGAGGGCAAATAAGTAGGCAAGGGCAAGTAGGAAAAATAAAATTGTGTTGATAGTCACTTCTTTGTCCCTAAAGATTATGTATCTCGTAGCCTTGTTTAAAGCCTTGTCCTTCATTTTGACCCCTCCTCTATAAATAAATCCTCAAGATTTTCTCCAAGCTCTGAAATTTCTCTGGTGAATAAAATTTTTCCATCCTTAATCATGGTAACTTTATCTGCAACTTTTTCTATCTCTGATAAATCATGAGAGGTGATTACAAGAGTCTTGCCCTCATCCTTTAACATGGAAATAATTTTTCTTATCTCTACTCGGGAAATTGGATCTACACCAGAAGTTACTTCATCTAAAAAAATAATTTCTCTATTCATCAAAATAATTATTAGAAGACTTAGCTTTCTCTTCATGCCCTTGGAGTAGGTGGAAACTTTTCTACTTAGGTCATCTGTAATGCCAAGTAGGTCAGAATATTTTATGTAATTTTCCTTATCTACTCCAAAATAAAGAGAGAAGATATTTATATTTTCCATGCCAGTTTTTTCCTCATAGAGGTAGTCATTTTCAAGTAGCATAGCGTAGGAACCCTTGACTTCCACATGGCCTTGGCACTTATAAATGCCCGTCAAAATCCTCAGTAGGCTTGTCTTTCCTGACCCATTTGGTCCAACAAGGGCATGGACAGTATTTTTTTCCACAGAAAAAGAAAAATCACAAAAGAGTTTTTTGCCCTTAAAATTTTTCTCAATATTTTTTACAAGTATTATGTCTTTCATATTGCCTCCTCACTTTGCAAGTCTCCTGTGATTTTTATTTTTCTATTCTATTTTTAATTTTAAATTTAAAAATTCAAAAATTTTAAGATGCAGCCCAAGACTGTCAGGATGAATCCCAAGTATTTTTTCTTCTTTTTGTCCTTATCATCGAGAGAACTTGCAAAAATATAAATTCCAACAAATATAATAATGTCTGATAATCTAAAGTGTTTCATTTCTAACTCCATTTTAATTTTTTATGGTCATAAGTTCATGAGTAATAACTGCAAA
>NZ_CAMQAY010000036.1 GCF_946998875.1 uncultured Peptoniphilus sp. | reverse complement strand
CTAAATTCAAAAATATGTTAGGATTACTAACATATTTGATAAAATTTTTAAATTCCGCTGTAATTATTTATGATTTCTCTTCTTCCACTTACTTCTAATTTTTTGTACAGGGCTGTGAGATTATTTTTTATTGTTTTCTCACTAATATAAATTTCCTTTGAGATGTCCTTATTAGTTTTGCCTGCTATTATTTCTTCTAATAAGTATTTTTCTCTCCTTGTAAGTGTCTTTATCTTGTCAAACTTTTTACTTCTATTTCTCTTAGCTTCCTTTAAGCTTTCTTCTATATATACATATCCTCTTAAGGTCTTATCCACTGCTTCAAGTATTTCTTCTTCTGATGACTTAAGACTTAAAAGAGAGTAGTCGATGTTAAGTGGAAGGTCTCTATCTCCAACTATTCTTATTTTTTCTTCTCTTCTATTTTCTAAGTTTTTGTCCTCAAAGATCAATAAGTCAAAGTCTTCTCTTGTAGATTCATAAAAATCAAGGACTTCATAATCCTTTAAAATATTTTGAAGCCCTCTTTTTATTATTTGGCTATTTGTTTCAATGGCAATTCTAGTCATTTAAACTTTTTACACTTTCTCTTTCAAGTATTTCTGATGGAAGCACTACATTTTCTGAAAAGTCGCTATCTTCCTTGGCAATTTTCTTCAAAATCTTTCTAATGGAAACTGCTCCAATGTCATAATAAGGAATCTTAACAGTGGTAAGCTTTGGTCTATAAATATTTGAAATGTAGGATCCGCCAAAGCCTGTTACAGAAATATCTTGAGGTGTCTTGTAGTTGTTGTCTAAAAGCAAGTTCATTAGGTGAATTGCAATTGTGTCATAGGATGTAAAGAAAGCTGTTATTTTTTCTTTTTTTATTGCATTAATAATATTTTTTTCTTCATTTTCTACATCTTCTGCCTCAAGACCTTCAACAAATAAGTTGATTTTCTTTAGACCATGTTCCTCCATGGCTTTGTTATAGCCTTCGATTTTTTTCTTTTCAAAGGTTCTGTCATAGTCCCTTCTAACTCCTAGAGAGGCAATATTTTTGTGTCCTTTGGCAATTAAAAGATTTACCATGTCATAGGATGCCTTTTCATAATCAATTGTGGCAGAGAATTTTTCTATGTCGTAGAAATTGCTTATTATTACATAAGGAATTTTGCTTTCTTCCAACTTGTATTCAAGTTTAGGATTGTGCAAGTTTGAAATTACAATTATTCCTTCTACTTGTTTTTGTGCCAACAAGTTTGCAAACTTCATTTCAGATTCTTGATCGCCATAGGAGCTTGATAAAAGTATGTCGTATTTGTACATTCTTCCAACTTCTTCCACTCCTCTTAGGATTTGTGAAATAAAGTTAGACCCAATGTCTTCTACAATTACACCTATTAAATTAGACTTTTTTGTAACTAAACTTCTAGCCACTTCATTTGGCTTATAGTCCAAAACATCTATGGCGTGCAAAACTCTTCTTCGTGCCTCTGGGCTAACGGGTTTTGAGTCATTTATTACCCTTGATACTGTAGAAATGGACACATCTGCCATTTTTGCTACATCTTTAATTGTAGATGCCATACTTTCCTCCTTATGGTATTATTATTTTTAACCTATTTTCCAACACTTTAAAATTCATAGGAAGTGTAGAAGTCTTTTCTCCATCAACATCTATTGTCACTTCTTCATCAGATTCTATACTTATATTTTTTGTCTTTAGATAAATTACCTTGTTGTGGTCTATGTGCTTGCCTCCTACTAGGGATGCAAAAAGTTCAGGCACATCAGAAATTTTTATTCTCTTAAAAATCAAAACATCTAAATATCCATCAGATACATCGGCAAAGGGCGACATTTTTTTGAAACCGCCAACTGAAGTTGAGTTAGTTATTAAAAACAAAAGTGCGTCTACGCTTTCGTCTATCTCCTTGCTTTTTACCTTTAAATTAAAGGACCTTTGATATTTAAAAATTCCCTTTTCCAAAAGTTCTCTGGCACCTTCAAGATAGTATGCCATATTGCCAAGACTTGCCTTCCTTTCAGCAGAGACAGTGTAGGCAATTTCCGTTAGCATTCCACCAGCAGCTACATTTATAAAGGCCCTATCGCCTGCAAGACCTAAATCAATGGTCTTTAAATTATAATTTTTTATCATTTGATAAAATTTAAAGGGCGAAGTTGGAAGTCCTTGGGCATTGGCAAAGTCGTTTACAGTTCCACTTTGAAGAATTGCAAGGGGAGTATCTCTCTTTGAAAGATATATTCCATTTACAACTTCGTTTACTGTGCCATCGCCACCAGAACATATTATAAAATCTTCTCCCGTGAAATTTAAAGCGAAATTTTTGCCGTCGCCTTCCTCATGGGTAAATAATAATTCAATTTCATATTTATCGTGGCTCATTAGCTCAATTAATTCTAAAATTTTTCCTAGAGCTGCGCCTCTGCCCGAATTTGGGTTTGCAATTATCTTAACTCTCTTCATTCTACTCCTCGTACTATGTAAATTAAATCTCAAAGCTTGCTCTTGGTCAAGACTTAATTTTGAAAATAAAAGAAGACGAAGCAATAACTCCGTCCCCTAGATCATTTTAAAAAGACTTCTTTAACTGTCTTTGCAACTTCTCTTAAAATATAAAAATAGTCGATGGCGTTATTTGAACTAAGTGAAATAGTTTTAGCAGTATCAGAAATAACATCTGAAACATTCATAACTGTGTTTGATACCCTTAAAGAAGTATCATCGACCTTTCTTGTAATTCCATTAACAGTGTCTGAAACTGAACCAACTGTGGCAACAACCTTCTCAATTTCTGGTTTTACATCATTTACTAGCTTTGTCGCATCAGTTGAAATTGAATTTACATTTGTAGAAATGTCCTTTGCATTGTCCATTATTGAAGGAACAGTCTTTATAGTGTGATCAATCTCGCCTTGGTTTCTTTCAACAATTTCATTGACATTCTTCAAGATTTTCATAACATTTAGCAGTACTAAAAATAGTGCAACAAGTGCAGCTATACCAGCTACATATAATAAGAAACTTAGTAGGCCACCAATTGTAAATGCTTGATCTAACATTTTATGCCTCCTATCTTATTTTCTAGCTTCCTTTTCTGCTTTTTCTTTTGTTTCTTCAACAGTTTCTTTTACATTTTCAGAAGATTTTTTAGCTTCTTTCTTGATGTCTTTTGCGCCTTCCTTTAAGTCGTCTTTAACTTCTTCTGCTGTATTTTTAACTTCTTCAGTAGTGTTCTTTACATCTTTTTTAATGTCTTCAGCACCAGCTTTAACAACTTCGCCAATTGCCTTTGCCTTTGCCTTTGCTACTTCAACATCTTCGTCAAATTCAGATTTTTTAATAGCAGCTTTTTCTCTCAAGTCACTGTAAGTTTTCTTAGCTTGTTCTCCAGCTTGATATGCCTTAAATTGAATAGTATCTTTAGCATCGTTAGCTGCATTTAGTGCTTGGTTGGCAGCTTCCTTTGACTTGTTTGCAATATCTTCACGAGTTTTTTTGCCTTCTTGTGGTGCAAATAAAATTCCACCAATTGCTCCAAGTGCAATACCTGTAGAAATCTTAGAAATTTCTTTAAGTCTTCTTCTTCTAACTGCCTCGTTACGTTTTTCTTCTAAATAATCAAATAATCCCATAATAACTCTCCTTATTCTTTAATATATCTTTTACGATTTGTTAATTTATTACCCTATTTATATAAAAATAATCAATTAATTTTTTTCCCTAATAATAGTAAAAACCGCAATGCCGTTACCTAATTAATTCACCCCGCCCATTTTCATGGTGGGTCAAAAACTTGATAGTGTCTTCTGACTTCCGCTCAAAGGCGGCTTGTCATATCTCACTCATACACAGTTTCCCGTGTTCTATTTGTCGGTTGAATTAAATAGGATTATTTCGTACATCGCAGAATTTACCTAATTAAATTATAACTCAATGAAATCACTTTTTCAATAAAGCGTAGGAAAAAAATGAAAATCTTCTGGAAGTTTTGCAAGAATTTCTATTTCCTTATCCTTTCTTGGAAGCTTTAATTTTATGGAATAGGAGTGAAGGGCTTGCCTATTTATTAAATCAGATTTTTCCCCGTAAAGGCTGTCGCCAATTATTGGATGACCAAGGTGGCTTAGGTGAACTCTAATTTGATGAGTCCTTCCAGTGTGAAGAGTCAAAATTACTAGGCTCATATTGTCATGTTCTTCAAGGACCTTATAGGAAGTGATGGATTTCTTGCCAATTACATAATTTACCTCTCGCCTAATCCCATCTTCACTTGTGGCTATAGGTGCATCAATAATTCCTTCCTTCTCCTCAAAGATTCCCTGGCAAATTGCCAAATATTTTTTCTCAACCTTGTCTCTAAATTCACTAGAAATTTTATCTTGAGCAAAGGAATTTTTTGAGGCAAGAACTATGCCAGAGGTATCTCTGTCAAGTCTATTAATAAACCTAACCTTTCTCCTTATCTTATTTTCCTCAAAATATCCCAAGAGATAATTTAAAAGAGTGCCCTGGCTGTCGTCCTTTGCCGTGTGAGTCACCATTATTGGCTCCTTATTTATTACAAGAAGGTCGTCATCTTCATATAAAATATCAAGAGGTTTTTTTTGGACCTTGCCATTGGGATCTTCATCTTCAAACCTTAGAGAAATTATGTCATTTAGCTTTAACTTTTTATTTTTTTTAAGTAACTTTCCATCTAAGTAAATATTTCCATCTTTTACAGATTTCCTTATTAGGCGAGAGGAGACTCCACGCTTTTTTAAGTAATCGTTGACCTTCATTTTTTCACTAGCTCTGAAATTTAAAAAGTCTTTTGAATTTAATCTATACATTTTACACCTCTAGTCAAGGAGACTTTATTCGTTTATAATATAAATAATAAAGAAAAAAATCAAGGGGGTTTAAGCTTGTCAAAAATTATAAATATACTTACAAATGCAAATTTTGAATCAAAAAAAACTGCTACAGAATTGCATAAAGTTTTAACAAGATATGGCTACGAGCCCTTTAACGGCTTCAAAAAAAATGCCGAGCTTTCCATTTGTATTGGAGGAGATGGTTCCTTTATAAAAGCTATTCACAAAAATGACTTTCCAGAAATGCCCTTCGTGGGAATAAATACAGGTCACCTTGGCTTTTATCAAGAGATAAAGCCTGACGAAATTGAAAAGTTTGTTAAGGATTATAAGAATGGCCACTACATAGTTGATGATATAAAGCTTATAAGTTCAGACATCTACACAAAAAACAAGGTCTACAAATTTTATTCAATAAACGAAGTTGTCTTAAAGGCAGCTCACTCAAAGACCATACACATGAATGTCTTCATAGACAGAAACCATGTGGAAAAATTTTCTGGTGACGGCATATTAGTTGCAACACCATCAGGCTCCACTGCCTACAACTTTTCCTCTGGCGGTGCCATAGTCTATCCAAGCCTACATGTCTTACAGATGACGCCAATTTCTCCAGTGAACTCTCAAGCCTACCGTTCTCTCGGCTCATCAGTAATTGTTCCTGGAGTTCACACGATTTCTCTTGTGGTGGAAAAGCGCTACAAGGATTCAAACCTTTTATTAGTTGACGGAAACGAATATTTTTTCAACAACCTTCACAGGGTAAACATTAGGCTATCAAATAAAACAATAAAAAAACTCGTCTTCTCAAATAATTCCTATTGGGACAATTTAAAAGACAAGTTCCTATAAAGTTCTGAAAATTTTCAGAGCTTTTTTTATTTTTTTGTGATGAAGCTAAAGGAGTATAATAAAAACCTCTTGCTAAAAATATAGAAAAAATCTCACCCAAAATTTATGGATGAGATTTATTTTTTATTCTTATTTATTTCTTATTTTTTATTGCTGCCTTTACAAAGCCATTAAATAATGGATGAACCTTTGTTGGCCTTGACTTAAATTCTGGGTGAAATTGACAAGCAAGGAAGAAGTCATTGTCCTTCATTTCAATTATTTCAACTAAGTCCTTGTCTTCGTTTATGCCAGAAAATGTCACGCCAGCTGATCTAATTTTTCCCCTATAGGCGTTGTTAAATTCATATCTATGTCTATGTCTTTCTTTGATTTTTTCCTCGCCATAAAGTTCATAAGTCAAAGTTCCCTTTTCAATTGTGCAGTCATAATTTCCAAGTCTAAGAGTTCCGCCAACATTTTTGATGTCCTTTTGATTTTCCAAAAGGTCTATAATTGGATAATTTGTCTCTGGATTTATTTCTGTTGAGTTTGCATCCTTATAGCCAAGTTTATTTCTGGCAATGTCAATTAGGGCAACTTGCATGCCGTAGCAAATTCCAAAATAAGGCACATTGTTTTCGCGAGCGTACTTTGAAGCCATGATCATGCCTTCTGTTCCACGAGAGCCAAAGCCGCCTGGCACAATTATTCCGTCAAGTCCTTCTAAGATACTAGCGTCCTTTTCAATATCTTCAGAATCTATCCATTTAATCTTTACCTTGTAGCCATTTTCGCAACCTGCATCAGTAAGTGCTTGTGTAACAGAAAGGTAGGCATCGTGAAGGCTTACATATTTTCCCACAAGACCTATTGTAACTTCGCCCTTGACATCTTTAAATCTTTCAACCATTTCTTTCCACTTGCCCTTTGATGCTGGCATGTCTTCAAGTTCAAGTTTCTTTAAGATGTAATCGTCTAAATGTTGTTCGTGGAAAACTAGTGGCACTTCATAAATTAAGTCTACATTAGTTGATTGAATAACTGCTTCCACTGGCACATCGCAGAATAGAGAAATTTTTTCTCTCAAATCCTTTGTTACAATTCCATTAGACCTTACTATAATTACATCAGTTTTAATTCCATTGCTCATAAGTTCCTTAAAGGAGTGTTGAGTTGGCTTAGTCTTTAGCTCGTCGGAGCCTGGAATGTTTGGCACTAGAACTGTGTGCACAAATAAGACATCTGACTCCTTATTTTCTGAGTGAATTTGTCTAATTGCTTCTAAGAATGGTAGGGACTCAATGTCTCCCACTGTTCCGCCAATTTCTGTAATTACAACATCAGCCTTTGATTCCTTGGCAGCCTTATAAACTGCATTTTTAATTTCGTTAGTGATGTGTGGAATTACTTGCACAGTTGCTCCGTCATAATCGCCACGTCTTTCCTTGGCAATTACAGTTGAATAAACTTTACCAGTTGTAATTGATGCGTCCTTAGTTAGTTCTTCGTCGATAAATCTTTCATAGTGGCCAAGGTCAAGGTCAGTTTCTGCTCCGTCTTTAGTTACAAAAACTTCTCCATGTTGGTAGGGACTCATAGTGCCTGGGTCCACATTTAGGTAGGGGTCAAACTTTTGCATAAATACAGAAAGTCCTCTGTCCTTTAAAAGTCTTCCAATACTTGCTGCAGAAATTCCCTTGCCAATTCCTGAAACAACTCCACCTGTAACAAATATAAATTTAGTCATACTTCCTCCTAGCTTAGTGAATTAAAAATATCTTCATAAGATGGCAGCGTAATATTTTTTCTTGAAATTAATTTTTCCATGTCATCTGCAACTTCTCTTGTGGCGTGAAGTTTTGTGGCAATATTTCTTTCAACATACTCTGCCTTTTTGTAAATGTCATCTATTTTGCTTGAATGTAAAAGCAAGGCTTCAATTTCACCTTCACATTCCATTAACTTTGTAATCATCTTATCTATTTTATCATACTTAGAGCTTAGCATTTCATTATTTTTAAAATTTAAAACATGACTCAAGTCACTTAGCTCGGCAAGACCCATAGGGATTATGTCCTTTTCAATCATGGACATCATTATCTTTGCCTCTAAAGTGTGATAGATTACAACTTCTTCTAGGTTTACTTCATAGCTTGCCCTTATTTCTTTTTCAGTATAAATTCCTCTCTTTAAGAAAATATCACTGAAGTCAAAATCCTTTAAGGCAACTAAGGCATCAAAATAAGTCTTGTGATTTGCAAGTCCCCTTCTCTTTGCCTCTTCTCTCCACTCAAGAGAATAATTATCACCGTCGCAAATTACCCTGTCGTGAGAAATCATAATTTCCCTTACTATTTCAAGGACAGCTCTTCTTAATTTCTTGTAATCATCTTTATAGGGCTCAAGTCTTTCATAAATCCT
>NZ_CAMQAY010000035.1 GCF_946998875.1 uncultured Peptoniphilus sp. | reverse complement strand
TTTTTTCTGCCACGTTCTTTAAAGATTCTGTAAGTTCAATGTTTTTTCCAACAAAATTCAATAACATAAATGTCACTCTCCTTTTCTTTGTTAATTATTTACCCAATTTTTACAAATAATATCAGGGCTCTCGTAAATTATGAAAATGTACTTTTATATTTATTATTGATATAATTATCATGCAATATTAAAAAATAGATTGGGTGATTACATGGCAATAAAAAATAAATTTGATTACAAGTACAGAATTGGCATGCGTGCAATTAAGACAGCCCTAGCTGTTGTAATTGGACTTTTTATCTCAGGTTTTTTTAAATTAAATTCACAAATTTTTGTTGCCATTGCTGCAGTTTCTTCCATGAAGCCATCAATGTCAGAATCCCTAGATGATATGAAGAAGAGACTTTTTACTGCAGTAATTGGTGTAATAATTGGCTATCTTGCTTCAAAAATTTCCCTTCCCCTCTTACTTGAACCCTTAATTGCAGGGCTTGGAGTTTTGATAATTATTTATATACTTGCAATTTTAAAAATGCGTGACATGACACAACTTTCTTGTATAGTTTTCGTTGCAAGTTTTTGCTCCGATTCCGACAAAGTTGTCTATGCCTTTAATAGAATCTTGGGAACAGTAATAGGAGTTCTTGTTGGCGTCCTTATAAATTACTATATATCCTCTCCCAATATCTGGGAAGATTTTATTACAGTTTCAAAAAAATGCTATCAATCAGCAAATAGAGTTTTGAGAGAAATAATTTATGACAAGAGAGCAAATTTATCTGATTTTAATGAAAATTTATCTAATGCAAATACTCTTTATAAACTTTTAGAAAAGGAAGTAAAGACACCCTTCCACCACGACCATTCACTTGATAGAGAGACAAAGATTAGCTCTCTACTTGAAAGCATATCTGTTCGGCTAGAAGTAATAAATAATATGAACGCAAATTATTTAAGCGAAAAAATTTCTGAGGAAGTGAAAAGTCGCTACGATTTAAATGAACCAACTTCTCATAATTTAACTGAAGTTGACAGCGTCTACAATTATCACATAGAATATATTTTGCGATACATGGATGAACTAAAGGAATTAGTTGAAGAATAGGTGAAAAAATGAATTTAACTACAAGAGAAATTTATGAAATAGGAAAAAAACTCTTGAGCCAAGCCACTATTGGCTTTGAAAATTTTATAAATGAAATTGAATTTACTCCAATTACAGAAAATCCCTATGTAATGGTAAGAGATAGAGACGAACTGGCAGCCTTTATGCTCTTTGACTTTAAGGAGTATGAGGATAATGCAAAGAGAGTTTTAAAAAGCATGCTAAAAAAAATCGAAGTAGCTGAAGAAAACTATGATTATCTTATAAAAATTTTTAGAGACTCCTATGTGTCCCTTTTTAGAATAAAGGAGAAAGATGACCACTTTACCTTTTATGATGTCCTTTTAGATGAATATATAGAAGTGGAAAATTACACAAAGATTGATATTAATAAAGGAGAATTTGGTCTCTACAGAATTTTTGGCGACGAAAATAAAAAATCCATACTTCAAGTCATTCAAATTATGGACGAGGAAGTCTTTTTTACTTTTTCGGAAAACCTCATTAGTTTATTCAGACACATAGAGGATAATTACGGTCCCATAAAAATGAATGAAGAATTTTTGAAAAGAGAATTTTTAAATATTATTGCCATATTTGGTGTAACTTTAGAATCAATAAATAAAAATTTTCTCCATCCCAATGAAGACTTGGAAGATTTAGATGGCTTGGAAGATTTTGGTCACTTGTTAAGGTCTTTTTATGAAGAGGACCTTCTTATAGCCCAAGACACACAGTTATTTCAAAAAATTTTCCCTGGTGAAGATCTTGAATTTATAATGGGATTCTTCTTCACTCTCTTCTCAAAGTTAAGTCGATGCCTAAGCCTTGGTGATTATGAAGAAGATAAGACTTTCAAAGATTACGACTTAGACTACAAGGAAATGATTAAAGACCTTTGCGAGGCTGGAGGCTTCTTATCAAGAGAAGACTTAATAAAGTCCATAGACTTTTTGCTTGTCTTTTATGGACAGCTTCAAATCATGGGCAGGGGCGTAAAAAATATTTTAAAAGATTTAGGCGAGATAAAGAACAACATATTTTATTATATGGAACTTTTAAAAAACAGTGAAAGCGGCTTTTACTCTGATGACAACCTGCTAGATATACTTTATGACAACAAAAAAGCAGTCTTTGGCAACAACTTTATAGAAAATTTTGATAGCTTTATCACTTTCCTTGACATGAACTGTGTGAATTTGTTAAAGTCAGGGGACCTTTCTCCCTCTATGTTAAAAAATTTTTCCTCTGCCATAAATCTAAAGCCAACAAAAGATGTTAAGACCCTAAAAAATAAACATCTTCCACTAATTGAGCTCTACCTGAACTTTATGCTGAAAAAATATTTGACTTTAATAAGTGGAGATGAATTTCCACAAGAACTTTTTCTCACAGAATTTGCCGATGAATACCAAGCTCTTGACGACATAACCAAGCTTTCCCTTTGGATAGAGTCCTTAACTAATAAAAAGTTTCTTGAAAGCTCCTTTGGCATAAACTACGAAAAATATAGTAGCTTTGTGAGAGAGCTTTTGAAAGACTTAAAAGATGTAGGAGAGATAAAAAATAGAGACTTTGCAGAAGATGAAGTTGCCCTCTTAAATATTTTAAAAGATTTGGAAGTAATAAAGATAAAGGAATCTGATAAAAGCATAAGACTTACAAAGTTTGGCAAAGACATTTACAATTACTACACGACAGAAGAAGTAAATGCCGACAACATTATAAAAGTTAACTTCACTGATGAAAAATAAAAAATTTTGAGCTCGTCCAATATATTGGATGAGCTTTTTTTGTGAGTATTTTTTTAAACCAACCTTCACTAAAAATTTTTAAAATAAAATAATTTTAAAAAAATAAGTTGAAACTTAGTCAACTTTCGTTTTTTCTGCTAATACTATGTTATAATAAAGCTAAACCATAGTATATTAATATCAATTAAGGAGGACATTATGGAAAAGAAAAAATTCAACTCGACGGACATTGCACTATTTATTTTTTATTCACTTTTTGGCATTTTTATGTTCTTTGTGCCTATTACAATTGCTGGAGCAAAGAGTATACCAATTGACCATATAACAACACTTGTTAAAAAACTTCCAAATTATAATTTAGTTTTTGGAGTTTTCATGGTACTTGCTGGTATAGCCTATGCAATAAAAACAAAATCTTGGCAAAAAAGTAAACTACATTCAGTATTTTTTGCAATTAAGCTTGTAGCTTTAGTATTTGTTTTTATGTATTTGACTCACAAGGGTCCTGCAAGAATTTTTGACAAAGACATGCTACCACTTATCTGGAACGGAATCATGGTATCTGTAGCTACAATCGTGCCTATTGGTTCAGTTTTCTTGGCTTTCTTGACAGGCTTTGGACTAATGGAATTTATTGGTGTATTTATGGAACCAGTAATGAGACCAGTCTTTAAAACTCCAGGTAGATCAGCTGTCGATGCCGTTGCATCCTTTGTAGGATCTTATTCATTAGCACTTTTAATTACAAATAGAGTTTATTTGGAAGACACTTACACAAAAAAAGAAGCAGCAATTATTGCAACAGGATTTTCAACAGTTTCTGCAACCTTTATGATTATAGTTGCAAAAACTTTGGACTTGTTAGACTATTGGCTAGCCTATTTCTGGATTACACTTTTTGTAACATTTATAGTAACAGCAATAACAGCAAGAATTTTCCCACTAAATAAAAAATCACAAGAATATTATTCTGGAAAAGAATATGTGCCTGAAGAAAAGAAAAAAGTTACTTTTAGCGAAGCCATAGAAGCAGGTATGGAAGCTTACAAAAATTCTGGCTCACTAGCATCAGTTGTAAAAGATAACTTTATCGATGGATTTAAAATGGCACTTAACATTGCACCATCTCTTCTTGGCGTAGGTATGATAGGACTTTTACTTGCAGAGTACACTCCAATCTTTGATATTATTGGCTACATCTTCTACCCATTCACACTAATTACTAGAGTAGAAGAACCACTTATGGTTGCACAAGCACTTGGCATGAGTATTGCAGAAATGCTTTTACCAGCTCCAGTTGTAGCAAATGCAGGACTTGGACTAATAGCAAAAATGCTAGTAGCAGTAGTTTCTGTTTCAGAAATCCTATTCTTCTCAGCATCAATTCCTGTAATGATGGGAACAGAAATACCTCTAAAATTCTCAGATTATATTATAATTTGGATTGAAAGAGTTATTTTAAGTATAGTAATCACTATGCCAATACTTTATCTATTCTTTAGATAATTTCTTTAAGTAAATATAAAAATTTGGGACTAGGAATAGTCCCTTATTTTTTTGTCTTTTTACAAATAGTTTAAAATGAATTGCTATCATTAATTTGATGATAATATGAATTTTTACTTTATTATAAAAAGCAAAATAAAAAAGACTAGCCTAAGCTAGCCCTTAAAATTTAAATTTTTTTGTAAGCCTGATCGTAATATACATCAAGAGTCTTTAATAGCTTTTCCATATCCTTCTTGTTGGCCTTGATGAACTTAATCTTTTTTGCATTTGCAATTTCTTCCTTTATTTGCTCTATCATTCTCTCTGGAGAGTCGTGGTAGTGAAGGGGAAGTCTGAAATAGCTAAAAGTTCCATCGTAATTTATATAATAATCAAAGTGCTCAAGTCCTGCCATAGATGGACCAGAGGCAAGACCCATGCAGTCTCTCTTGTAGTAGTCTTCTCCCTCCGTTTTTTCGTAACCTGACATGGCTTCTCCCCTTTTAGTCAAGCCTATTCCAAGACCATCATTGTTGGGATTTAAAAATGGATTTTTGTTTAATTCAGGTCCAAAAAATCCTCCAGCCTTGGCGAAAGAAAGCCAAGCAAGACAACCCTCAACATCTCCATTCTTATAGCCCTTAAAGACCTTGGATTCTTGTGCCCTCATAGTCCTTTCATAATTAACTTTTTCTTCATCAGTCTTGCCTGCCATGTCCTTCTTGTAAAGGTAGTCGAGACCTAGTGGGTCCAAGACTTCCTTCTTTTCTAGAAGGTCCTTTATATTTTCATTTTTAAGCTTATTAGGATCATAAGCTTCGCCAATTACAACCACTCTCTTGTCATTGTCCCAATGAACCCTTTCGCCAAAAGCCTCGGCAATAGCTCTTATAGGCACAAAGGTCCTGTCATCTTTAATTACAGCTGGTGCATCTAGCTCTATCTTTCTATATACATTGCTGGAAATATCTTCCATAAATTTTTCATTAATCACAAGAGAAAACTCATTGCCCTTTTCATCCTTGATGGTAACTTTTTTATCATCATTATTCCAAGTAACGACCTTTCCCAAATTTTCTGAAATAACCCTTATAGGCACCATGGTTCTATCCTCAGCAATATAGGGCGCCACATCAGATTTTACAATTTCGCCCTTGACCCAAAGCCTAATATCAGAATTTGCGAAAACAAAAGTTGGTATGGCAAGAGCCAGTATGGACGCTCCCAAAATAAATTTCTTTTTCATAAATCCTCCTAAAAAATTAAATTATATAAGTTAAAATCTTTTACTATGTAACTCTTTAAAGCAATTATATATGAGTGGGTATAAAAATACAAAAGAAAAACAAAAAAACTGCTGGGTTATTACCCAACAGTTTAATTCAAATTAATTAGTCAGCGCTATATGGAATAAGTGCAATTTGTCTTGCTCTTTTTATAGCAACTGTCATTTCTCTTTGATGTTTTGCAGTTAAACCTGTGATTCTTCTTGGAAGAATTTTGCCACGGTCAGAAATATAATTTCTTAGCATATCAACATCTTTATAGTCAATTTTTTTAGTTTTATCTTTTTCAAAAGGATCTACTTTTTTCCTTCTGCCAAATCTTCTTTGCATTTTTACCCTCCTTAAAATGGAATATCGTCATTATCAACAGGGAAAAATCCATCTTCATCGTCATTATTGTTTTTAGAAAAATCATTTCCGTAGGCTGAATTTACTGGTGGCTGTTCATTATTAAATCCACCTTGGTTAAATCCACCTTGGTTTTGACTTTGGAAATTATTTTGATTAAAGCCGCCTTGGTTTTGGTTAAATCCGCCTTGGTTTTGTCCTTGGCTTGAGCCGATAAAAGAAATAGCATTTACTACAACATCTGTTGTATAAATTGTTCTTCCTTCTTTTTCGTAGCTTCCTGTTTGGATTCTACCTTCAACTCCAATTTGACTTCCTTTTCTATGATAATTTGCAATAAGTTCAGCTGTTTGACCAAAAGCTGTACAAGAAATAAAGTCAGCAGTTTGTTGATTATTAGCTTGTGCTTCTTGTCTCTTTTGCTTTGACATTCTTCTGTCAACAGCAACCGTGAAACGACAAATAGCTGTTCCATTTTGCGCATAACGAAGTTCCGGATCTCTTACTAGTCTTCCTATTAAACTAACACAATTCATAAAAACTCCTTAGTCTTCAACTTTTATAATCATTTGTCTCATAACTGGGTCCATGATTTTTGCGACTCTGTTGATTTCAGCAATGTCTTCTGGTTTTGTTTCGAATTCAACGAAAATATAATAAGCTTCTTTTTTGTAGTCGATTTCGTAAGCTAATTTTCTCATGCCCCATTCATCAACATTATCAATTTTACCGTCTTTTTCGATTACCTTTTTAAGTCTGTCGAAAGAAGCATTTCTCTTTTCTTCTTCCACTTCAGGATAAAACATAATCACCGCTTCATATTTGTTCATACTTTCACCTCCTTATGGTCTTCGGCATAGCTAAAAAAACTATGCAAGGATTTCAATCTTTGATATTATATATTAAAGAAAGAGCTTAGTCAAGATTTTTTAAAAATTCGAGGTACTTATGCAAGTAAAAAAGAACACAGTTAAAAAAAAGAAAAATATTGCTCTTGTGGCACATGACCACAAGAAAAGAGAATTACTAGCTTGGGTTAAAAAGCACGAAGAAAAATTAAGGGGACACAATTTTATTGGAACGGGAACTACTGCTGCCCTTATCTCTCGCGAAACTTCTCTTGATGTAAAGAGGCTTGTCTCTGGTCCACTGGGAGGCGATTTGCAGCTGGGCGCAAAAATTTCTGATTCAAAAATTGATATTTTAATTTTCTTCTGGGACCCTCTTGAAGCACAACCTCACGACCCCGATGTCAAGGCCCTACTTAGAATTTCCACCCTATACAATATTGCCCTGGCAACATCTCCTACTACGGGCGACTATATTTTGTCTTCGCCAATGTTTAATGAGCAGTACGATGTGGAAATTTTGGACAACGAATACTCTGTGGAAGATAGAATTTCAAAAAATGATTTTGATTGATTTTTAAAAAATTTGGTAAAATTAATTTAAAGATGTTAAAAATTTCAATTTATTTTGGTAAAAAAGTAAAAAAATTGGAGGAATTATGGATTACAAAAGATTTGGCGACAAAATTATAGCAAGAATTGACAGAACTGAAGAAGTTCACGAAAAATTAAGAGAAATTGCTTTAAAGGAAAATATTAAACTTGCAAGCATTTATGGCATTGGAGCCACAGACGACTTCACTATTGGACTTTTTAGTCTGGCAAAAAGAGATTACAAGGAAAAAAATTTCAAGGGCGAATTTGAAATTTTATCTCTAATTGGAAGCATCACAACCCTAGATGGCGAATACTATCCACACCTTCACATCTCTACATCTGACACTGATGGAAATGTTTATGGCGGTCATTTAAAATCTGCTAAGATAAGTGTAACTTGCGAATTAACAATTAATGTAATAGATGGCACAGTGGAAAGACAAAAGGACGAATACACTGGCATAAATATTTATAAGTTTGATTAATTTTATAAAAATTTTTAAATAGAGGCGATTTTTAAATCGCTTTTATTTTTTTGCCTTTTTTTGATAAAATAAATTCATTGGAGGTTATTATGACAAATATTTTAGATAGATTTTTAAATTATGTTTCCTTTGAGACAACTAGTGACGAGAGTTTCCCTACTTGTCCATCAACAGATAGACAGTTAAAGCTTGGAAATTTCTTGGTGGAGGAGTTAAAGTCCCTTGGCATTGAAGCAGAGATTGACGAAAATGGATATGTCTATGGAAAAATTCCTGGCA
>NZ_CAMQAY010000034.1 GCF_946998875.1 uncultured Peptoniphilus sp. | reverse complement strand
CACGAGTGTATCCGTATCCACCGAATAATTGTAGACATCTTCTAGTAATATCACTTGCTGCATCTGCTGCAAATAATTTAGCCATAGCTGCATAGTGTCCGTAAGCTTCGCCATTACCCTTTGCGTCAGCTGCTCTGTAAACTAATAGTTGAGCTGCTTCAGCAGTAGTTTTCATATCTGCAAGTTCAAATTGAGTGTTTTGGAATTGAGAAATTCTTCTTCCAAATTGTTTTCTTTCAGAAGTGTATTTAACAGTTTCGTCAATTGCACCTTCTGCAATACCAAGAGCTTGAGATGCAATACCAATTCTACCACCATCAAGAGTCTTCATTGCAAGTTTGAAGCCTTTACCTTCTCTTCCAAGAAGATTTTCTTTAGGAATTCTACAATCTTCAAAGATAAGTTCACAAGTTGAAGAACCTCTGATACCCATCTTGTCTTCTGGTTCACCAACTGTAAATCCTGGAGTTCCTCTTTCAACTATGAAAGCAGTAATTCCATGATTTCCCTTAGATCTATCAGTCATTGCGATGATTACAAATACATCAGCAAATCCTGCGTTTGTAATAAAGATCTTTGAACCATTAAGTACGTATTCGTCACCATCAAGTACAGCAGTTGTTCTTTGACCACTTGCGTCAGTACCAGCACCTGGTTCAGTAAGACCGAAAGCACCGATTTTTCTACCTGCTAGTAAATCTGGTAAGTATTTTTTCTTTTGTTCTTCTGTTCCATTTTCATAAATTGGAGCACAGCATAGTGAAGTGTGAGCAGAAACAATAACACCAGTAGTAGCACATTTCTTTGAAAGTTCTTCTACTGCCATAGCGTAAGCTAGATAGTCTGCACCTTGTCCACCGTATTCTTTAGGAAATGGTATTCCAAAGAAACCATATCTGGCCATTTTTTTAACATTTTCCATAGGAACTTCTTCTGTCGCATCAACGTCAGCTGCAACAGGTTCTACTTCAGTTTCAGCAAAGGCGCGATACATTTGTTGTAACAATAGATGTTCCTTGTCCATTCTAAAATCCATTTAAAATCCCCCTAACAATTATTATAAAGAATGTTATTTAATTAACATACGTTATTTCTATTATATCATTATGCGCTTGTTTTTCAAGTTTTTATTTGTTTAAAAAGTCACTAGAAAAATAAATTTACCATAACTTTGAAATTGAAATTAAAGTAAAAAATTTTTCTACAAAGGCAAAATTTATTAAGAATTTATACTTTTTATTTAACTAAAAGTATTAAATCAAAGCCCAATTTTTTTATTACTTCTAAAATAGGATAAGGTTTTTATAAAACTTTACAAAATATAAAAGAAATTTACTTTAACTTTTAATAAAGACTCAAAAAAATAAAAAAATTTGCAAAATAAAAAGGCGGTGACCCGCCCCTTATTAAATATCTGCCTTAACTACAAGTACAGATTTCTTTGAATGATTGATAACCTTGTTGGAAACAGAGCCAAGAAGTGTTCTTGAGAAGGCACCAAGTCCTCTGTTGCCCATTACAATAAAGTCTACATCTTTTTCGTCAGCAAATTTGCAGATTTGTTCACCAGGATTTCCTGAAGTATAAAAAGTTTCAACCTTGTTTGGATATCCGCTTAAATCTGTTTCTGCATCCTTAAGTATCATTTCTGCTCTTTCAACATTAGCCTTGTCTATTTCAAGAGTAAAATTAAAGTTTGCTGGATATTGTTCAAAAATAGAAGTTTCTGGAGTAACTGTCAAAATTAAAAGATCTGCTCCTAATTTTTGTCCCATGTCTCTTGCAACTTCGATTGATTTTTTTGAAGACTTTGAGCCATCAATTGGTACTAATATTTTCATCTTTACCTCCTATAAATAAATTCAAATTTTCTTATCTTCTGATTTAATTATACCCCAAAAGAAAAACTTTTAAAATAGCCTAGTAATTCTTTATACAGTTACAGTAATAACTTTAAAATTTCTTTGCTTTTAAAAATTTAGGGATTAATAAAAGTTTAGGAATTGTGAAAAATTTATAAAGTGGCAAATTATTATAAAGCACCAAAAATTTCTTTATTACAAAAAATTTTCAAGGCAAAATATTTTTTAAAATAGATTTGACAAGGCTCCTTAAAAGATTTATTATAAAGAAAATGACACAGTGTCACTTTGTATGTGATATGGCAAAAATACTTTTGAAAACTTAGACTTGGAGGTAATATGGCAAAAAATACTTTTGAAAACTTAGACAAGGATAAAAAAGAAAAAATTTATGACAGCCTAAAGGAATTTTTTGAGGAAGAAGATTTAAAGGATATAAATGTCTCTGGCATAGTAAAAAAACTTGGCATAGCAAGAGGGTCCTTCTACCAATACTTTGAGGACTTGGAGGATTCTTACTTCACTGTCCTTAAGAGAGAGACGGGCGAAATTCACCACAAGTTTTTTAACCTCTACAAAGAAAATAATGAAGACATGGAAAAAACTTTAAGGGCTTATAGAGATTTTTTAGCCACAGAACTTTACGACAAGAATTTAAAGACCCTTTACAGACCAAAATTTTTTATCTTTGAAAATTCTTTTATGACCCATGGCAAAAACTTTTTGCGTCAGAATCTCTCCAGTGACTTCTACCACAAAATGACTTACATTATGGCAGTCTTTCACGAACTCATAAAGGAGAGCATCACCTCTTCCTACGACAAGGAAAAGTTTTTGGAAGTTTGTAACTTATATATTGATTTCTTGTTAGGGGGAATAAATAATGAATCAATTTGAAATTTTTTTTGATGGTCTATATCTCGGCCTAGTAATTTTTCTCGGCATAAGGATGCTTTTAATGGAAGATAAGGGCAGCAAAATTTTAGGCTCAATGACTTTACTTCTTGGTCTTGGCGATTCCTTTCACCTAATACCCAGAATTATTGCAAATGTAGAAAGTAATGGCTTTCAAGTAAATAGCTTTGGACTATTTTTAGGAACGAGAGTCTCAGCTATTACTATGTCAGTTTTTTATCTATTATTTTATTTTTACATCAAGAAGACAAAAAAGTCACAGGACAAGGGACTTTACTTGGCAATGCTAGTTTTATTTGCCCTTAGACTTGTAAGTGTTCTCATTAGCTTTAACCACAGCGAGAAAATGGACATCATCTCAAATGTCCCCTTTGTCTTAATGGGACTAATCGACATTTTTCTTCTATATAAAGATAAAAATAGAGAGGACTTTAAAAATTTATACATCTATGTCTTCTTTAGCTTTTTATTCTATGTGCCAGTGGTCTTGTTTAAAAAAGTAAACCCAAGCATTGGCGCACTCATGATGCCAAAGACTATCATGTATGTCCTAATCGTCCTTAAACTTTACAAGAACCTAAAAAAAGATTTTGTCAAAAAGGATATTATGGAATTTGCAGTAGCCTACTTGTTCTCAGGCATCTTAGCAGGTGCAGTTTATCGTGAGCTTGGAAAAATTTATCCAGTGGAAGTAAAAATGGCTTTCGTACACACTCACCTAATTGTACTTGGCTTTGCCCTTCCTGCAATATTTTATCTTCTAGTTAAAAATTTAGATATTTCTAATGATAAGTTGGAAAAATTATTTAGACTTTACAACTTGGGAATTTATTTTAGCTTCACTACAATGTTCCTTCATGGTTTAGTTGACGGATATTCTCCCTTAAATCCTGTGAGAATTGGCATGATTTCAGTTTCTGGAATAGGTCACATCCTAATCACCCTTGCAGTAATTTTAATTTCTGTAAAGTGTCTAAGGACAAGGGATCTTGCAAGAGCTTAAATTTTCAAAAGCCAAAAATTTTATGTACTCTTGGCTCACTTAAATATAAAGAAGAAAACCTGTCTTTGTGGCAGGTTTTTCTTTGCAAATTTTTATAATCCTAATTTTTAATTGTTGTTTAATTTTCCATTTTATTATCTTTTTTTCCTAGCTTTATTTTTTATCTTTAGTTTCTTTAATAAAAGTCCTTCAAAAAATTTATTTTTCCATCAGTCTTACTTTGGCAAAAAATTTCTACAAATAAATAAAGACGACAAGTTACCTTGCCGCCTTCATTCATATTACATTTTAACTTTTATAAAGTTAAGATCTTCTTATTGCCAAATACTTACTTGGTCTATGCCTTCAATCTTAGCTGCATTGTGTCCATTAGAAGCATCTAGGATTTCATAGTATGCCCAGTGGCTCTTAGCTACATCAGAGAATCTCTTTAGTCCAGCTTCACTTACATTTGCGAAGGAAGTTGATTTAGTATTTCTACCAAATACAGAGTTCAAAATTGTAACAGCTTCAGCTCTAGTAAGTTTTTGATTTGGTTTAAATGTGCCATCAGAGTATCCCTTGATGTTCTTGTTTCCGTAAAGTGCACTTATTGCATCAGATGCCCAGTGACCCTTTACATCCTTGAAGCTTCCAGTTCCTGGATAACCATTTTTAACAAATACAGAAATCATTTGAGCAAATTCAGCTCTTGTTATAGCTTGATTTGGTTTAAATGTTCCATCAGAGTATCCCTTGATGAATCCCTTAGCTACTGCATAGTTAATTTCATCAGAGTACCAAGCGTTGTTGGCATCCTTAAAGCTTGTAGTAGGGTTCTTAGGAAGTTCTGCGCCATTATTAACAAGTTTAACAAACATTCTTACAGCTTCAGCTCTTGTAACTTCTTTGCCTGGTTTAAATGTTCCATCAGGAAATCCTGCTATATATGCAGGTTGGCTAACTTTTTCTGTAGAAACAGCTTGGCCGCCAACAGTGTAGTTAGTAGTTCTTGCTACTCTTCCAGCTTCCTTAGCTTCAACAGTTATTACTTCGCCTGCTCTTAGAGCTCTATTTAGAGTAACATTGTAGATACCAGTGCTTCCTGCAGTTGTGCTTCCAAGAGTAATTCCACTTGCATCATAAACAGTTACAGTGGCATTAGCTCCTGCAGTTCCTCTTACAAATGTTGAACCTGCAGAAACTGCATTGACAATTGGTGCTCCTGAATATCCAGAGTCAGATACATATTTTCCATCTACATAGTAGTCAAGGCTTCTTCCAGTAGCTACATAAGGGCTGCTCCAAGTTACGCTGAAGTAACCATTAGAATCAATAGTTCCCCTGCCTAGATATGTGCCATTGTCATATACATAAACAGTTCTGTTAGGGTATCCCTTTAAATATCCTTTTGCAGAATAATTTGTTCTAGTAATGTCTGTTGGATAAACTTTGTGATCGTACTTGTTGTAGTAGTAATAATCATCATAGTAGTATCTGTTGTAGTAATATCCGTCCCAATATCTTCCGTCATTTAAATAATATTTAGCAGAAGTAGTGTAATCAGTTTTACTTGCTAGTAGGTAGCCGCCATAATATCTTCCGTCATAGTATTTGCCATAATATTTGCCATTCCAATATGGTCTATAGTCTGTCCAGTGTTTTACACCGTCAACATAGTAATACCATCTATTTCCATCTCTGTAGTAGCGAACTCCATCATAGTAATAATCATCATAGTAATAATCATCATAGTAATAATCATCATAATAGTAGCCATCGTAGTAGCCATAATAGTAATCGCCTACATAGATTTCAAAATATCCATTTTCATCAGTAGTAACTGCTGTTCTTACAAGAGATCCGTTGTAGTTGTAAAGACTTACTGTTGCATCTTTAACGCCAACGCCATCACTGTCAGTTACCTTGCCGTAGAATTTTCCATTAGAGTAAGATCTTTCAGAAATATTAAGAGCTTTTACAACTGGAACAACTGGTTTAGCTTCCCACTTTGCAGTCAAAGTTTTGTCTGCTGTAATGGCAGTGTTAAAATCAAATTTTGTATCGCCTTCATACCAACCTAAGAAATTATATCCTGTTTTTGTTGGATCAGCTGGTTTAGGTACTTTTTCATCTTTAACAACTTTTACAAGTGTTTCTGTATCTTCATTTTTAAAAGTAACAGTATATTTTGTTGGTTCTGGTGTCCATTTTGCATAAATAGTAGTTGTTGCAGTAATTGGTTTTGTAAAGTCAAATTCAGTGGCAAAAGTTGCGTCTGTATACCATCCAGCAAATATAAAATTATCCTTTTTTGGATCAGCTGGTTTATCAACAGTTTGACCACTAATTACATTAGCACTGGCTGTTCCTGTTCCACCATTTAGTTCAAATTTAACTTCAATAGATCCTGGTGCTGGTTCTTTTAGAGGCGCTTTCATTAGTGGTTCACTAACTTCTAATCCTTCAACTTCTTCAGCCTTAGGAGCTTCTGTTGCTTCTTCCTTAACTTCTCCAGCAGGTTGAACAACTTCTTTAGGTGCTTCTGCTGGTGTTTCTTCTTCGGTCACTTCTTTTTCTTCTACAGTTTCTACAACTGCAGGGTCTTTTTGTTTATTTTCTTCAGTATCTTCTGCAAATACGCTAAATGGAATTGCAACAAGCATCAATACCGCAAGAAATAAACTAAGTAATTTTTTGTTTTTCATAAACTCTCCTCCTCGTCATTAAATTAATGTTAAAAACATTTTCCTCGCTATTATTATACCCAAAGACAGCAAAAACATTTGTGAATTTACAAAATTTTAATAAATTTAATAATTCTGTAACATTACTAGGTTAAATTTATAAACTTATAAATTTAAGGCTTTTATCATTACTTTTAAATAATATTTATTATCTAAGTAAAATGTATATTATTTTCCGATAAATTTGCCTTTTCCTATTGATTTTTTTTCTTGAACTGTTATAATAAAAAAAATATCTCAATAAGACACTTGATTATATATAAATCACAGAATTATATGAGGTAAAATTTTTTAAAAAGGTAGGTTAGAAAGATGATGGTTAAAAAAATGTTAGGCGTTCTTACACTTGCTGCATTACTTACAGCTTGTGGAAATGGAGCTGGGAAAACTTCTGCCGCTCCCGACAATGGAGATGTAATTAAAATCGGAGGAATTATTCCAAAGACTGGCGCTGCTGCTGTATATGGAAATTCTACAGACAATGGAATTAAGCTGGCAGTAGATGAAATTAATGCCAAGGGCGGAATCGGTGGAAAACAAATCGAATACCTCTCTGAAGACGACAAGGGCGATCCAACTGAAGCAGTTACTGTTTACAACAAGTTAGTTGAAGGTGGTAATAATGTCATCATCGGCGCTATTACTTCGAAACCTTCCCTTGCAGTTGCGGAAAACTCTTCTCAAGATGGAATTCCTATTATAACTCCAACAGGAACTAGCGCTCCTATCACAGAAAACAAGGACAATGTATTTAGAACTTGCTTTACTGATCCTCTTCAAGGAAAAATTTTAGCAAACTTTGCTTCTGACAACTTAAAGGCAAAGACAGTGGCAATCCTAAGAAACACTTCAAACGACTACTCTAACGGCGTTGCCGATGCTTTCATTGAACAAGCAAAATCTAAGGGACTTGAAGTTGTAGCTGATGAAGGTTACGGCGATACTGATGTTGACTTCAAGGTTCAACTTACAAATATTGACAAGGAAAAACCTGATGTAATTTTAGTTCCTGAATATTACGAAAAAGATGTTTCAATTATTAAGCAAGCAAGAGAACTTGGCATAGAGTCAAAAATTATTGGCCCTGATGGCTGGGACGGAGTTCTTACTGTTATCGATGAAGGTTCAAAAGACCTATTAAATGGTGTTTACTTCACTAATCACTATTCAGTTCACGACACTAGCGAAAAGGTTCAAGGCTTTGTAAAGGCTTATAAGGAAAAATACAATGAAGATCCTTCTGCTTTCTCTGCTCTTGGCTATGACACAGTTTATATTTATAAAGAAGCTCTTGAAAAGTCAGCTTCTTTAGACTTTGCTGAAATAGTAAAGGCTCTAAAGGCTGTAGAAGTTAGTGGTGTTACTGGAGACTTGAAGTTTGGTGAAAACAACAACCCTGTAAAATCTGCAACTATTATAGAAATTAAAGACGGCTCATATACTTTTAACAGTTTAGTTTCAGCTGAATAATAAAAGCAAAGGCAAGCTTAGGCTTGTCTTTTTTATTAATCTTTTTAAGGAGGTTCTATGAGTTTTATAAATCAACTATTAAATGGACTTAGTTTAGGTTCTATATATGCCCTTGTTGCCCTTGGCTACACCATGGTATATGGCATTGCCCAACTTATAAATTTTGCCCACGGCGAAATTATCATGATTGGTTCTTACACTGCTATCTATGCTATCTCTGGTCTTCTTCTAAGTGCTGGCCTTCCCTTTTATCTTGCAATAATACCTTCCATGCTTATCTGCATGGTAGTTGGCGTTTTAATCGAGAGGCTTGCCTACAAACCACTTAGAAATAGTCCAAGAATTACAAATTTAATCACAGCCATTGGCGTGAGTTTACTATTACAAAATTCTTTTATGAAAATTTTTGGTGCAGGTGCAAAATCTGTTCCACCAATTTTTAAATCTGGTGTCATTAATATTGGCGAGATAAATATTTCTCCCTCTACTTATGTAACAATTATTATCACAGCCATCTTAACTATTATTTTGCAACTATTTATGAAAAATACAAAATATGGCAAGTCTATGATTGCCACTAGTGAAGATTATGGCGCTGCAAGTCTTGTAGGCATAAATGTGGACACAGTCCTTTCCCTTACTTTTGCCATTGGCTCTGCCCTTGCTGGTGTGGCTTCTGTTTTATACATCTCTGCCTATCCACAAGTTTATCCTTTAATGGGCTCTATGCTAGGTATAAAAGCCTTTACTGCCGCAGTTATTGGTGGCATTGGTCTTATACCCGGAGCAGTTATTGGTGGCATCATCATTGGCATTGTAGAGGCTCTTATAAAGGCCTATGTTTCTTCAAAACTTGCTGATGCAATTGTCTTTGGTCTTTTAATTGTAGTGTTACTTGTTAAACCTACGGGCTTACTTGGCAAGAATCAAAAGGAGAAAGTATAATGACTAGAGAGAAAAAAGGAATAATGGTTTTAAGTGTAATACTTCTTGCACTATTTTATTTTATAGTTATTGGTCTAAACTACCTTGGCGTCTTAAATAGATATGCCATGAGTGTTTTAAGACTTGTTTTAATAAATATTGTCCTTGCCGTTTCTCTTAACATTACTGTGGGAAACCTTGGACAGATAACTTTAGGTCACGCAGGCTTTATGTCAATAGGTGCCTATACTGCTGCCCTATTTACAAAGGCTGGCATAATACCAGGTCTTGGCGGCTACATTGTGGGCATGCTTTTGGGCGGAATTTTTGCATCTATAATTGGAATTTTAATTGGCATCCCTGCTCTTAGGCTAAGGGGCGACTACCTCGCCATTGTAACACTGGCCTTTGGTGAAATTATTAGAGTTTTAATTGAATACTTTAACTTTACTGGTGGGGCGCAAGGTCTATCTGGCATTCCAGTTATGCAAAACTTCTTAGTTATTTATTTAATTACAATAATTTCTGTTGCCCTAATGTTTAGCACCATGACATCAAAACATGGTCGTGCAATTTTATCTATTCGTGACGACGAAATTGCGGCTGAATCTTCTGGCATAAATATAACTTATTTTAAGACTTATGCCTTTGCCCTATCTGCCTTCTTTGCAGGCATTGCCGGTGCCATGTATGCCCACAACATTGGTGTAATTGGCGCAAAAGTTTTTGACTACAATAGAAGTTTCGACATCTTGGTAATGGTTGTCCTTGGTGGTATGGGTTCCTTTACTGGCGCAGTTTTTTCTGCCATAGTTTTAACTATAATCCCAGAATTTCTTCGTCAGTTTGCAGAGTACAGAATGATTTTCTATTCTCTTGCCCTAATTATTGTCATGATATTTAGACCTAATGGTCTACTTGGAAGAAAAGAGTTTACTCTTACTGGACTTGTTTACAAGTTGTTAAAGATAGACAAACACTATGAAGGGAGTGAAGACTGATGACTTCTGTTTTGAAATTAAATAATGTTGGAATAAATTTTGGCGGACTTAAAGCCGTTGACGATTTTAATTTGGAAATAAAGGAAGGCGAACTCTTTGGACTAATTGGTCCCAATGGCGCTGGCAAGACCACA
>NZ_CAMQAY010000033.1 GCF_946998875.1 uncultured Peptoniphilus sp. | reverse complement strand
CAATTAAAGTAATAAAAATTGGAATAATCATTATTTGAGTTTTATCTTTTGAATTCCTCAAAATATTAGCAATTAGACCATTAATTGCTCCAGTTTCTAATATTAAACCTATAGATGAAAAAGAAATAAAAACAAAGAATATTACAGGTCCAGCGTCTACCATACCTTTGTAAAAAGATTGGACCATTGCAAAAAATCCTACTGGTGATCTGTCAACCAAATGGTATGTTCCTGGAACAGCAACTTCTACTCCAGCTTTATTAGCTTCTCTCAAAAATTCTCCCGTTGGTAAAATCCAAGTTAAAATAGTACAGATAATAATTATTGCACTTAATAAGACATAAATATGTGGCAGTTTAAATTTTTTCTTTTCTTTCATAATAACTATAACCTCCTTATTCTATATTTATACTTTGATAAATTCTTGATACATTAGCAATTATTTAACTCTATAACGTAGTTATCTCAAAATATTATGTTACATAAATTTTATTTGCTTTGTTACAATTGAAATTAAATTATTATAGATATTAAATTATCTTATTCCCTCCTTCTAATTGTAAAACATTTAATGTATCAATAAAAAACATAGAAAATTAAAAAACAAGATATCGTTTTCTTAAAAATTAATGTTTTATTATTTATAAGATATTATTCGCAATAAGTTAAAAAAATTAATTAAGTAACACTATAATTGTAAGCCCTAAACTTATAAATTGCAACTTTTTGATGTTTATATAATTATTCAATAACTAAAAAGCTATTAAAATAACATGATGCAACCAAAAATTGTCCTATGCTTTCTTGATAGACAAATACTTTTTTTGTTAGATTAAATTAGGATATCTATTAAATTTTTAATAAGTAAAGAATTTGAATTTTGAAAAAATTTTTAAAAGGCTTGACAAATTTATTTATCGGGACTATAGTGTAGATATAAAGTATATACACTATAAAAATTGTTTTACTTTAAAAAAACTTTCGATTTAAAAAGTTTTTCCCATAATATAAGAAATTTTGTAATAATTTTTTAATTTGAAATGCTTTTTCTATTGTAATACAATAAAGAAAAATAGGAGGTATTTATGAAAAAGAAAATTTTAGCTATTTTACTTGTGCTATCATTCGCACTTACTCTTGGTGCTTGTAGTGCAAACACGACATCTTACCTTGATTCAGCTCAAAAGGTCGCAGACTGGAAGGGCGCAAAAGTTTCAGGAAAACTTGAATACAATGTTGAAGTTAAAGATCCTGAAAGTGGAGAAATTGAAAAAATTAATTTCCCTGTAAGCCTTACTGGCGAACAAATGGGAAGAGACAAGGCTCATGTTGTTATGAACATGGACTTCTCAAAGTTCAAAGAACTTATTGCTAAAAAAGCTGGTTCAGATGAAGAAATTGCAGGGCTTAACAAAGATGTGCCTGACAAAATTAAAATGGATATCTTTGTAAAAGATAATGAAGTTATTATGTCAAAGGACATTTTTGCCCTAGCTGGAGATGGACTTAAGGACATCAAGGAAGACTACATCTCAATTTCTGATGAAGAAAATGGTCTTTCACCAAAGGCTACTAAATATTTTAGCTCTGAAGAATTTAAGACTGATTTATTAAATTTAATGAACACTGCATCTAAAGATATTAAGCAAGGAATTGACTACAAGGTTGAAGGCAACACTTACACATTAAACACTACAAGTGATGCTGTTATTGACGAATTCATTAAATATGCTGATAACATTATGAAAAATTGGGACGCTGTTTCAACAAGTGCTCTTAAAATTGTTGACAAGGCAGGCCTTCCATTAGGTGAAGAAGAAAAGAAAGATTTCAAAGAACTTAACAAGGAATACAAGGCAGAAGATTTAAAGGAAGCTGCTAAGGGAATTAAAGAAACAATTAAGGGTTCAAGCCTTTCTGAAAAAACTACTTTTGAAGAAAATAAATGCAAACAAGAACTTGCTTTTACATTTAACTTTGCTGATTTCGTAAAAGTTTCTGTTAAGGGAAATGTTGATACTCTTAAGGACGAAAATGTAAAAATTAATTTCCCAACTTCAGTTAAGAAATTAACTACAGAAGAATATATGAAGTTAATAATGCCAGAAGTGAATACAAACTTTATTACTGTAAGAGTAAATGGAGAAGACATCACTTTTGAAGATATGGATGCTCTTCCACAAATCATCAATGACAGAACAATGCTTGGAGCTCGTACTTTCTACGAAAAAATCGGCGCTAAAGTTGATTGGAATGGAAAGAACAAGACTGTAACAGTTACTAAGGGAAATGATAAGATTGTCCTTACAATTGGAGCTAAAAAAGCTCTTGTAAATGGTAAAGAAGTTGCCCTCGATTCACCTGCAACTATTATTAAAGACAGAACTTACATCCCAGTAAGATTTGTTTCAGAAGCTTTTGGTTACAAGGTTAAATACGATGCAAACGAAGGAATGCCAATAGTTGACATCTTTAACATCACTGAAAAAGAACTTGCAGACAAGCTTATTCAACTTGAAAAAGAAGAAAATTATAAGATGATTGCTTCTATGAAGTCTGACCTTAAAGACGAAGAAGTTGTAAAAACTTTAAAAGACCTTTATGAAGGCGAAGAGCTTGATAAAATTCTTGCAGCAAAGGCTGACCTTGACAAAAATCCTGAACTTTTAAAGAAATACCAAGACCTAGTTAAAAAGGAAATGGAAGAAGTTTTAGCTGACGACAAGGAAGAAGTTAAGGAAGAAAAGACTGACAAGAAAGAAAATAAAGAAGTTAAAGAAGAAAAAGTTGCTGAAAAAACAGAAAAGTCTGCAGAAAAAGCAGCAAAAATTTTATTCTCAGTAATTAAATAAGTTTAAAGAAAAAATTATCCCAAGGGCAAAGACTCTTGGGATTTTTTTCGTGTAATTTTCCTCTTATAAATCTTGTGTTTAGAAAATATTTCTCATGTTTAGAAAAATTTTTCATGGGAACTAAATTTTTTATATTTCAGAATTAGACTACTTATAAACTATTCTTTGTGATAATATATAGTAGTATTTAGAATAAAATTATAAAAATTTATACTATATGGGGGATTCATGAAAATATTAAAAAGAGACAAGAGAGAGGTTACTTTTGACCATCTGAAGATAAAAAATGCCATTGAGAAGGCCTTTGATTCTGTTGGTAAAATTTACGATGACAAGCTTATAAATAGTTACGCTCTCGACATCAAAGAAAAGCTTTTGAAAAATTATGATCCCAAGAATCCTCCCACTGTTGAGGAAATTCAGGATCTAGTTGAATTAAAGCTTATTGATGAAAAGGAAATTGAAGTTGTAAAGGCCTACATCCTTTACAGAAATAGACATTCTGAAGAAAGACAAATTTTGGATAGGTTTGCTAATTTTATTACAGACGAAAATGTCCTAAAGATTTTAAAGTTTGTGAGAAAAAATTACGACCCAAAAAAATATGAGCTAGAAAATTTATACAACAAGTTTGAATCCTTTGTGAAAAAGGACCAAAGTCAAGATGCCTATCTTTCTGAAATCATAAAGGCTGCCAGTGAATTAACAGACAAGGACTCACCTAAGTGGGAATTTATCGCTGCCCTATTTTTAAATTATGATTTGGAAAAGAAAATTGCAGAAAATTTGCGTGACATAAATATAAATAATTTCTACGAAAAAATTAAATTCTTAACTGAAAAAAATCTCTACGGAAAATATATTTTGGAAAATTATTCTAAGGAAGATATTTTAGAGCTTGAAAATTATATTGATAATTCAAGAAACAGGCTTTTAAATTATTCTGGTCTTGACCTTCTCATTAAGAGATATGTAATAAGAAGTCACGACGGCAGATTTGTGGAAAGCATCCAAGAGATGTTCATGGGCATAGCCATGCACCTTGCCATACCTGAAAAAAATAAAATTTACTGGGCAAAGAAATTTTACGACATCTATTCTACACTAAAGGTTACTGTTGCAACTCCAACTATGTCCAATGCTAGAAAGCCTTACAACCAGCTCTCATCATGTTTTATCGACACAGTGCCAGACACTTTAAAGGGAATTTATCGCTCCATAGATAATTTTGCACAAATCTCAAAACACGGCGGCGGCATGGGTCTTTATTTTGGAAAGGTTCGTGCAACTGGCTCTGATATTAGAGGTTTTAAGGGTGTTGCTGGTGGCGTTATTAGGTGGATTAAGCTTGCCAATGACACAGCTGTTGCTGTAGACCAACTTGGCGTCCGCCAAGGCTCTGTTGCCTGCTATTTAGATGTTTGGCACAAGGACATTCCAGAATTTTTGCAACTTAGGACCAATAATGGCGACGACAGAATGAAGGCACATGACATCTTCCCTGCCATTTGCTATCCAAATCTATTCTTTGAACTTGCAGAGAAGGACATCAACGCTCCTTGGTATATGTTTGACCCTCACGAAGTTTTGGAAAAGAAGGGTTATTCCCTTGAAGATTTTTACGGCAAGGAATGGGAAGAAAAATATAGAGAATGTATTGCAGATAAAAACATTTCAAGACGTGAAATGAGTGTTAAAGACTTAGTTAGACTTATTATAAAGTCCCTTACAGAAACGGGAACTCCTTTTGCCTTTTACAGGGACAATGTCAATGAAATGAATCCAAATAAGCACAAGGGCATGATTTATTCTTCCAACCTTTGCACAGAAATCATGCAAAATATGTCTGCCATTGAAACTCTTGGCACCACTATAGAAAATATTGACGGAGAAGAAATAATTGTCACAAAGACAAGACCAGGCGACTTTGTTGTATGTAACCTTGCCTCCCTTGTCCTAGGAAATATTGACCTAGAGGACGACCAAGGCTTAAGGGACATTGTTGCCACAACAGTAAGGGCCCTTGACAATGTAATTGACTTAAATTACTATCCAATACCTTATGCCAAGGTTACAAACAGGAAGTACAGGTCCATTGGACTTGGCACATCTGGTTACCACCACGCCCTTGTCAAGGCTGGCATGGCATTTTCTGATATAGAGGACCACTTGAAGTGGGCTGACGATCTTTATGAGAGAATAAATTATCATGCCATCACTGCTTCCATGGAAATTGCCAAGGAAAAGGGCTCTTATGACTTCTTTGAAGGCTCTGATTGGCAAAGTGGCGAGTATTTTGACATCAGGGACTACAAGGATGACAAGTGGAATAAACTTAGGGAAGATGTAAAAAATAATGGGCTTAGAAATGGTTATATAATGGCAATTGCACCAACAGGCTCTACTTCCATTATTTCTGCAACTACTGCTGGCGTTGACCCAGTTATGAATAGGTACTTCTTGGAAGAAAAGAAGGGCTCAATCCTACCGAGAGTTGCACCAGACTTGACTCCACAAACTTTTTGGCTTTACGAAAATGCTCACGAGCTAGACCAAAATTTTGTAATTGAAGCTGCTGCCATTCGTCAAAGACACATTGACCAATCTCAGTCAATTAATTTTTATATAACTACAGACTTTACAATGAGAAAAATTTTAAATCTCTACATCAAAGCCGCTAAGGAAAAGATAAAGTCAGTTTACTATGTCAGAAGTAAGTCGCTAGAAGTTGAAGACTGCGACTATTGTGCGTCATAATTTATAATAGGAGGAATTATGAAACTTTCAAAGAGAGGTCTCTTTAACGAAAAGGGAGACATTGAAACATCTAAGAGAAGAATTATTAACGGAAACACAACAAACTTAAATGATTTTAACAACCTTAAGTACAGCTGGACTAGCGACTGGTATCGCCAAGCCATGAATAATTTTTGGATACCAGAGGAAATTAATCTTTCCCAAGATGTAAAGGACTATAGGATTTTAGATGTACATGAAAAGACTGCCTACGACAAAATTTTGTCTTTTCTAATCTATCTTGATTCACTACAAACTGCACAAATTCCAAAACTTCAATCCTATGTAACGGCAAATGAAATAAATTTGTGCCTATCAATCCAAGGTTATCAAGAGTCCATTCACTCTCAGTCTTATTCCTATATTTTGGACACAATTTGCTCTCCAGAAGAGAGGGAAGAAATTCTCTACCAATACAAGGACGACGAGGTGCTCTTAAAGAGAAATAAATTTATTGGCGACCAGTACCAAGATTTTTATGAAGATGAAAATATTGACAACTTCATGAAAGCTCTTATTGCAAATTATATTTTGGAGGGAATTTATTTCTATTCAGGTTTCTCCTTCTTCTACAACCTTGGCAGAATGGGTAAGATGCCTGGCACAGTTTCTGAAATAAGATACATCAACAGAGACGAGAACACTCACCTTTGGCTTTTTAGAAGTATTATTCTTGAAATGAAAAAGGAAAATCCAGAAATATTTACTGATGAAAATATAAAAAAATATAAAGCTATGCTTAAAAAAGGTGTTGAAGAAGAAATCTCTTGGGGTAAGTATGTCATAGGCGATGAAATTAGAGGTCTAAATGAAAAAATGATTGAAGACTACATTATGTATCTTGGCAACTTGCGCTCAAGGAATTTAGGTTTCGGAAATCTCTTCGAAGAGAACACTGAAGAGCCTGAATCCATGAAGTGGGTCAGCGAATACTCCGACCCAAATCAAATTAAGACAGACTTTTTTGAAGCAAAGCCATCTGCTTACTCAAAATCTTCTGTAATCGAAGACGACCTTTAATAAGATAAATTTTTAGCCGGATCTTGTATCCGGTTTTTTAATTAAAAAATTTTAAGCTAATTCATCCCAATAAAATTAGGAGGATAATGATGGAAGATAGAGACAATAATAAAAGACCTCAATATAATTTACTTAGATATTACTTAATTGCCATCTTGGCAGTTTTTGCCCTAAACTGGTTGATTCTTCCTATGCTTTCACAAAACAGCATGGAAAACTCAGCTTATTCCGATTTTAGAAGAAATCTTAGCCAGGGAAAAATTGAGGAAGTAAACTTTAGGCAGGACCAAATTCTTTACACCCTAAAGGATGAAAAGAAAATTTACAAGACTGGAAAGATGGAAGACCCAGACCTTGTTAAAGATTTGGAAGAAAAAGATGTAAAATACTCCTCAGAAATTCCTGAAAAGCCAAGTTTATTTATGTCCTTTGTAATGACTTGGGGAATTCCAATTTTGTTATTTTTCTTTTTACAAAGAGCCCTTACAAAGAGAATGGCAGGCATGACTGGCGGTCCTGGTGGAATCTTTGGCGGCGGAAAGAAAATTGAAAAGTACGAGCCCAATGGCGAGACTGTAAACTTTGGAGATGTGGCAGGTCAAGAAGAGGCAGAGGAATCTCTTGTTGAAATTGTAGACTATTTAAAAAATCCTGGGAAGTACACGAGAATTGGGGCAAAATGTCCAAAGGGAGCCCTACTTGTGGGACCTCCAGGAACTGGTAAGACTTTACTTGCCAGGGCAGTTGCTGGCGAAAGCCATGTGCCTTTCTTCTCCATAGCAGGTTCTGAATTTGTGGAAATGTTCGTTGGCCGTGGAGCTGCAAGAGTTAGAGAACTTTTTGAAGAAGCAAAGAAAAATGCTCCTTGTATTATTTTTATAGACGAAATCGACACAATTGGAAAGAAGAGAGATTCTGCAGGCATTTCAGGAAACGACGAGAGAGAACAAACTCTAAACCAACTTTTATCTGAAATGGATGGTTTTGACGGAAACATTGGCATAGTAATGCTTGCTGCAACTAATAGACCAGAAATATTAGACCCAGCCCTACTAAGACCAGGAAGGTTTGACAGACAAATTAGAGTTGAACTTCCAACACTCAAGGATAGAATTGAAATATTAAAAGTTCACGCCAAGAAATATCTCATGGAAGATGGAATAGATTTTTCTCTTATTGCAAGGTCAACTGCTGGTGCATCTGGTGCCCAACTTGCAAATATTTTAAATGAAGCTGCCCTTCGCGCAGTGAGAATGGGTCACGATAGAGTTCGTCAAGAGGACATTCAAGAGTCCATAGAAGTTGTAATTGCAGGAGCACAAAGAAAGCAAGACATCTTGTCTCCAGAAGAAAAAAAGAGAGTATCCTACCACGAAATTGGTCACGCCCTTGTTGCTGCCCTTCAAACTGGCTCTGAACCTGTGGAAAAAATTACAATTATACCAAGGACTTCAGGAGCCCTTGGCTACACTATGCAGGTGCCAAAGGATGAAAAAAATCTCTACACTAGAGAAGATCTTATAAACCACATAACAACACTTTGTGGTGGTCGTGCAGCAGAAGAAGTTATCTTTAATGAAGTATCGACTGGAGCTGCCAACGACATTGAAAAGGCAACAGAAACTGCCAGGGCAATGATAACTCAATATGGCATGGCTGACGAGTTTGGCATGGTGAAGTTCCAAGACTCTGGCTCAAGATACATGGGCGATAATGGAAACATGAACTGCTCTGAAGAAACTCGAAAAGAAATTGACGACTTAATGGTTGAAATCGTAAAGAGTGCCCAAGAAAATGCAAGAAAATTAATTGCAGACAATAGAGATGCCATGAAGGAACTTGCAGAATTCTTGCTTGAAGAAGAAACAATTACTGGCAAGCAGTTTATGGAAATTTTATCAAAGTATAAAAATTTTGATGAAGAAAAACAACTTGATGAAGAAAAATAATTTGATTAAGAAAAAACAACTTAATTAAGAAGAAGGCGGCTGAGGCTGCCTTTTTTGATTGCCAAAAAGGTCTAGGGGTAAAGATGAAACAAGTTAGAAAATTTTAGACAAATAATTAGAATATTTTAAAGAAAGAAAAGGAGATGAATATGGGATTATTAGTTGAAGGTAAATGGGTAGATGAGTGGTACGATACAGAGTCTACTGGCGGAAAATTTGTGAGAAAGGATTCCTCCTTTAGGGACTGGATTACAAGGGACGGAAAAATAGATGACAAGAGCAGGAAGGCCTACCCTGCAGAAGCAGGCAGGTACCACCTCTATGTTTCCCTGGCTTGTCCTTGGGCAGCAAGAGCTCTTATGGTGAGAAAGCTAAAGGGACTAGAAGACATAGTTGGCCTTTCCGTTGTAAGTCCTCTTATGTATGACAAGGGCTGGACCTTTGGAGACTATCCTGGCGCAACAGAAGATAAGGTCCACGGCTTTAAGTACCTTCATGAGCTTTACACTCACGCAAAATCTGACTACACAGGAAGAGTTACAGTGCCAGTCTTATATGACACAGTGGAAGGAAAAATTGTAAATAACGAATCCTCTGAAATAATTAGGATTTTCAACAACGCCTTTGATGACTTAGGTGCAAAAGAGGGAGACTTCTATCCAGAAGAACTTAGGGGCGATATAGATGAGATAAACAACTTTGTCTATGACAGGATCAACAACGGAGTTTACAAGGCAGGATTTGCTACAAAGCAAGAAGTTTATGAGGAAGAGGCAAAAAATGTCTTTGCTGCCCTAGATAAAATCGAAGAAATCTTGTCAAAAAACAAGTATTTAGTGGGCGACAGGTTTACAGAGGCAGACATAAGACTTTTCACGACTCTAGTTCGCTTTGACGCAGTTTATTTTTCTCACTTCAAGTGCAACCTAAGACCCCTCACTTCCTATGAAAATATTTGGAAATACACTAGACTTATTTACAACATGGAGGGAGTGGCTGAGACAGTGAACTTAGACCACATAAAGACTCACTACTACAAGTCTCACGACATGATAAACCCAAATCAAATAGTGCCTCTAGGTCCAGAAATTGATTTCTCCCTTTGAGAGTTAAATTTTTATAAAAATTTTAAACAAAAATAATCCTAGGTTTTTACGCCTAGGATTTTTTAAGGAATATTTTAAGGAATATTTACCAATATTTATTTTATTTTGAAAGTTTAGAAATAATTTGTGCAACTTCTGCTCTTGTCAAGTTTTCCTTTGGAGAGAACTTGTTTCCAGATCTACCGCTTAAAATTTCTTTATTAGCTAGGAATTGAATATCATCATAAGCCCAGTCAGAAATTTCTTTTTCGTCAGCAAATACAACTAGCTTAAGAGTTGAAGTGTCGTCGCCCTTTAATTTTAGATAAGATGCTAAAATGTGAGCCATTTCTTCACGAGTGATTACTTCTGATGCAAGGGCCTTTGAAGTCTTTGGAAGAAGTTTATTTTCTACAGCCCAATTCATGTATTCAGTGTAGAATTTGCCTGCTTCGATATTTTTGTCCTTAACTTCAGCAAATTTTTTAGTGTCAACATTTCCTAGTCTTCCCAAAATTGTTACAA
>NZ_CAMQAY010000032.1 GCF_946998875.1 uncultured Peptoniphilus sp. | reverse complement strand
ATAGAGGCACATCTGTCATAGTCTTTAATTCCTTTATAACTGGCACAACCCTACTAATTTCTTCTTCAATTTCTACGTAGTGTGATCCTGGTCTAGTGGATTCACCGCCAAGGTCAATCATTTTTGCGCCGGCATCAATGAGATCCTTTGCCCTCTTGATGGCCTTGTCCTTGCCGTACCATTTGCCGCCGTCAGAAAAAGAATCTGGTGTAACATTTACAATGCCACATAAAATTGTTTCCTTGCCACTTTCTAAAAGTTTGTCTTTATACTTACAAATTAATTTATTCATTTTTCACTCCATTTTTTATTTTTCTCGTCAAGTTAATTCTATGTCTAAGGCCTTTTAAAATCAAATAAAATTTAAATAGAGTAATAGTGCAAAACTCCATCTTGGTCTTTTTCAAAGTCAGCCTTGCCTAGGGCCCTTAGGTGTTCAAGGTGAGCGTGAGCTTCTCCTGCTGCGAAAAACTTTTGCGTGTTTGGAAATTCAGAAAAGTCTCTTGCCCTCATGTCCCAAGTCATATTCATGGCAATATCACGAACTGTGCATTTACCACTTTTCTCTAAAGTCTTTAATGCCTCGCTAATTCTCTTTTCGTGATGAGCCTTTAGCTCGTCAATCCTCTTTGGCACATCCTCAATAAGTGCCCTGTGAGATGAATAAAGATGGTCAATTGGAAGATTTCTTAATTTTTCAATATTTATTAAATATCTTCCAAGGCTGTCGCCCACTGTGAAATTCCAAAAAGTAATATTTGGTGTGATGTCTCCCAAGAGGTGGTCGCCGCAAAATAAAATTTTTCTTTCCTTTTCATAAAGACCAACCATGCCTGGAGTGTGACCAGAAAAATCCATGCCCTTAAAGGTAAAGTCCCCAAGCTTTAGGGTATAGTCAGGATTAAAGGAAGTGTAGGGAAACTCTGCCTTGGGTCTATACAGAAAGCCTGCGTGCTCTTCAATTTTTAAATTGTCCTCATCCAGCCCTTGAAGGTGGGTTGTCGCCATGACATCCTTCCACCTCTTAGAATTTGCATCAGCCATAGAAGACATCATGCGGTAGTCAATATCTCCCATGTAAATTTCAACGCCAAGCTCTTCATGAAACCAAGTTGCAAGACCTGTGTGGTCAGAGTGAAGATGAGTCAAAAATAACTTTGTCCTCTTTAAATCAATTTCCATATATTTTATGAAAGATAACATTTCACTTTTTATTTCTTCAGTGTTAAAGCCTGTGTCGATAATAAGAGCCTCGCCCCTAGACTTTACCATATAAATATTTATGCTCTTTAGGGGATTTCCCTTTAGAGGAATAATTTTACAATAAACGCCATGGCTTAGTTTTTTAATATTAGACATATTTCCTCCCACAGCTCATTTCATGTATAATAAATACGAGGTGAATTATGAGCGATTTTTTATTAAAACTTTTTAAAGTTGAAACCATTAACAAACTGCCTATTGATAAATTATACCCTATTATAGAGAGTTTAGACGGCGACCAGAGACAACTCATTGCATCTTCCTATGACTTAGACCTTGAGGGACTAAGTTTGTCAGAAGAAGTAGAAGAAATACATAAAAAAATTACCAGTGAATTTAAAAATACTCTCATGAACTTTGACGAAAAAGAGCACAAGTCCTTTTACGATTTTTATAATGGCGCCGTAGATTATTCTGACGAAAATGTCTATGTAAACATGAAAAAATTTACATCCCTTGGACTGATGTATCTATTCCTATCAAAATCCGGCACTTATTTTAACTTCGTCATACCAGAAGAATTAATAGAGATGTATGAAAAACTTTTACAATCAAGCTAAAAAAATTAATAGGCGAGAGTCTCTTTTTTTTATTTGCCAATAAAATAATTCCCTGCAAAAATAAAAAGCCATCCATAAGCATGAATGACTTTAAATAAAAATTTTGGTGGAGGCGGTGGGAGTCGAACCCACGTCCGAAGACTTCTTACAGAAAGATTCTCCGAGTGCAGACTCCTCTTAAATTTCCCCTGTATTACTAGAGTGTCAAACTCATACAGAGTATCGCCATTAACCCCCTCTGCTATGGCGCATTACAGAGTTCGTTTGCCCGCTAATTTGAAACCCGGTTACAGTTCGCGGCGTCTGGCCGGATTGCTACCTAATTAGGCAGCTAGTGCGAAATTATTTTCGTCGTTTATTTTTTATAGACCATTTTTTCGTTGTGTGATCCATCAACGACTCGCTACTTAAAGCTCAAAATCCCCGTCGAAACCATTTTCGCCCCCATATGAAGTTAGACTAAGATTATACTAAAACTTCCCTATTTTGTCAATTTCAGTAAGTCTTAGCCTTCTTTAATTTTTTTCTATTTTTCTTGGCAAATTTAAATCTTAAAATTTTCTTCCAAATAAAATATCCAATAAGTGAGCCAAGGACATTTAACATCAAATCGTCAATGTCCACAGACCTTCCTATAAAAAATTGTATAAACTCCACGAAAAAGGAAGTGGCAAAAGTTATGCCAAGAATCTTTAAAATATTTCTCGTCTTTGAAAAAATTTCTGGAAGTAAAATTCCAAAGGGCACAAAAATTATTACATTGCCCATTATATTTATCAATGTGTGAAGAATTCCTGAATATTTTATGTAGTTTTTTATAGTCCTAAAGGGAACTAAGTTTACTCCCCAGGAGCCTGATGTTATTCTGTCTTTAAAGTTTCCAACGAAGTCAAAATGTTCGTTAGATAAATTTATTCCTGAACCTGCTATATAGGAATTAGGCATGAATAACATTATAAGTAAAAAGGCAAGGTAGCCTGCAAAAAGGCTAAGTAGAAATTCTCTAAAGCCATTCGACTTTATTTTTCTTTGGGAGAAAAATTTTACTCTAATAAGAGAAAATGCTACAAAGGTAATTATGAAGGCAGGTATGGTCCTTGCTGCAAAAAATAAAAATAATTTCATATATTTTTTAGCTCTATTAAATTTGTTATAGAATATTTATTTTCATCTACAACTAAGTGCCACTTGTCCTTGGAGTTTTCATCGTAGATGCCCACTGTCTCAAGACCTGCACTTTTGGCAGTCCTAAGGGCAAGATAGGAGTCGTCAATTAAATATACATCCCTTGGCTCTTCCTTTATTTCAGAAGTTATTGTAGTGAAAAATTTTTCGTCGCCCTTGATGTGGCCAACTGAATCTGCTGTGTAAAGTCCTTCAATATATTTGTCTATGCCGTATTTTTTTATTACTATGTCCGCAAAGCCTTCTGCAGTTGATGTTCCTATGACAATCTTTTTGTCTCTATCCTTAAAATATTTTAAAATTTCTAGGGCATTGTCCTTTAACTTAACTTTGTTGGAATAAAAATCTTTTACTGTATCACTAAAACCATGATAAAGTTCTTCAAAGCTTTCACTTAACTTGTAATAGTCCTTTAAATACCTAAGGGAAGTGTTAAGGCTCATTGTAGTCATCTTGTGCTGCACACTGTCTTCTATGTCTATTCCCTTTGTCTTCATGAAGTCACGAGAAACTCTTCTCCAATATCCCATGGAGTCCACCAAGGTTCCGTCTAAATCAAATATAATAGCTCTCATGTTACCTCCTTTTTTAATAATACTTATATTTTAGTTGTAATCTTTTTATAAATCAACTATAATAGTTTTCTAAGTGCTTTTTAAAATTTTTTTAAAAAGTCTTTGACAAAAATTTTTTTCATGTTATAATAATATCTGTTCGAAAATTGTATATAAAGAATATAAAATTCTTGTAAACTTTTCATGTCGGGGTGTAGCGCAGTTTGGTAGCGCACGTGGTTTGGGACCATGGGGCCGGGGGTTCGAATCCTCTCACCCCGACCAATTTATTTTAAGGCGTAAGCCTTATTTTTTTGTCTAAAAACATCTTTATGGACCTAAGTCCATTAATCCTCTTAAGATTTTTCTAATTTTTCAACTTATTAAATGTTTTAAGTTCCAATAATATTTTTAATAAAATTTTACTTTTCTATAAGTTTTTTCTTAAAAGCTCCCATAAATTTTCCCAAATAATATCAATAATTTTTAAAAGAATATTTAAAATAAAAACTTTGTAAAAACATTTTTACAGAATCTTTTGCAAACGATTGATGCGTTGATATTCTTCAATGCTATTCCTTGAATTTATAAATTCATTGTTCTATAATTGAACTAAGAATAATAAAAGTAAAGGAGGATTTATATGTTACTATTTATTATTGGACTTATAATATTGCTTGGTGGCGGATTTTTCTACTCAAAATATGTAGAAAGTCAATTGGCACCAGACGACAGAGAAACTCCAGCTGTTAGAAAAGCTGATGGAGTTGACTATGTAGTAATGAGCGAAAAGAAAAACTGGCTCATCAATCTACTAAACATTGCAGGTATGGGACCAATCATTGGACCTATCCAAGGTATTCTTTTTGGACCTATTGCTTTTCTAGCAATTCCACTTGGATGCGTATTTGCAGGATCAGTTCATGATTACATGACTGGCTTTATTTCAATGAGAAATGGCGGATCACAAGTTCCTAAACTCGTTGGAAAGTACGTTGGCGATGGAGTTCGTAAATTCTACAATATTGTTATTGCAATCTTACTTCTACTTACTGGTGTAGTTTTTGTCTACACTCCTGGGGACTTAATCGCAAATGATATTCTTAAAGTTGGTGCTGATTCAAATGTTATTTGGATCATCTATGCAGTAATTTTTGCTTACTACATAGCTTCAACTGTACTTCCTATCGATAAATTAATCGGTAGAATTTATCCAATCTTTGGTGGTTTCCTAATTATCTCTGCTATTGGAGTATTTATTGGAATCTTTATTAAGGGTTCAGGACACTTGGCATTTGAAAATGCTGGTCTTCTTGCAAAACACCCACTTGGACAAAAGTTTATCCCATCATTCTTTATCACAGTTGCTTGTGGTATCTTATCAGGTTTCCACGGTTCTCAAGTAACACTTATTTCTAGAACTGTTAAATCTGAATCAGAAGCTAGAACAACTTTCTACTCAACTATGATCGCTGAAGGTTTCATCGCCATGGTTTGGGCAGCAGGTGCAATGGTTCTATTCTCTTCTGGCGTTGCTAAACTTGACACTCCGGGAACAATTATGGTTGGCCAAGTTTCTAAATACTTCATGGGTAATGTTGGTGGACTTCTTGCAGTTCTTGGTGTTATTGCACTTCCTATCACTTCTGGTGATACTGCATTTAGATCTCTAAGACTTATCATTGCTGAAGAATTAAATATTGACCAAAAAGCTCCTTCAAAGAGAGCTGGACTTGCTGCTGTATTATTTATCCCAGCTTTTGCAATCCTATACTTTGCAAAGACAAATCCTAATGGATTTAACCTACTTTGGAGATACTTTGGTTTCACAAACCAATTCGTAGCAACTTTCGCTTTAGCTGTTGCCACTATTTATTTAATTGATACAGGTAAGAATTATATTATTACTCTACTTCCAGGAATCTTCTATGTATTTATAGTATTCTCATTTATTATTAACATTAAAGGTCTTGGACTTGGAATGCCATTCTCGATTGCATACCCTGCAGCAGGAGTTATTTCAGTATTATATGCTTACTTCGTAATTAAACTTGGTAAAAAGAACAAAACTAGAATTGAATCTATAATTTTAGATTAATTGTTTTAAAATTTTAGATTAATTATTTTTAAGTAAGAGGTGGCTGGAAATGCCACCTTTTTTTATTTAGGAGATTTTATGAATTTTATACTAAAGGATAAGGCTTTAACTTATCTTAAAAATAAAAATATAGATAAAATTTTTGTAAATCCTGATGTTGATGTCAAGGCTTGCTGTTGCGGCGTTGGAAGCTTTGACTTTGACATAAGCATAAAGGATGATGAAGACATCAGTAGGTATAAAAAGGAAGAAGTTTCAGGCATATCAATTTTTTATAATCCAACTCTTGAACTTTACTTGGAAGGGCGGGAAGACATGGAGATAATAATATCTGCCATGGGCCTTGGAAATTTTAAAAAATTATATGTTGAGAACGAAATAAATTCAATTGAAAAGTGATAACATGAGAAATACAAAAATAGAAGAATTTAAAAAAATTTATGAATTAGACGAAAAATATAAAGACAGAATTCCAGAACCTCACTTCTTTTACTTTGGCGATGAAATTTTACAAAAGGCAGTCTCTGCAGTTTTAGCTGGCAAAAATATTCTCTTAGTTGGAGACAAGTCCACAGGCAAAAATGTTTTGGCGGAAAATCTCGCCTATCTTTTTAAAAGGCCTCTTTGGAATTTGTCCTTTCACATAAATATTGACAGCTCAGTATTAATTGGAGACGACACATTAAAAAATGGAAATGTTCTCTTTAGAGAGGGACCTATAACAAAGGCTGCAAATTGTGGTGGCTTTGTTGTCCTAGATGAAATCAATATGGCAAAAAATGAAGCCATGGCAGTCCTTCACTCTATACTGGACTACAGAAGAATAATTGATATACCAGGCTACGACATAATTAAACTTCATCCTGCAACGAGATTTATTGCCACAATGAATTATGGCTACGAGGGCACAAGAGAATTGAATGAAGCCCTTCTCTCTCGTTTTGTAATTATAAAGATGCCCCTTATATCTCGCGAGAGACTTGTTGAACTTATTAAAAAAGAATATCCAAGTATGAAGGATGAGTATGTGGGAAACATTGCCTTTTTCTTTTACGATTTAAAATTAAAGGCAGAGGCAGGAGAAATTTCCAGAACTGCACCAGATCTTAGGGGGATTTTCGATGCAATTGACCTTGTGAGAGAAGATTTGTCTTTGATTTCTGCTCTCGAACTTACTATTGCGAATAAGCTCTTTGATTCCTATGAAGAAGAACTTTTAAAGGACTTAATAAAGTCGAGATTTAAAGAAAATTTATATTTTAAAGATATTTTCCAAGAGTGATTTTTACTATGACCAATAAAAATTCAAGAAAAGAAGAAAATCGAATAAAAAATATAATTTGGGACGGCTCTATGGACTACCTGTCTGAGCCCTTTATTACTGGCGAAGATATTTCTGGCAATCCTGACTTTTATCTAAATTTAATAATTGGGCTTTCAGCAAAATATTTTGGCAGCGAAAATTTAGAAAAAATTTTTAACAATTGGCAGTACAATCTCCATAGAGATAAATTTGATTTATTTGCCATTTTTCTCCTAGAAGATTTAGTCTATGAAAAAGAAGTTAAGTCTCGAAAAGTCTTGACATCTCTACGCAAGATTTACGCAGAAAAATTTTTGGAAGATAAGTACGATTTGCAGAGAAAAAATTTGGCTCTAAAAGAAAATTTATTTTTCGAGATGCAGCTTAAAAAAGTCAATAATATTTTGGAAAGGCCCTATAATTTAAGCGACAAGAGAGAAAATATTTTTGAAAATTTAAGGCTTCAAGGTGACACTAACGAGAAAAATTTGGAAGAGAGAATCCTAAATATTTTTCGTGAAGTTTTAAATTACAAGGAAAATGAAGTTTTAAAAATTTCTCCCCTTAAAAATTTCACCCTCTTTGATAGCCTGGGCTTTGTCAAACTTGAAAGGTCCAATAGTCCTACTCTTTTCGGCGACTTTCAAGCTAAAAAGACTTCTGGCATCACTGGCTTTTTCTATTCCTTTGCCCTAAAAAGGCGAAGAGAAAAAGAAAAATACATTGAAGACACCTTTGGCAAGTCAATTTATTCTGAGGATGAAATGAAGTTAATTGAGGAGAAATATTTATTTGGCGCCCACAAAAAATCAAGGCTTCACTTTACAAGAGGTCAGAGTCACAAAAATCTTGATGAGGAAAATTTTGATGACGAGACAATAAATAGGCATCTCTTAAAGTTTAAGGAAAACAGAAATTTTTACAACAACGAAATTAAAAGTTTATCAAAAAAAATTAGGCTGGCTCTTTCCAATCACTCCGGCATGGAAGAAGTGGTTACTAATAGCGGCAAACTCATTTCAAAGCTTGCCTACAAGTCCATGATTTCTGACAAGGTAAATATTTTTTCCAAGAAAATTTTAAATCTCAACACTTACTTAAAGGTGGATTTAATCCTAGATGCTTCAGCCTCTTTAATGGAACTTGAAAGCGACATTGCCATTGAGGCATATATTGTGTCCAAGTCTCTTGAAAACAATGAAATATTAAATCGTGTGATTTCCTACGAGACTGTAGGCGACTACACCGTCATAACAATCTTAAAAGACTATGAAGAGAAGTGTGACTTTGAGAAAATTTTTAGGTATAGGACAGCTGGTTGGAATCGTGACGGACTTTTTTATCGCGCCTACCAAAACCTAGTTGATTTAAAAAACGAAAATCATCTTTTAATTGCCCTAACTGATGCCCATCCTCGCGACATAAGACCTCTGGCTTCAAAAAACTTTTTTGGCTCAAAAAATTATTCTGAAGAAGCCTCTTTAGAGGACACTAAAAAGGAATTGGACAAGTTAAAAAAACTTGGCATTCACGCATCGGCAATATTAAATAGCGACAAAATAGAAAATGCAAAATTTTTGTTTGGAAGAAATTATATTAAAATCAAAAGTGTAAAGGAAATTGCCAATGTGGCTGGTCGCTTCATTCAAAGAGAAATTGCAAATATTGAAAAAAAATAAAAACTGCAGCTGTCAAGGTAGCTGCAGTTTTTTTGATGGTTTTGAAATCTAATTAGGATTATCAAATATTTGGATTTATTAAAAATTTTATTATTTAACTAGGTCAAAAGCTTTTTGTGGAACATATACGGCTCTTGTGCTATAAATTGTAAGTCCGCCAAGTTCAACTTTTTCTCCATTTTTAATTGCGTAGTTCTTGGATACTGGGAATACAATTTTGTCTTCGCCCTTTGTTACAATAGCTTCGTAATCATTTTCGCCCTTCTTTTTAAATTCAACTTTAGCTCCCTTATCTTCGAAGCCCTTTCTAATTGGTTGATAAAGTTCTTCAGTTAATTTGTCTAAATCAAGGTCAAGTACATCTTCAAGGTATCTTCCAATTTCATAGTTGTGAACTGTTCCAATTAGTCTTTCTGCCTTATCTGATGTTGAGTAAGAGTAAAGACCTATATCTCCGCCAACATGACCGCCAGTTGTCCATGCAATGTGGCTTCTTGCTGAGATAATTCTTCCCATTGCTGAAACTACATCTTTTTCACTTTTTATTAAGTTCATTTCTTCTTCTGTCAAATCTTTTACGCCAAAATCTTTTGCCATTACTTCTTTTACATTAGATTTGTCTTCTTTAACTTCTTCGGCTGCCTTAGTTACAGAAATTTTTGCAGATAAAATTAAATCTGTAAATTCGTTAAGAGGCCTCTTATCGTAGCCGTGAGATATATTTCTGTGTCCAAAAGTTATTCCGCCAGTTCCATGGTCTGCTGCAATTACAATTACAGTGTCCTTATGTGTGTCTGCAAAATCCTTGGCAACTTTTACTGCATCGTCAAAGGCTTTAATTTCATGAACAAGTGCAACGGGATCGTTGGAGTGAGCAGCCCAATCAACTTCTGAACCTTCTACCATTAAGAAAAATCCCTTGTCATTTTTTGAAAGCACCTTTAGAGCCTTGTCAGTCATTTCTGCAAGAGATGGTTTATTTACTTTATCTCTATCTATTTCATAAGGGAAGGATTTGTCTTCGAAAAGGCCCCAAATTTTGTCGCCCTTTGAATCTTCCATTGCTTTTTTAGTAGTTACATAATCGTAGCCCTTGTTTTTAATTTCAGAAAGAAGGTCTTCCTTGTCCTTTCTAGTTTCCTTACTTAAATAAGTGCTGCCTGCTCCTAGAACTACTTCCATGTCTTGGTAAACTTGTTGTTCTCCTAGGTCTTCATAATTATTTCTGTCAGGATTGTGGGCTGAGAAGTCAGCTGGTGTTGCGTGTTGAATGTTTGAAGTTGAAACAATGCCTGTGGATCTTCCGCTTCTCTTAGCAGCTTCAAGAACATTTGCTACAGGTTGTTTTGCCCTATCCTTTTCAATTTCAGGTGAACCTGGCATGCCGCCCTTAGTCGGATAACATCCAACGAAGGGTGATTCAGTTTTAATACCTGCTGCCATAGCTGTGGCTGCTGGAGCAGAGTCTGCAATAGGTGTGTTTGAATTGTTTGTTCTAACAAGGCCTGTTGCCAAATCATCCATTACAAATTTTTTGTCCTTAGTCATCCATCTTGCTGTAGTTGATGCTTCTATGCTCATGCCATCAGGTATCATCATGATTACATTTTTGGCACTGCCATAATCTTTCTTTTCAGCAAAGGCAAAACTTGGTGCAAGAGTTGCCACTGCAAGTGTCACTGCCAAAACTTTTTTAAAACTTTTCATTTATTCCTCCTAGATTTTCTTTAGCTATAATGTAACAGAGGAATGTAAAATTAATATTTACCTAGTGTAAAATTATTTTTTATCTTTCTTATTAAAATTTATTGGCTGGAAAATTTTTTACACAAAAAAAGGACGCCTAAGCGTCCCTAAAATTTATTTTATACTTCAATTTTTCCGTAATTGCCATCTTTTCTCTTATAGACAATAGAAACAGCTTCAGTATCTGCATCTAAGAATACGAAGAAATTATGATTTAAAAGTTCCATTTGAAGAATTGCTTCTTCTTCATTCATTGGATTAAGTTCAAAATTCTTTCTCTTTACGATTTTGTTTTCAGGTTCTTCCTTTTCTTTTTCAACAATTTCATCGAATCTAATAGTTTCGTTATTTTGGTATCTTCTCTTTAATCTAGTTTTGTGTTTTCTAATTTGTCTAGCAAGTGCATCCACAGCGTTATCCATTGAAGAGTACATATCGTCTGTAGTTTCTTCTGCTCTAATAATTGTCTTAGGTAAAAATATTGTAACTTCCACAGTTTGTTCTTCTCTTACAGTAGAGAAAACAACTCTAGCATTGGCTTCTTCAGAAAAGTATTTATCCAATTTGGAGAATTTTTTTTCTGCCACGTTCTTTAAAGATTCTGTAAGTTCAATGTTTTTTCCAACAAA
>NZ_CAMQAY010000031.1 GCF_946998875.1 uncultured Peptoniphilus sp. | reverse complement strand
AAAGGAAGGCGAACTCTTTGGACTAATTGGTCCCAATGGCGCTGGCAAGACCACAGTCTTTAATATGGTGACAGGTGTTTATTCTCCCACTGAAGGAGAAATCCTATTAAAGGGCGAAAGAATAAATGGTCTTTTGCCTCACAAGCTTGTTGAAAAGGGTATATCCAGAACCTTTCAAAACATCAGGCTCTTTGGTTATATGTCTGTCCTTGACAATGTTCGTGTTGCCCAAAATGATGAAATAAAATATGGACTAATAGATGGAATGTTTAGGACAAAAAAATTCTGGAAGGAAGAATATGAGGGCATCACTCGTGCCATGGAATTTTTGAAAATTTTTAACTTAGATAGGTTTAAAAATTTCTCTGCCAACACCTTGTCCTATGGCGACCAAAGAAAATTGGAAATCGCAAGAGCCATGGCAACTAATCCAAAACTTCTCCTCCTAGACGAACCTGCTGCTGGCATGAATCCCCAAGAGACAGAAGAGCTTATGGAAACAATTAGACTTATTCGTGACAAATTTAATATTACAATTCTACTAATTGAGCACGACATGAAACTTGTCCTTGGCATTTGCGAAAGGATTGCTGTTTTAAATTATGGAAAGATGCTAACTGAAGGTCTTCCTCGCGATGTTATAAACGACCCTAGAGTTATAGAAGCTTATCTTGGAGGTAGCAATGCTTAAAGTAACAGATTTAAATGTATTTTATGGAAATATACACGCACTAAAGGGCGTAAGCTTCGATGTAAATGAAGGAGAAATAGTTTGTTTAATAGGTGCCAATGGCGCTGGCAAAACTTCAACCCTTCAAAGTATATCGGGGCTCATCCCCAAAAAAAGTGGCGTTCTTAGATTTTTAGATAAGGATGTAAGTAAGGCTAAGGCACATGAAATTACTAGGATGGGAATTGCCCAAGTGCCTGAAGGCAGAAGAGTCTTTACAGACTTATCCGTCCTTGACAATTTAAAGCTTGGCGCCTTTGCTGTGAAAAATCCAAAGGAAAGCGACGAGGAAATTTTAAAGGTCATCTATGAAAGATTTCCAATTCTTGAAGAGAGAAAAAATCAAAGAGCAGGCACCCTTTCTGGTGGCGAGCAACAAATGCTTGCCATGGGTCGTGCCATGATGACTAGACCAAAATTAATTTTGTTAGACGAGCCTTCCATGGGTCTTTCTCCCCTCTTTGTTGAAAAGATTTTTGATGTAATAAAAAATTTCAAGGAGATTGGCGTAACAGTTCTCTTAGTAGAACAAAATGCAAATCTGGCTCTTAAAATTTCTGACAGAGCCTATGTCCTTGAAACTGGAAAAATTGTAAAGAGTGGATCTGCCAAGGAACTTTTAAGTGATCCAAGTGTTAAGGCAGCCTATCTCGGCGCATAATTTATTAGACCCTTCGGGGTCTTTTATTTTGCAAAGATTTTTTGTAAAATTTTTTGCCTTTCTATTTAGATTCTTTTCAAAATAGAATTGACAGGTAAAATTTTTTATTATAAGATAATTTTAAATTTAAAGAGTTTAAAACATTTTAGATATGAATTTTATAAAAATTTTCATAACTGGAGGCAACATGATAAAAATAGAAAACTTGAGAAAAACTTTTGCCACAAAAATTGCTGTAAATGACCTAAGTTTAGATGTGCCCAATGGAGTAGTCTATGGCTTCTTAGGACCCAATGGCGCAGGCAAAACTACAACTATAAAAATGATTGTGGGCATGCTTAGGCAAGACAGCGGCAAAATTGAAATCGACGGCATTGACACCCTAGAGGACCCCATTGGATCAAAGAAAAAATTTGCCTATGTGCCAGACAACCCCGACATCTACGAGACCATGACTGCTAGGCAGTATATAAACTTTATGGCAGATGTCTTCTCCATGAGCTTAGAAAAGAGAAATGAAAATATAAAAAAGTATGCAGAAATTTTTGAGATGACAGAAAATTTAGACGCCACAATTTCTACCCTATCTCATGGCATGAAGCAAAAAATAGTTTTAATAGGCGCCCTAATTCACGAGCCAAGGCTTTTAATTTTAGATGAGCCCATGGTTGGCCTTGATGCAAAAAGTTCCTTTAGGCTAAAAAATATTATGAGAGAAGTGGCTGATGGCGGCGGCACAGTTTTCTTTTCCACTCATGTAATGGAAGTTGCAGAAAAAATGTGCGACGAAATTGCAATTATTAATAAGGGAAAATTAATTGCAGAGGGAAGTCTCGATGACATCAAGGCTGCTGCCAAGGACAGTGGAAGTCTTGAAAAAATATTTTTAGAGCTTACGGAGTGATTTTATGAATAGATTTTTTGAATTAAAGACTCTTTTAAAAAAAGACCTCTACCTGAGTCTTCTGGCTCCCCTAAAAAAGCCCTCAAAAAATGGCGGTGACTTTAGGGTTCTAACAGTTTTAGGCCTTGTAATTTTATTTTTCTACCTTGCCTTTTTATATTTTTTCTTAATTCTTGGCTTCATAATTCCCATGGCAAAGCTTGGAAAGGAAAGCCTGGTCCTAATGGTCTTCTTTGGCCTTGTCTCTCTTGGCACCATAGTCTTTACCAGCCCAGGAATTATTTCAAAAATTTATTACTCTAGGGATGTGGAACTCCTACTTCCCCTTCCCCTTAGGCAAAATAATATTTATCTATCAAAGATTCTTGGCTCTATCATAACAGTCTTTGTGGTTAGCTTCATAGTTTTTATTCCCATGGTCTTTCCACTGACAAAATATGGAAATTTAAATTTTCTTAAATTTTTCTCCATAGTATTTTTGAATTTATCAAATATTATTTTTACACTTTTAATTATGTCAATTATCCTGATTTTATTTATGAGGGCCTTTGCAGGCATAGGTGGACTAAAAAATCTACTTCAGGCTCTTGGTTTTATTTTTGGAATTGGGGCGACCTTGGCACCACAGCTTATCGCCAGATCAGATCTTTCAAAAGAATTTGTAGAAAAAAACATAATAAAGTTTATAAAGCACCTCTTCCCACAAGTTTATCTAGTGGATAAAATTTATGTGATGAATAATATCCCAGGCTTTTTTATAAGCCTTGGTATACTTCTTCTTATGGCTCTAATTTTATTTATCCTAAGCTTTCCCCTCTCAAAGTTAATGATAGCTGGAGTCTTAAGGGCAAATACATCAGGCTCAAGGGCAAAGAGAAAGGGAGAAAATAAAAACACATCTATTGCAATTTCTCTTGCAAAAAAAGATGTGGCAAATGTAATAAAGACGCCCGTTTACTTTTTTAACTTGGCAAGTGGAGCTTTTATGTTTCCAATCCTCATGATTTTTGGATTTTTAAAGGGCGAAAGTATAAAACACATTCAAGAATTTTTTGCCAATACAGAGTCTTTCGGTTTTGGAAAAATTGATGTCTTCTTTGCCCTATTAATAGGACTATTTTTCTATGCAGCCTTTATGACACCCCTGTCTATCACAAGCATAACTCGCGAAGGGAAAAATATTTATCTAATGCAGACTCTTCCCATCTCCTATGAAGATCAGATTAAGGGAAGAATTTTGGGCTCAAGCTTATTTCAATTTATATCAACTTTTCCAATAATAATATTTTTAGCCTACCTCATAGGCTTTGATGGTCTATATATTTTGGCTATGCTAATAGGGTCCTGCCTTGGGTCTTATGCCTCATCTTCCTTTGGAATTTACTATGGCATAAAATATCCAAAGCTTGATTGGGAAAACCCTCAAGATGCAGTTAAGAGAAACTTCCCAGTATTTCTCTTTGGAATACTTAGCATGGCGGCAATGGCACTTTCAGCCTTTATAATTTTTAGGCTCTATATGGCCTTTGGGTCAGTAAGTTTTGTTAAATTTATAATTATAGGCTATGTCGCTGTGGCAATGGCACTTTCCTTTGCAATAAAAAAACAGGCAAAAATTTCTTTAAAAGAAAAATTGCCTGAATATAATTCATAAGCTCACAAGTGGTGAGCTTTTTTATTTACCAAACATTAATAAGAAGCATTGAGATGTCGTCTGTCTGTTCTTCGTCATCAAATTCTTCTAACTCGTTATCTAAAATTTCTAGGACATCCTTATTATTTTCTAAGATAATATTGTGGACTCTCTCGTAGCCAAAGGATTCCTTCTTTGAATTTCTTGCCTCCACAACTCCATCTGTCATAAACAAAATGTAATCGCCTGAATAAAGTTTTATTTCCTTCTCTTCATAATCAGGTCTGGCAAAAAATCTTGAAATTGGATAGCCCTTTGATTCTAAGCTCATAAATTCTCTGTCCCTAACCATTATTGGCAGAGGCAAATGGCCTGCATTGGCAAAAACAAATTTCTTCTTTTTTGTGTTGTAAACTCCATAAAAGCAAGTGAAATAATTTTCTATTTCAAGCCTTAGGCTAGTAAACCTTGTGCAAAGTTCAGAGAGAGTTTTTTGGGGCGAAATGAGAGTAAGCTTATCAAGAGTCCTCACAACAGACTTAATAAACATGGTAACCATGGAGGCAGCAAAGCCGTGACCAACAGAGTCGGCTATGTAGATAGCTATGTGGTCATCATCTATTTCAAAGACATCAAACATGTCGCCACTTAAAATTGTAGAAGGTCTGTAAACATAATTTACCTTCAAGTTTTTTATAAAGCCCCTCTCTGGCAAGACTGTCTGTTGGATAAGTGAGGCTGCCATAGTTTCACTGGTCATGAACCTATTTTTCTCGATAATTTCCCTTTGCAACTTTCGTGCCATAGTTACATTTCTAAAAACTTCAACTACGCCAAGGATTTCTCCCTTTTTATTTATAATTGGTGAACACTTTACGGAAAAAACCATGCTGCCAATATTTTCTTCTCTTTGGATAACTTCGCCGCTTAAAAGTGCCCGCCTAGTTATCTCTGGATCAAAGAGATCTTCGCCCAAGATGCAAACTTTTTTGTCACTGTCATAACCTAAGAGGTCTTCCATTGCCTTGTTGACAAAGACGACTTTTTCATTATAGTCAAGAACCCGAACTAAGTCTGCAATGGCATTTAGAACTTGAAAATCAATTTTGTCGTCAATTTTATCCTCTATTCTTTCTTCAGCTAAATATTTTTCCATGTTTCACCACCTTTATTTATTGTTTACAGTATAGCAAATTAAGATTCACATAACAATTATCTTTTTGGCTTTGGACCATAATATTGGTAGTAGTATGTCTTAATTCTGCCGTTGTATAATTTTCTATTTCTGTCAGCTTTTTTGCCAAAATTTTTCTCGAAGTTTTCATTGGCAGTAATTACATAAAAAGACCAAGTCTTTAAGGTTTTCGCAAGCTCGCCCAACTCTTTATTTAGCTGGTCAACATCTTCCTTACCAATTCTCTCCCCATAGGGTGGATTTGTTATGATGACGCCATAGTCATCGGGTAGGTCTAAATCTCTTATGTCCTTTTGGAAGAAGGAGATGTCTTCCTCTAGACCTAGGATCTCTGCATTTGACTTGGCAATTTCTATTGCCTTATAGGAAACATCTGATGCTAAGATTTCCAATTTTTCATCGTATTTTATTTCAGAGTAGGCTTTTTTCTTTTCTTCCTTAAAAATTTCTGGGTCGAAAAATTTAAAATTTTCAAAATCAAATTTTCTCATAAGTCCTGGCGCAATATTTTTTTCCATCATGGCTGCTTCAATGGGAATTGTGCCTGAGCCGCAGAAGGGATCTGCTAAAATCCTGTCCTTGTTCCAAAAAGTCAGCTTAACAAGACTTGCCGCAATAGTTTCTGAAAGGGGAGCCTTGTAGTTTACCTCCCTATAACCTCTCTTGTGAAGTCCCTCGCCTGATGTGTCAATGGTAATTTCTGCTAGGTCATTTAATAGTGAAACTTCAATTTTTACTCTTGGACCAGATTTTTCGAACCAGGAAATTTTATACTTCATCTTAAGTTTTTCGATTATTGCCTTTTCAGTAATCCTTTGGCAGTCGGAAATAGAAAATAATTTTGACTTCCTGCTTCTTCCTTGAATGATGAAATTATCTTCCTCGCCAAGATAGTCCCACCAGCGAATTTCAAAAACCTTGTCGAAAAGTTCTTCAAAGGTCTCTGCCTTAAAGGAGTCAACTAAGAGTAAAAGTCTCTCTGCCGTCCTTAACTTTAAATTTAAGATGGCAATGTCCTTAAAATCACAATCTATTTCAACTTTTCCGTCACTTACTTTTAAGTCCTCATAGCCCAAGTCTATTAGTTCTCTTTTTGTAACAGCTTCAAGACCCATATTTGTAGTGGCGATTAATTTTATTTTATCCATTTTGCACCTCTAATTTATTATACTAAATATAAAAGTTTTTTTCCTTATTTTAAAATTAATGAGTTAATTAATTTAAATGGGGTAATAACTTTTATGTAGTAAAAATATAAATTTTTGGGGGTAATAAAAATGAAATTAACTGAAACAGTACAAACTGCTGATTTTAAATCTGAAAAACACGTTCCTGTAATTCACGTAGAAAAGGCTGAAGGTCTTCTAAAGATTAAGGCTATGGTTGGAGAAGAAATCGAACATCCAAACACTTTAGAACACCACATTGCATGGATTAAAGTATTCTTCAAACCTGAAGGAGAAAAATTCCCAATTGAAGTTGGTTCTTACGAATTTAGCGCACACGGCGAAGGCGAAATCTTTACAGTACCTTGCGTTGAAACAGCTGTAAAAACTGACAAGGGTGGAGAAGTTTACGCACTAAGCTATTGCAATATCCACGGACTTTGGGAAAATTCAGTAGAAGCTTAAGAATAAAATTTTAAAAAGACGAGGATTTTTGTCCCCGTCTTTTTTTGTGCTTTTTTATTTTTTTAATTTTTCCAAAAATTTTTTAAACTTATAGAGAAGCCTTATAAATTTCTAGTATGTCTCTCTTTTTAAGTTCCACAACGCCCTTTATTGAGCCGCCAGCATGTCTTGCTGCTGCCTCTGCCATGACTTCAAGCTTTTTGTCGTCAATGCCAACTTCACCAAGAGTCATTGGTATGTTCATGTCATTTTCAAAGAAAGCATGAAGATGTGAAATTGCTTTTTTGGCATCGTTAAACTTGTCCTCACTTGCCTTTATGCCAAAGACATTTATGCCAAAGTCCCTAATCATGTCCACTGTGTCATCATTTAAGATGTGGTTTAAAAATCTTGGAGTCAAAATTGCAAGACCAATGCCGTGAGTTATGTCATAGAAGGCAGAAAGTTCGTGTTCCATGGCGTGAACTGACCATCCTGTTGCCTTGCCCGTAGAAAGTAAACCGTTAATTGCCCAAGATGATGCCCACATAATATTTGCCCTTGCCTCATAATTTTCTGGCTCTTTCATGGCAATAGGTCCGTAGTGGATGCAAGTTTTTAAAATTCCTTCAGCCAGTCTGTTTTGCATGTAAGCTCCATCTCCTAAAGTGAAATAATTTTCCATAGTGTGACTCATTATGTCGGCAATTCCTGCTGCAGTGTGCTTGGCATTAACTGTATAAGTTAGCTCAGGATTTAGGATAGAGAATTTTGGAAGAGTGTAGGCTGATGTGAAGCCAAGTTTTTGTGTAGTTTCAGGATTTGTAATAACTCCTCCCCTGTCCATTTCAGAACCAGTTGCTGAAAGAGTTAAAATTGTTCCAAGAGGAAGCGCCCTTTCAATCTTTGCCTTTCTAATTACAATGTCCCATGGGTCGCAATGAAGATAAACTGCTCCTGCAACGAGTTTTGAAAGGTCAATTACAGAGCCGCCGCCCACTGCCAAGATGAAGTCCAAATTATTTTCTCTAATAATTTTTACGCCCTCTCTTGCTGACTCAACTCTTGGGTTAGGCTCAATGCCAGAAAGTTCCTTGTAAAAAATATTATTTTCTTCAAGTATTTTTATTATCTCGTCGTAAAGTCCACTTCTCTTAATGGAGCCTCCGCCATAGGAAAGTAAAACTCTACTTCCATATTTTTTTATTTCAGAAGCCAAATTTTTCATTTGGTCCCTTCCAAAAAGAATTCTCGTACTAACATCAAAAATAAAATCTTTCATATTGACCTCCTAGTCCTTAAATTGTGAATTATATAGCTCTGCATAGACTCCCTTTCTTGCAAGAAGTTCTCTGTGATTTCCCTTTTCAACAATGTCGCCCTTGTCTAAAACTAAAATCACATCAGAATTTACAATAGTGGAAAGTCTGTGGGCGATTACAAAATTTGTCCTCTCGTGAAGGAGATTTTTCATGGCCTTTTGTATTAGCGCCTCTGTCCTTGTATCCACAGAAGAAGTCGCCTCATCTAAAATTAAAATTTCCGGGTCAGACAAGAGGGCTCTTGCTATTGTCAAAAGTTGCCTTTGTCCCTGAGAAATATTTGACGCCTCTTCATTTAACATGGTGTCGTAACCCCTTGGCAGTTTCTCTATAAAGGAGTGGCAGTAGGCCTTTTTTGCCGCCTCAATCACTTCTTCTCTTGTGGCATCTTCTCGTCCATACAAAATATTTTCATAAATTGTACCCCTAAAGAGCCATGAATCTTGGAGAACCATACCAAAAAGTGAGCGCAAGTTATTTCTAGACACATCTCTTATGTCTTTGTCATTTATCTTAATGGAACCCCTATCAATATCATAAAACCTCATAAGTAGATTTACAATAGTAGTCTTGCCTGCCCCTGTTGAGCCAACTATGGCAACAGTTTTATTTTTTTCAACTGCAAGGTTTAAGTCATTGATGACAGGTTTTTCTTTATCGTAGGAAAAATATACATGTCTAAATTCAATATCTTCCACTGGTCTTTTTATTTCATCCTTTACAAGTTCAACTTCAGGCTCTTGGTCCAAAAATTCAAAAACTCTTTCGGCAGCAGCAATTGAAGCTTGAAAAATTGACGCCATCTCTGCTAATTGCTCAATTGGATTGGAGAGCCTTCTCACATATTGAATGACTGCCTGAATGTCTCCCACAAATAATTTTCCAGACACCACTAAAAGTCCGCCCACAATGGAAAGCATTACATAGCCAAGGTTTGAAATAAAGGTCATAATTGGAAGCATGATGCCCGTCATAAATGAGGCGCGATAGGAAACCTCATAGAGATTGTCATTGATTTCTAAAAACTCCCTTTCTGATCTCTCTTCATAGTTAAAGGCCTTAATGAGTTCAGACCCAGAAAAGTTTTCTTCGACAAAGCCCACCATAGAGCCGAGACCTCTTGACTTCCTCCTAAAATATCCTTGAGACTTTTTCGAAATAAATTTCGTGGAAAAATAGGTCATGGGTAGGGTAAAGAGAAAGACTAAAGTCAAGCTTGGAGAAATTTTTATCATGACAAAGAGTATGCCCACAATTAAAACAATAGAAGATAAGATTGAAGAAATTGTCTGCTGCAAATTTTTTCCCAGAGTCTCAACATCGTTAGTCATCCTAGATAAAAGGTCCCCAGTCTTATTCTTGTCGAAGAAAGAAGTTGGAATGTACTTGACCTTTTCGGAGATTTCTCTTCTAAAGCTTGCAATTAAGTCCTGAGTCACATCTACTAAAATTCTGCCCCTAAAAAATTCAAAGACAGCTTGAAAAATATAAACGACAGCCATTATTATGCAAATTTTTATGACGAAATCAAAGTCTATGCTGGTCTTCATCTTTAAATTTTCAAAAATTCTAGTGGTGATATTTCCCATTAACTTTGGCGAAATTATTTCAAAAATAGATGAGCCAATAGTAAGAAATATTGCAAGAAATAAAGGGCCCTTATAATTTTTTAAGTAGGAAATTATCCTTAAAATTGTGTTATTCTTCTTCATAAGCTTGCCCCTGACTCACTGCAATTTCCCTATAAATTTCATTTGTCTTCATGAGACTTTCATGATTACCATAGCCTGCCACCTGACCGTCTTCCAAAACCAAAATTTTGTCGGCATTTAAAATCGTAGCCACTCTTTGTGCCACAACAATAACAATTTTGCCCTGAAGTTTTTCCTTTAAAATTTGTCTAAGCTCATAATCAGTCTTATAATCTAAGGCTGAAAAAGAATCGTCAAAGAGGTAAACTGAGGCATCTCGAGTGAGAGCTCTTGCTATGGCAAGTCTCTGTCTCTGTCCGCCAGAAAGGTTCTTGCCCCCTCTTGCTATTTCCTTATTAAGTGGATCTCCTCCCAAAAATTCCTCTGCATCGGAATTTTTTATGGACTCCAGCATTATTTCTTCTTCAGCATCTTCCCTTGCGTAGGATAAATTTTCAGCAACAGTTTTTGAGAAGAAGAAATTTTCCTGTGGCACATAGGAAATTTCCTCTCTAAGCCCAAAGTTTTTTAGACTCTTGATGTCTATACCGTTAATAAAAAGTTCACCATCCCCTGGCTCGTAAAATTGCAAGAGAAGTCTTAAAAGAGTTGACTTGCCTGAACCAGTCCCGCCAATTATGCCAAGGGTCTCGCCCTTTTTCACATGAAAATTTATGTCCTTTAAAACTTTTAAGCTGGCATCGGGATAGGAAAAGGACAAGTCCCTTGCCTCAATGTCAAAAATTTCCTCTGATAAAATTTTTTCGCCACCAGTTTTTGTCGCTTCATAGTCCAAAACTTCGTTAATCCTCTCCATAGATGCAAAAGTTCTAGGAAGAAGGGTAAGAAGAAAAGACATCATGATCATGGCTAGGAGAACTTGAGTGATGTACTGAATGAATGCCATAAGTTCGCCAATGCCCATGTCTCTAATATCTACTAACTTTGCCCCATAGTAGAGGACAAAAATTATTCCAAAATTTAAAATGGTGCCAAGCATGGGTCTCACATTGACAAGAAGTTTATTCACAAGACTTGCCATCTCTTGATAAGATTTGTTTGCCTGGTCAAAAATTTCTTCCTCGTAGTCGTCCTTGGAAAAAGCTCTGATGACGCGAAGACCAGTTAACCTCCTCCTAAAAAGTTCATTTAACTTGTCAAGCCTTCTCTGCAAAATTGGAAAGTAGGGCAGACCCCTTTTGAAGACATAAAAAATTCCAAATCCAATAAAGGGAATGGTAAGGGGAAAGACAAGAGACAGCTTTACATTTGTAGAAAGAGCCATGATGAGTCCACCGATAAACATGAGGGGACCTCTAATTAGCGGTCTAAGTCCCATTAAAACCATTTGCTCAACTTGGTTTACATCGTCAGTAGTTCTTGTAATAAGTGATGAAATAGAAAAGTGCTCAACATCGTCAAAGCTGAGATAATTAATTTTCTTAAAGAGCTTGTACCTCAGGTCTCTTGAAAAAGCCATAGTGGTCTTTGAAGAGTGATAGGCAGCAGATGCCCTGCACATGACAGTTAAAATCACGACGACTATCATGAGAGCTCCAATTTTTAGCACATAAGATGTGTCACCATAAGCCACACCCTTATCTATGACAAGGCTCATAAGTCGCGGCAAAAAAAGTTCGCCCAGAGCATTGCCAAAGGTAAGAAGTATTACAACAATTATTCTAATTTTATATTTATTAAGTCCCTTATATATGCTCATAAAACCTCCGTAAATTCATTTTAGCATATAGACTTTTTAAAAGAAAATTACAGGAGAAGTTTTATAGTTTTTCCCAAAAAATTTGCAAAAAAATAAGAGCAGTTGCCTGCTCCTATTTTATATTTATTTTTAATCTAAAGGATTAGTCAAGAATCTTAGATACTACTCCAGATGCTACTGTTCTTCC
>NZ_CAMQAY010000030.1 GCF_946998875.1 uncultured Peptoniphilus sp. | reverse complement strand
TCAGTCGGTAGAGCAGAGGACTGAAAATCCTCGTGTCGCTGGTTCGATTCCGGCTCTGGGCACCATAAGAGTACCAAGTTTGGTACTCTTTTTTTTTATTGTTTTTTTATCCTTGATTTAATATTTTAAGTTTTAAGTTTTTATTTTCTCCCCATGTCACATAAAAAAGTTTTTTATAAGAAGTCCCATAATGTTTTACATATATAGAAAAAGAAAGACTCCCATTAAGGAGTCTCACAATTTAAAATATAGTAAAAAACCGAGCATCAAAGCTCGGTTAATTTTTTATTTAGATCTACTTGTCAAAAATTCATTTATCTTTGGTGCAACTTCCCTTTGGCTTCTGCCAGATACAAAGAGTCCAATGTGACCTGTTTCAACTTCAACAAGTTCAACATCCTTTGAGCCAACAGCCTTAGGTATTGGTCTAGTTGCATTTGGTGGAACTTGGTTATCCTTTGTGCCTAAAATTGCAAGCACTGGACATTTTACATTCTTAAGGTCCACTCTTTCGCCATCGAGATAAAATTCTCCCTTGATTAAATTATTTTTGTGATACATTTCTTCTTGAAACTCTTGATAAGCTCGTCCAACTTGATCAGGTGAATCGAAAATCCAGTGTTCCATACGAAGGAAGTTTGCAAGTTTATTTGGATCGTCAAGAGAATCAATTACACCAACATACTTGTCCATCATTAAATCAATTGGCTTTAAAAATACAAAACCTGCATTCATAAATTCTCCTGGCACATTTCCAAAGGCCTTTACCATATTTTCTGGATTTAGATATGGTCCCCATTTAAATAGAAGTCCATCATCTGTAGAAAAATCAATAGGAGTTACTAGTGAAACAAGTGCATTAATTTTTTCTCCATGAGTTGCAGTGTAAATAAAGGAAAAAGTTCCGCCTTGACAAATTCCAATAATATTAACTTTTTCGATATTGTGTCTTCTTCTAACTATGTCAACACAGTCGTCCATATAGCCGTTAATATAGTCTTCAAGTCCAATGTATTTATCATCCATAGTTGGATAGCCCCAGTCGATGATATAAATATCTTGTCCACCTTCCAATAGGTTTTTAATAAGAGACCTGTCTTCTTGCAAATCCATCATATATTGTTTGTTAACAAGAGCATAAACAATTAGGGTCGGAATTTTATTTGGATCCTTTACCTTTGGCTCATAGTGGTAGAGCTTCATCTTGTCTTCTTGAAAAATTAGCTCCTTAGGAGTTGCGTCAAAGCCACTGTAGTCAACATTCATAAGAGTATCTACACCCTTGATTAGTTTTTCATATGAGTCGACCATATCTGACATTGACTTAACATAATCTATTCCAAAAACATTTTTCAAATCAATAACCTCCTATTATTTATTGTCCTTTTTTTCTTCTTCGAATTCTTTGTCTCTAATATGTTTTCTAAGAGTTCTAACTTCTTTTTTAAGTTCGTAAACAGTTTTGTAAAGTGAATCCATATCAGAATTTGTTGGTATTGGGTACCACTTAAGTGATTCTTCTATGACTTGGTCTAAGTCAATCTTTAAAAGCATTAGAGAATCTACAAAGTTTCCTAAGAATTTAGAAAATTCATCAGAATAGAACAATTTATCAAACTCATTAGAAGTTTTCTTTCTCCAATAATTGTAAAATTCTTCAAAAGTCTTAGGAGCTTCGCCCTTCTTAATCATTTCAAAGCTTTCTTTTACAACATTTTCTGTAGATTCATTAACTAAATTTGAAAGCATCATAGTAAGTTCTAGATAATTGCCCATAAATGTAATTAACTTATCTATTGTCTTCATGTTTTTTTCATAGGCATTTCTGTCAATACCAAATTGTGGAGAGTTTAACATCTTACCAAAAGTTTCCCCATAATTTTTCTTCCAAAGTTTGAAAAATTCAAGAAAAGCCTTAGGGTCAGCAAAAGCTCCCTTCATTACAGAATCCATTAAGTCTGAAGAAGTATCCATCCAAGGACCATAGACTGTCATAAGCGTATCTCTGTAGCTTTCACAAGCACCTATGCATTGTTTAACTAGATTTTGGAGGTCAACAGGAATATATGGGAAAAGATAATTGTTGATGTATTGAAGTGAGCCTTCCTTATATTGTTTCATTATTCTTTCTATATTTTCCTTAGTTGGCTCAATGTTCTTGTCATAAATATTTTTATAAAGTTCATAAATGCTATAATAAAGTTTAGAAGTATCCTTTATTTTTTGCGCAAGTTCAGTTGGCGTGCCTCTGTAATTAAAGAAATCTGCACTACCTAAGTCACCAAAAATTTGATTAAAACTTGAAAGATATTCTTCACTAAAAGGATTGAAGTTACTTCCGCCAAAAGACTTTGCATAGTCTTGCCACATATTCATCATCTTTTGTTGTGAATTCATATAATCTTCAAAAAAATTGTATCCTTTATCCAAATTAATTCCTCCTCTTATATTTAAAATATATTATTTTATGTTTATACTCTATCCTTATAATCTTATTATACCCTAAGTTCTTCTTTTATTAACAATTTATAAATTTATTAATATTACCTGCTAAAATAAAAATTAAACAATCTTTGCCTCTCTAAACAAAATATTTCCCTCATCATCTACAGCTACACCTACATAGTTTGAGTCAAAAGCCTCCTTTAACTTATCAGTTTCACTTGAATGAATTGTAATTTCCTCTCCAGTAAAATCAAAATTAATATCTTCCGATTTTAATAAAATAAATCTATCATAGCCCTCTTCAGATAGTTCATCGGGATATTTCTTTTTTAATGCCACTAGCATATAGCCCGAGTCCAAAGTATTTTTGTAAGACCTGTGATTCTTAGGAGAGATTGTTGACATCTTATGGGTAAATTCAGAATCTTTAAACTTTTCTTCCAACTTTTCTCTAGTTAAATTTTGTAAATTTCTTCCCCTATATTCCCTTAAGACAACAACAGTGTCGTTAATAATAACCTTTTTAGGATCAACAAAAAAGTCCACATCATAAGCCAAATTATCTTCTCTGTCAGGGACTTTTAAACTCCTATAAGCAACGAGCCTGTCCCCATCATAGACGCCTACAAAGGCTCCACCATTGTCAATTAAGTGTTCCAAATCCCTCTTTGAGTCGTGAGAAAAAATTTCCTTATTCTCAATTCCTTCGTAAACTTTTGATGTAAGCTCATATATATCGTCAATATGTTCTTTTCCTAAAAACTTAAAAATTAATCTTTTCATAGCACCTCTATAATAATCTTAAAATTTTATTTTAAAATATATATTGCGTAAACAATAAGTATATTTTTCTTTAACGCATTAGCATAAATTATTTGTTCTTCATATTTTATAATAAAATTTCTAAATAATCTATAAATTTTTATAGTATAGAATCATAAATTTTTCATTTTTAACTAAAAAAAAAGACTGCCTAAGCAGTCTTAAATTCCTTCTAAAATACTTTTCATTTCCACAATTTTTACTTGGTCAAATTTTTCAAAAGCCTTTCTGGAACTTTCTTCATCGTTGAAGCACTTCCAATAACCAGTGCACTTGCAAATTTTTTTGTCCCTATCCTTAAAATCAATTACATCCTTTAAAGGATAGCCCAAAAAAACTCCTATCTCATCGGGGCAGCTATCACTAAATCTACTTTTTAAAAGGCTGAGATAGTCATCTACTAGACTACAATTTTCATAACCCATGAGATCTAAAAATTCTGAAATTTTTTTGTTGGATAATTTTTTCATCAGTTTATCTTTTTTGAAAAAATAAACTAAGATGAAATCTTCTCCTTCCTTTAACTCAAAAAAATCAAGACCTAGTGCATCTCCAATTAAAGTTTTATTTTTTAACCATAAGTCCTTTAAGGGTCTATTTCCATTTCTCAAATTCATCATTGTACCCAATTTTAAATCCTTATAAGTTGGTGCAAGAGTGGACTTAATTAGAGCGTGAAGATATTCAAAATCTTTAAAATTTCTTATTTGAGCAAAAAATTCAATGAAAATAGAATTTTTAATCATAATTAGGACCTTGCAAGTTCCTTTCCAAGAGCTTCACACTCTTCTAGAGCATCTTCGTCAGGATTATCATAGGCAGCAAAGCCATCATCAACTAATTTTGCACCTGTGCCTTCAACTTCTTCTTGCCAAAGTTTCATCCACTCGCCATCAGCCCATTCATAAGAGCCAAATAGGACAACATTTTTCCCAGAAAGAAGTGGATTAACCTTATCCATAAAAGGTCTCATTTCAGTTTCTTCAAGCTCTTCTGAACCCATGGCAGGGCATCCAAAAGCAATTCTATCTACATCTTTTACATCATCTTCGGTAGCAGAAGCAACTTGGATTAGTTTTACTTCAGCGCCTGCTCCTTCAGCACCCTTAACTATTGCCTCTGCCATTTTTTCTGTATTGCCAGTGCCTGACCAATAAATTACATTTACTTTACTCATTTTATTTCCTCCAATTTTGAAATTTATTATCATTTAATTTAATTTTAATAAATAATTTTAAAATTTTTTATATATTATTATAAGAATTTTTTAAATAAATTTATTATCTTAATATATATAATTTCAAAAGTTGATTAAATAATTTCTAAAGTAAAGTCTTAGAAAACTTAATTATTATCTTGAAGCTCAAAATAATTATAAAAATTCTAATTGGAAGCAAAAATTTTAAAATAAATTAATAAAATATTTTAAATTAAATTAGAAGAAAAATTCACAAATAAAAAAACCAAGGACGAATCCTTGGTCAAATATTTTATAAAATATTAAGCTTCCTTTAGCTTTTTATTATTTCCCCTTCCTGGAACTTTTTTAAATATTCCAGTAACCATTAGGGCAATTGCGCCATCTGATGTTACGTTACAAGCAGTTCCAAAACTATCTTGCAAAGCAAAAATTGAAAGCATAAGTGCAGTTCCTGTGTCGTTAAATCCTAAAATTGATGTGATAAGTCCAAGAGATGCCACTACAGTTCCACCAGGCACTCCTGGTGCAGCTATTGCAAAAATTCCAAGTAAAACTATAAAGACAATCATGTTGGAAGTTTCTGGTAGCTTTCCATTTAAAATTTGTGAAACTGTCATTACAAAGAAAACTTCTGTCAAAACTGAACCACATAAGTGAGTGTTTGAGCAAAGTGGAATTGCAAAGTCTCTGATCTTTGGATCAAGAGTCTCAGATTTTCTAGCACATTCTAATGCAACTGGTAGAGTTGCTGCAGATGACATAGTTCCTACAGCTGTTAAATAAGCTGGCAAATAATGTTTGAAGACTTCCTTTGGATTTGTCTTTGAAATAGCTCCTGCTATTGAATACATGAGAGTCATCCAAATAAAATGTCCAACTATTACTATTAAAATTATCTTTATGAAAACTGGCAATTCAGAAATAATAGCTCCTTCATAGGATAAAACTGCAAATGTAGCTGCAATGTAAACTGGAAGAATTTTAATTACAAAATTATTTACAATGGATAAAATTATTTTATTAAGTTCTAAGAGCAAATTTTCCCAGTGTTCTGATTTAGTAACTATTACTGCTATTCCAAATAAAATTGAAGTTACAAGAGCTGTCATAACTGGCATAATTGGGTCAATGGATAATTTAAAAATTGAATCAGGTATTACATTTCCTGCACCAACATTTGATGCAATGTTAAGCTTTGGTATAATAGCTCTTCCTGCCAAGAAAGACATTGTAGCTGCTCCAACAGATGATATGTAGCAAATGACAAGAGTTACACTTAAAATTTTACCTGCACTTTCCTTTAAAGAAACTATGGCAGGAGTGATAAATCCCAAGATTATTAGGGGAACTATATATCCAATTAAGTCTCCCATAACTCTTTTAATAGTGTTGATTACAATGATTGCTGGTTCATTGGAAATTCTTCCTACAGAAATACCAATTATAATTCCTAAGATTAGTTTAAAAACTAAGGAATTAAAAAAACTATTTTTTTTCATTTCTCCTCCTTAAAATTTTATCGATTTGAATTATTACTTCTTCTATCATTTTACCATTTTAGATAAAGAAAAGTATTATAAATTTATATTTGCTTAAAAATATTTATAATATAAAAATTTATTTAACAAGAAAAAAGAGCCCTAAGGCTCTTAATGAAAAATTATTTATAGCACGCGTGTTGCGTTAACAAATCTATCTTGGTAATATCCTTCTGAAAGAGATGAAGTCATAACTTTTCCTTGTCCAGATGAAGCGTGGATAAATTTTCCATCTCCAACATAGATTCCAACATGACTAACTCCATTACCTGTTGTGTTAAAGAATACTAAATCTCCTTCTTGTAAATCAGATTTTGAAACTTGTTTTCCAAAAGTTGATTGTGATGCTGAAGATCTTGGAAGTGAAATTCCTAGTTCATTGCAATAAATTGAATAAACAAGACCTGAACAATCATATCCTTCTTTACCAGTATCTCCATATACATAGGTAGATCCAAGTTTATTTTCTGCAGAAGATATTACTTTGGCAGCTGTTGAGGAATCAGGTGCTGCAACTTTTTTGAATTCTTTTACATCTTTATATTTTATTACTTCTTGAATTTCTTTTTCATCAGCAGAGAAAGCAGCTTTTTCATCAACTTTTACTGCTACAGGTTTTTCTACCTTTAATCCAGAAAGAATATCTAAATCTTTGCCATCAACATTGTAAGAAGTTCCTTTATTTTCAATGACAAAAAGACCATTGTCAAAATCAACTACATTTACAACTTGATTTCTATTTAAATTTAATTTTTTTCCACTGTCACTTCTGGCAACAGTATTGTTCTTAACTTTAACTTCTGTTACATTGTTTCTCTTATCAGAAACTTTTTTAAGTGCAGTTCTACTAACATTGCCTATAGTTCCGTCGTTGCACTTAATTTTAGCTGTAGTAGTGTCTACTGAAATGCCCACTGCATATTCATCGATAAACAAGCTTCTAATAATTTTGCCATTATCATCTAAAATTGGGCTTGCTTTCACAATTTGATATGTAGGAACATTGACTTCTGTAAGTAAAATTTTTTCTTGTGGAATAGTGACTTTTGCCTTGCCCTTTTGGACATAATATTCACTGCCCTTATTTCCAAGGATTTCTACTTTTTCACCAATTGAAAATTCAATTTCATTTCCACTATATGTCCTTTGTACATGTTCGTTAATAAATACTCCCGTATCTTTCATGCCTACTATTGAAACTGCGCATAGTGCAAATAGACCAAGTGGCAATTTATTCTTAAAGGAAACCAATACTAACAACTCCTATACTCTGAATTTTATATTTCTAAAAATAATTATATGCGTACATTTTTTATTGCTATTTAAGTATAGCAAAGTTGTTACAAAAAAACAACAAAAAGTTACAAAAAAGTTAAATTATTTTTAACTATTTTGTAACTTTTGTCAAAAGAGTTTAAATTATGTAGTAAGCAAATCTATAAGCCGCGTTCTGTTTTGTCAACTATCAATCTTGGATTACAGTTACCTATAATCTCTAGCAACCTACCTACCGGCAGATGCGAGCAGCATCTGTTATTCCTATTTGGTCTTGCTCCGAATGGGGTTTACATAGCATCATTATCACTAATGATCTGGTGAGCTCTTACCTCGCCTTTCCAACCTTACCCTAGGGCGGTATATTTCTGTTGCACTTGCCTTGGGGTCGCCCCCACTGGCCGTTAGCCAGCATCCCTGCTCTGTGGAGCGCGGACTTTCCTCACATATGTGCAGTTGACCAATTTACTTACTTAAATAGTTTAACACTTAAAGCTTTAAATATCAAGCTCAAAGCTATTATCTTCTTCAATATAAAAATTTAAATCACTAAACTTTTCACTTAGTCTTTTTTTTATTTTTGGAAGAATAATTTTTTCTGAATAAAAATGTCCTACATCTATTAAAATAAGGTCCTCTTCATAGGTTCTTTGTCCATCATGGTATTTTACATCTCCTGTAATATAGGCGTCCACTCCAGCCTTTTGGGCATCAGAAATAAAGCCAGCTCCAGAACCTCCAAGGATTGCAAGTTTTTTTATCTCTCTCTTATCTCTTCCATAAACTTTGATTTTTTTTACTTCTAATTTTTCTTCTAAATAATTTAAAAGTTCTTCCAGAGAATAATTTTTTTCAAGTTCACCAATTAAACCCATGGCTTTTTCTTCTTCAAAAGTAAAAGTTTTTTTATTTTTTAAATTTAATTTTTCAAAGAGGCTGTCATTTACTCCATCAGCAGCAATATCCAGGGAAGTGTGATAGGAAAAAACTGAAATATTATTTTTTATTAAAGCAATAATATTGTCGCCCTTATAAGTTCCCTCAATTATGCTTTTCTCTCCGCCAAAAAACATGGGGTGATGACTTATAATTAGCTTTGAATTCATTTCTATTGCCTTATCAATTAATTTATCAGTGACATCTAAGCCTAGAACAACAGAATCTGTTTCGCCCTTAAATTCAATTTGGCTGCCAGAGTTGTCCCAGCTAAGTTGGAAGTCTTCTCTCGCCCAATTTTCCATGTAATTTTTAATTTCACTTATTTGATATTTCATCTATTGCCTCCTTGGTTCTTATTAATAAACTTTTAAGTTCACCACTTCTCTTTATAGTTCTGTCATTGTCATTATTAATATTACTTAAAATTTTTTCAAGTTCTCTTTGCCTTTCCCTCAAAAAATCTAAGTAAACTTTGTCCTTTTTCTCGATTAAACTTTTTGAAAAATAAAAATCTACTTCCTCTAAATTTTTTATTTTGCCAGAATATCTTGCAAGGATAATTTCAAAGTACCTGTCATCTTCAAAAATTATCTCTTCATCAATTATTTCAAAGCCCATATTGTTTAATTCTCTGCGCAAAATATTTGTCTTTTGCATAGGCTGCAAAATTAATTTTTTTGCAGACCTAGAAATTTCAATTGAATTAAAAATAATTTCTGCAATTTGAATGCCACCAAGACCTGCAATGATTATGTTGTCACGATTTTCTCTTACAATTCCATTGGCAAGAATATTTCTAATGTATTTTTCATTTCCCATTTCTCTTGTTAGATCAATTGACTTCTCCAGAGAATTTTTTGAGATATCCGTTGCAATAATGTCCCTTGAGATTTTTTTTTCGCATAAAAAATTGGGCACATATCCGTGATCTGTGCCCACATCAATTACCGTTGCGCCAAAATCTACAAGTTCTGCAATTTTTTTTAGCCTATTCGATAATTTTATCATTCTAAATAATCCTTTAATTTCTTTGACCTAGATGGATGACGCAATTTTCTTAGCGCCTTGGCCTCAATTTGTCTAATTCTTTCACGAGTTACATCAAATTCTTTTCCAACTTCTTCAAGAGTTCTTGCCCTTCCATCATCAAGTCCAAACCTTAAAGTTAAAACTTTTTTTTCTCTCTCAGTTAAAGTTTCAAGTACAGAGTTAAGTTGTTCCTTTAGAAGTGTAAAAGTAGCTGCATCTTGTGGAGATAGGATTTCATCGTCAGGTATAAAATCTCCAAGATGCGAATCTTCTTCTTCACCAATTGGCGTTTCAAGAGACACTGGTTCTTGTGCAATTTTTTGAATTTCGCGAACTCTTTCTACATCTAAATTCATTTCAGCAGCAATTTCTTCTGGAAGTGGATCTCGTCCAAGGTCTTGAACAAGTTGTCTTTGAACTCTAACAAGTTTATTAATAGTTTCAACCATGTGCACAGGAATTCTTATAGTCCTAGCTTGGTCTGCAATTGCCCTTGTTATTGCCTGTCTAATCCACCAAGTTGCGTAAGTAGAAAATTTAAAGCCTTTAGTGTAATCAAATTTGTCAACAGCTTTCATAAGGCCAAGATTTCCCTCTTGAATTAAATCCAAAAAGCTCATGCCTCTTCCAACATATCTCTTTGCAATGGAAACTACAAGCCTTAAATTTGCTTCAGCAAGTTCCTTTTTTGCAAACTCATCTCCTGCTTCCATTCTCTTTGCAATTTCAACTTCTTCATCAGCAGTAAGTAGAGAAATTTTTCCAATTTCCTTTAAGTACATCCTGACAGGATCATCTACAGTTACGCCCTTTGGCACTGACAAATCTTCTTTAGTAACATCAACTTCATCTTCATCGTCATCTTTTAAATCTTTTTTGTCGACTAAATTGATACCTTCCTTCTCGAAGGTTTTGTATAATTCATCTATATCGTCTGAATCAATTTGAAACTTTTCAAAGGCATCGCCTATTTCGTCATAGCTAAGATTCCCATCTTTTTTGCCATCTTTTAAAAGCTGCTCTGTTATTGATTCAATTGAATCCTTATTTTTTAAATTTTCACTCATAATTGCCCTCCTCTTTCAACTCACTTAGCTTTAAATTAATCTCTTTAAGATCCTTTAAAGCGTCGAGTAAAAGATTTTTATCTTCTTCCCCTTGAAGTTTATCAATGTTTTCGAGGATTCTATCTTTTTCCTTTTGGAGATAATTTCTCTCTACAGTTTTAATTAACTCATCTACAATTTTTTCATCGACATGAATATTTTTTATAATTCCTAAAATATTTTCTTTAAAAGTAGAATCTATTAGCCTATTTTTCTCTAATAAATTTAAAAATTCAGAAACTTCCATCTCTTCTTCAAACATTTTAGGAATTTCTTCAAAGCTTGCCCTAGTCATTGCATTAGTAAAATAAAAAACCTGAATTTTATTTTTGATATAATTGTAAATATCATTGTCAAGCAAAGAATATGATAATAATTCCTCTTGTGCTTTAGTTTTTGTACTTTTCACAACATTTGTATTTTTCTTAAGCTTGAACTTTTCTTTTTTCTCACTTTTAATTTTATTTCTGTTTAAATAATTTATATAATTTTCAATTGCCTTGTAAGAAATATTATATTTTTTAGAAAATTCTTTTACAAAAATATCTCTCTCAATGGGGTTTTTAATGCTAGATAAAATTTTCGCAGACTCAATAGTAAAATTGCTAAGCCCCTCTGCATCTTCTAAATTAAAGTTTTCCCTCAGTTTTTTTATTTTAAAGTCAATATAAGAAATAGCGGACTTGATTTTATTTTCAAAGCCTTCCATTCCATATTTTTTTATAAAGTCGTCTGGGTCTAGTCCGCCTTCTAATTCAATGATTTTAGGCTTACAAGATTTAGATAAAAATATATCTATTGCCCTTGAAGTCGCGTTAATACCAGCCTTGTCGCTGTCATAACAGATGTATATGTCTTTTGCCATCTTCTTTATAATTGCTGCTTGATCTTCAGTAAGAGAAGTACCAAGGCTTGCTACACTATAATTTATACCACTATTGTATAAAGAAATAACATCCATGTAGCCTTCAACTAATATTATTCTCTCGCGGCTTGATTCTCTAGATACTATATTCATATTAAAGAGGTTGCTTCCCTTATGAAATATAGGCGTTTCCCTTGAATTTAAATATTTTGGCTTAGCATCACCAAATCCTCTTGCTCCAAAAGCAATTACCTTATTATTTCTATTTATAATTGGAAACATAACCCTGTCGCGAAATCTGTCAATGTAATTTCCATTTTTGCTTTTAGAAATTAAATTTAATTCTAAAAGTTCCTCTTCCTTGTAACCTAATTTTATTAAGTGGTCGTATAAGTCTGTCCAGGAATCTTTAGAATAGCCAAGTCCATAGGCCCTTATTGTCTTATCATTTAGACCCCTGTCCCTTAAGTACTTTTGTGCCTTTTGTGATGATGAAAAATTATTTAAAAAGTGCATTGCCGCTTCTCTATTTATTTCGTAAAGCCTATTTCTCTTATCTTTAGCTTCTTTATTTTCATCTTTATATTCAGAAAGCCTTACATTATATTTTTCTGCCAAAAATTCTACAGCTTCAGGAAAATTTAAGTTTTCCCTTTTCATAATAAAGGTAATGACATCTCCGCCAACTCCACAGCCAAAACACTTGAAGATTGACTTTGATGGAGAAACAGAAAAGGAAGGAGTTTTTTCAGAATGAAAAGGACAGAGTCCCATATAGTTAGAACCTGACCTTTTTAAGTCAACATATTCGCCAATTAAATCTACTATATCTGCTCTGTCTCTTATTTCATCAAGAACATTGTCATTTATAACATACAATTAAATGCTCCATCCCTTCGGTATAAAAATATTTTTAATTTGTTTCATGGCATAGGTGTCCGTCATTCCTGCAATGTAATCTGAAACAATATCTTCGTCACTGTGAACTCTTCCTTCATAAAGGCTCAAATGATTACGAGGAATCCTACTTAAATCTTCCATATAATATTTATAAAGCTCAGTTAATAGTCTCTTTATTTTAACTTCTTCACTTTTGACAATAGAATCCATATAAACTGTTTTAAACATATACTGTCTAAGCTCCATGGTTGCCTCATAAATTTCTTTTTCCATTTCAACAATAGGCTTGCCATAGGATTTTTCCACTATGCCAATAATCATTGTATTTATTCTTTCTGAGGATATGTGTCCAAGGATATTAGTAAGTTCCCTTGGAAGTGAATCAGAAGAAATTATGCCAGCTCTTATAGCATCATCAATGTCGTGATTGATGTAGGCAATTCTATCGGCAAACTTTATTATTTTGCCTTCAAGTGTCTTTGCCTCGCCAGAGCCAGAATGATTTAAAATTCCATCACGCACTTCTTCTGTTAGGTTTAATCCAATTCTCTTGTCAGATCTTTCTAAAAAATCTACAACCTTTAGAGACTGCTCTCCATGAATAAAGCCGCCTTTTTTTAATTCATTTAAAACGGCTTCACCAGAATGACCAAAGGGAGTGTGCCCTAAGTCATGACCAAGGGCAATTGCCTCAACTAAATCTTCATTTAGCCTAAGTGCCCTAGCTATGGTCCTCCCAATTTGACTGACTTCAAGAGTGTGAGTGAGTCTTGTCCTAAAATGGTCGCCTTCAGGAGAAATAAAGACCTGAGTCTTGTGTTTTAATCTCCTAAAACTTTTTGAGTGAATAATTCTATCCCTATCTCTTTGAAACTCAGTTCTAAGATTACATTTTTCTTCTCTTTCATTTCTTCCCAAAGTTGAATCTGCAAATGTCGCAAAATCAAAGAGCATTTCGTGTTCAAGTTTTTCTCTCTCAACTCGAAGATTCATTTCATCACATCCTAGATTCCATATGATTAATTATAATTTCAGCAGTTTCTTCAATTGCCTTGTCAGAAACATCTATTACAAAACATCCCAGCTCTTCCATAACTTGCTTAGAATAATTTAATTCCTCTCTAATTCTGTCATAGTTGGCATATTTTGCACCTGAAGTAAGTCCAAGAGACTTAAGTCTTTGTTCTCTTACAGAAATAATTTTTTCAGGATTGGCAATAAGTCCAATTACCCTATCAACATCCTTTTCATAAACTTCCTTAGGTACTGGAACTTCAGGAACTAGCGGAATATTTGCCACTTTATATAATTTATTGGCAAGATACATTGAAAGTGGAGTCTTAGAAGTTCTTGAAATGCCAACAAGACATATGTCAGCCTTCTTTGCACCACGAGGGTCCTTTCCATCGTCATATTTAACTGCAAACTCAACACATTCAACTTTCTTGAAATAATTTTCATCAAGTCTTCTTATTAGTCCAGGTTCTCTAAGAGGTTCATAACCTAAAATATCTTCAATTTGGCGCATAGGTTCACCCATGACATCAACTGTGTGAAGTTTTAGCTCATGAGTTTTTCTCTCAATAAATTCTCTAGTTTCCTTTACAACATTTGTGTAAACTATTAAACTATTGTGAATTTTTGAAGCTTTTTCGAGAACTGGCTTAATTTGTTCAATGCTGTTGTGATAAGGATATCTAATAATTTCATAGTTTTCTGACTCAAATTGTCTAGCTGAACTTTTTGCTATTAATTCACCAGTTTCTCCAATTGAATCGGAGATGACAAAAATAGTAAGTTGTTTATCGTCTTTATTCATTTCTCCTCCTAGATAATCTCGCCGTCACAGACATCTACAAAAAGTCTAGTTACATTTGTCTTTGTAAATCTGCCAACTACTTCGAGATCTTTATTATTTTTAACTTCCACAACGGGAAGAGAATCTATTCCCTTTGTTACAATTAAATTTGCAGCCTTATAGACAGTGTCGTCAATGTCCACATAAAAAACATTGGGCATTCTAGTCATAATAACACTTATGGGAGTCTTTTTTATGTCGGCATCACCAATCATAAATCTGATCAAATCTTTTCTTGATACAATCCCTGCAAGATAGCCTCCTTCAGTGATAAACATAGAAGATAAATCTTCCATAAAGAGACCTACAACTACATCGTAGACAGAAGTTTTTTGGTCGCAAGAAAAGGGCAGGGACATATAATCCCTAAGTTTTAATTTCTTTAAGTCATCGGAAAGCTGTGAAAGAATAGATTTGCCTGTATAAAAATATCCAAACTTTGGTCTAGCTCCCAAAATATTAATCATAGTGAGAACTGAAAGGTCTGATCTAATAGTCGCTCTTGACAAACCTAATTTTTCTGCAATTTCATCACCTGTAATGGGACCTTCATCTCTTACAATTTCAATAATTTCAGTTTGTCTTTCGCTAAATTTCATTTGCTCACCGACCTATTCTACAATATTTTCGATTTTTAATATTTTTTGAATATTTTCCTCAATGCTATTTATAAGTGCAAGTCTATTGTGTCTAATATTTTCATCTTCTGCCATTACCATTACGCTGTCAAAGAAAGCGTCAATTGATGGAACTAAGTCATTTAGTGCATCCATTGCATCCTTGTAATTTTCAGAAGAAAGGCCTTCATTAAATTCCTTGTCATTTTCTATAAATTTATTGTAAAGATTTTTTTCTGCATCTTCTTTTAGAAGTTCTTCATCTATTTCTGTATAGTCAAGGTCCTTTGTCAAGTTGTTAATTCTATTGTAGGCATCAACAAAGTTTGTCCTATCATCTTTAAACCATTCATTTAATTCTTTTGCTTTTTCAAATATATTATAAATTTCACTATCGTCAATTAAAACTGCATCAATAATGTCATATCTGATGCCTTCTTCTTGAAGCATTGTCTTAATTCTTCCAAAGAAAAATTCTCTGATATTTGCAATAACTTCTTCATGGTCAAAAGTTAAGCCTAAATCGTTAATGTATTCAAATAAACTTGTTTCTATTACTTCATTTAAATTAAATTTCCAGCCAGTATTTCTTATAATATTTATTATTCCAATTGCAGATCTTCTTAGTGCAAAGGGATCTGTTGAACCTGTAGGAATTTCTCCAATGGCAAAAAGTCCAACTATTGTGTCAATTTTATCTGCAAGAGAGAAGATTGAACCCACACTAGATTTTGGAAGAGCATCGCCTGCAAATTTTGGAAGATATTGTTCCCTTATTGCTGTTGCCACAATTTCCTTTTCTCCAGATTTAAGAGCATAAATTTCTCCCATTACACCTTGAAGTTCAGTAAATTCAATTACCATTTTTGTAGTTAAGTCAGCCTTTGAAAGATGAGCTACCCTATCAAGAGCTTCAATTGCTTCATCGGCAAAGGAAAGTGACTTGGCAATTTTCTTTGCAACAACGCCATCTCTCTTTTCTTTTTCAAGCATAGAGCCTAATTTGTCGTGAAATAAAACTCCCTTTAGATTTTCTACATAGTCTTCAAGTGGCTTTGAGATGTCATCTTCGTAGAAGAACTTAGCATCTTCAAGTCTTGCTCCAAGAACTTTTTCGTTGCCTGCAATTACAATATCTTCGTAATCTCTTGTACCATTTCTAACTGTAATAAAGTATGGTAGAAGTCCTCCATCTTGTGAATAAATTGGAGTAAATCTCAAGTGGTCAATCATTGTAGTAGTTACAACTTCCTTTGGAAGAGTCAAGTATTTTTCCTTAATGCTTCCCTTAATTGGAGATGGATATTCAACAATGTAAGTTAATTCTTCAAGCAAATCTTCATTTTCGTGAATTTCACCACCAAGAGCTTTTGCAATTTTTGTTGATTCGTATTTAATAATGTCACGTCTCTT
>NZ_CAMQAY010000029.1 GCF_946998875.1 uncultured Peptoniphilus sp. | reverse complement strand
TTCTAACTCCATTTTAATTTTTTATGGTCATAAGTTCATGAGTAATAACTGCAAAAAATTAGAGGTAAATTTCTCTACCCCTAATTTTTTATTTATTTAATTCTTCTTCCATAGTCCTTACAAGTTCAGCAAATTTTTCTTCTTCCAGATCTGTAAAACGACCTAAGCTTGGTGAGTCTAGGTCCAAGACTCCAATAACTTCATTCTTAACAAGGATTGGCAAGACTAATTCTGAATTAGATGCCGAGTCGCAGGCAACGTGCCCTGGGAAGTCATGAACATTTTCTATTCTCATAATTTTTTTATCCTTCCAGGCTGCCACGCAAACTCCTTCCTCAGCAAGTCTTGTGCAGGCAGGTAGACCTTGGAAGGGTCCTAGGACTAATTCATCTTCCTTCACAAGATAAAAGCCTGCCCAGTTTAAATCTTCCACTACATTAAATATTACTGAAGAAATATTTGCCATCATGGCGATCATATCTGCCTCAGTTTTTATAGTGGCTCTACCAAAGTCCACCATGTAGTCAAGTCTTTCCTTATTGTCTAAGTTTTCTATTCCCTTAAGTTCTAAAGTCATACTTCCTCATCTTTTATAAACTACGTTTCCGCCAACGACTGTCATCCTTGGTTTAATGTCCTTGATATCCATTGGGTCAATTGTAAAGATGTCCTCGTCTAAAACTACAAAGTCTGCCAAGAAATCTTTTTTGATCCTTCCCTTGATGTCTTCTTGGAATTCTACGTAAGCAGATTCTACTGTGTAGGCATCAATGGCCTCGTAGATGTCCACGCACTCCTTAGGATAAAATCCTCCCTGTGGATTCCCATTTTTGTCCTTGCGAGTCACTGCCATGTAAATATTGGGGAAGGGATTTAAGTTTTCCACTGGTGCATCAGTGCCATAGGCAACGTGTGCTCCAAGGTCCTTTAGGCTCTTAAAGGCATAGGATGTTGATGCAAGTTCTTTGCCACATCTGTCTTCCACAACCTTCATATCGTAGTCCAAGAAGATTGGTTGTGCCATGACACAGATGTCATCTCTTGCAATTCGCTCAACTAATTCTCTATCTGTTATTTGACAGTGAACTAGTGTGTGGCGCAGAGAATTTTTGCCATCTTTAAAGGAATCTTCGTAGCATTTTACTGTATCTTCAATTGCCTTGTCGCCAATTACATGAGTTATTACTTGGAGATTATTTTCACTAGCAAGCTTAACATACTTTCTCATCTCTTGATCCTTGATCCAAGGAAGTCCATGGTTGTCCCTGTCATCATTGTAGCCATTACGCATTAGGGCAGTCCTTGCACCAAGGGATCCATCCTTAAATAACTTCAAGGGTCCAAGCTTTAAATAATTTGTATCATATTCCTTTTCTTTGTTAGAGTATTCTCCGTCAGACAAATATTTTTCAAATTCAGAAAAGTTGTTAAAGCAAACTTGATGTCTGTATCTAATTTTTTTATTTTCTTTATAAATATCCTTTAATAGTTCAAAAGCCACTGGTCCATTCATAAAAGTTGTGCCAACATCATTTGATTGCACAGATGTAAGTCCACAAGAAACTGCATAGTCCATTGTCTCAATTAACATCTCGCGTCTTTCTTCAAGAGTGAAATCTGGTATTACATCCTTGGCAAAGTTGCAGGCATTGGCAGTGTAAACTCCGCTTGGATAGCCATCCTCGCCTATTAAAAATTCTCCGTCAGGATATTGTGGGCTGTCCTTTGTAAGTCCAAGGATTTCTATGACCTTTGTGTTTGATGAAACTATGTGGCCGCAAACTCTTTCAAGAACAATTGGAATTTCTTTTGAGATTTTATCTAAGTCAAAGCGATTGGGTATTCTCTTTTCGCCAGTAAATAAATCTTGATTCCATCCAATAGCGTGAATGCCCTTTTCACATCTCTTTGGATTTTTTTTCATGAAATCCTTACATCTTTCAATCATTTCTTCAATGGACTCTACTCCTTCTATGTCAACTTGGTTCATGCTTTCACCAAATTGCATAAAGTGTAGGTGTGAATCGTTTAGGCCTGGAATTATGGTCTTTCCTTGGCAGTCAATTTTTACTGCCTCAGGATATTTTTCTAGGAGGTTTTCACTTTCTCCTACTTCCTTTATAAACTCATCTTCAAGATAAATTGCCTCTTGAAATTCGTCTCTATTGACATAAACCTTTCCATTGTAAAATAACTTTTTCATCTTATACTCCTTTTTCTTTTTTTAATTTTGCATCAAAAATCATATAAGTGATTGCTCCAAGAATTGGCACTATAAGTCCAGTAAGCCCTGTGATTGGGTCTTCCATTGCACCTTGTACAACAAGACCTGCAAAAATTAGGGCTGTAATAACTACAGAGACTGGATAGAACCAAACTTTGTAAGGTCTTTCAATCTTTGGATATTTTTTTCTAAGAATTGGAACAGATAAAATTGTAAGAACGGAGAAAATCATTCCTGTGATTACAACCATGTTAGTAAGTTGGTCTAGGTTTGATGCCATAACGAGTAGGCAAGAAAATATACATTGGACAATTATTGGTGCACTTGGGACTTTGTACTTTGGATGAAGTTTTGCAAAGGCCTTGAAAAAGTGGCCTTCCACTGCCATTGCATAGTACATCCTTGGTTGGGCAAGTATAAGTCCATTTAAAGTACCAAACATGGCAAGCACCATACCTGTACTTACAATAATTACACCGGCGTGACCAAACACTCTCTTTGCAACTTCTGTGCCTAGGTATAGGTCTCCACCCTCTATCATAGAGACAATTTCGTCGTGAGGTATAACTTTCATAATAGCAAAATTAAATAGAGTGTACAAAATTGTTATGCCACCAATTCCAATTATTAGTGCCAAAGGCAAATTTTTGTGGGGCTCTTTTATTTCTTCTGCAACTGTGTTTAAGTTTGTCCAGCCTTCGTATGCCCAAAGAGTTGCAACAACTGCTATGGCAATCATGCCAAAAATACTTGTGTCACTTGTCTTTGAATATTCAATAGCAGAACCTAGGCTCAAATCAGGGCTTATCTTTCCAACGAAAAGTGCAGCTACCATTACCATTCCAATGGGAAGAAGTTTTGCCACCATGGATATGTTTTGCAAAATTGATGAAGCCTTAACTCCAAATAAATTGTAAACTGTTAGGGCAATAATCAAGAATATTGCAGCCATTTTTATTCCAAAATCTGAAATGTCAAAAAAACTTTTAAAGACAGACATAAGTGCAATTGCAACAGCGGCAACTGAACCAGGTCCACCTACTATCCAATCAGTAAATCCAGAGATGAATCCAACTATTGGGTGATAAGCTTCATTTAAGTAGACAATTCTTCCGCCAGCCTTTGGCATAGCTGTGCCAAGCTCTGCATAGCAAAGTCCTCCAAAAAGTGTAATAAGACCGCCAATAATCCAGCAGATAAGTGCCAGACCTGAATTCATATTTGTCCTTTGAAGTACATAGGATCCAAGATAAAAAATTCCTGAGCCTATCATAATTCCACCGATAATACTTACACCACCAAAGACTCCGATTTCTCTCTTAAATTCGGTATTCTCTGTAGTTAATTTTTCAATTTCCTTTGAATTGTTATTCATAGTACACCTCTTTCCCTTGGATTTTTAATTCTTAGTTATTAATTTTTATTTTTAATTTTTATTTTTTTAGTTCTTAAAGCTGTGAACTGGAGCAGGAATAAATCCTCCTCTTGCAGCAAATCTTTCACTGCTTCCCGCATGAACTGGAATAATAGGAGCTGAACCAAGTAATCCTCCAAAGGTTGCCTCTTCGCCAACGCCCTTTCCTATTACTGGAATGAGTCTAACGGCAGTTGTCTTTTGATTTATAATTCCAATCATGGCTTCGTCGGCAATTATTGCAGCAATTGTTGATGCCTTAGTGTCTCCTGGAATTGCAATCATGTCGAGACCAACTGAGCACACGCAAGTCATGGCTTCAAGCTTATCTAGTCCAATGTGACCATTTCTTGCAGCTTCAATCATGCCTTCGTCTTCACTTACTGGTATGAAGGCACCAGAAAGTCCGCCAACATGGTCAGATGCCATTATGCCGCCTTTTTTCACTGCGTCATTTAACATGGCAAGGGCAGCTGTAGTTCCATGTCCGCCTGCAAATTCTACGCCAATTTCTTCTAGGATTCTTGCAACAGAATCACCAATTGCTGGTGTTGGTGCAAGGGATAGGTCAATTGTTCCAAAGGGAACTCCCACCTTATTTGCAACTTCTGTGCCGATTAGTTCGCCAAGCCTTGTGATTTTAAAGGCAGTTTTCTTAATAGTTTCTGAAACTACATCAAAGCTTTTGCCCTTAACTTTTTCTAGAGCATACTTAACTACACCTGGACCAGATACTCCAACGTGAAGGACTACATCGCCCATGCCAACTCCGTGAAAGGCTCCTGCCATAAAGGGATTGTCTTCCACTGCATTGGCAAAGACAACAAGCTTTGCACAGCCAATGGAGTCTGCATCCTTAGTATTTTCTGCAGTGGCAACAATTTTTTCGCCAATTAATTTAACTGCATCCATGTTTAGACCTTTTTTTGTTGTCCCAACATTTACTGATGAACAAACTTTTTCTGTTTCAGCAAGGGCGCGAGGAATTGAATTAATTAAAATTTCATCAGCTGGCGTCATTTCTCCATGAACTAGGGCAGAAAAACCACCTATGAAGTCAACGCCAATTTCCTTTGCAGCCCTATCTAGTGTCCTTGCAAATTCTGTGTAGTCTTTTTCCTCAGTTGCCCCTGCTATAAGTGCAATAGGTGTAACTGAAACTCTCTTGTTTACAATTTCTACGCCATATTTTTTGCCGATTTCATTGGCATAGTCAACTAAGTGCTTGCCGTACTTAATAATTTTATTGTAAATTTTTTCGCGAGCAGCCTCGCCATCTTTATCTATACAGTCTAAAAGTGATATGCCAAGAGTTACAGTCCTAATGTCTAGGTTCTCTTGGTCAAGCATCCTAACTGTCTCTAATATTCTTCTCTTATCCATAATAGCTCCTTAAATTTGGTGCATCTTGTCAAAGATACCTTGGTGTTGAACCCTAATAGAAAGATCTAATTCTTCGCCAAGTTTTTCGTAGGCGTCAACAACTTCTTGGAACTCAACATTCATCTTAGTCAAGTCAACTATTACAATCATTGTAAAGTAATCGTCTAAAATTGTTTGTGTGATGTCCACAATATTTAGATCGAATTCCACCATCTTCTTTACTACTTCATATACAATTCCGATTTTGTCGCTACCAATAACAGTTATAACAGCTCTCATAATTTCCCCCTCATTTAAAATTATAATTATTATACCATAATTTAATGCTTTAATAATATTTTTGTAATTGAAAGTCTCCTTGCTTTATTATATTATAAGAAAAAAGGAGAAAACCATGAAAAATATAAAAATTATTATAATTTCTTTAATTGCAATTTTATTTTTCACTGCTTGTGGGAAAAATGAAAATTCAAGTAAAGATCTAGCTGAAAAAAATAAAGTTGAAGAGAAAGAGAAAAATTCACAAGAAGAAAGTAAGTCAAGGCTTTTTATTGCAAGAGAAAATCTTGGCGAGTCAAGTGAAAAATTTCCTCTTGCAGAAATAAAAGGATCCTTAAGTGATGGTGACTACGAAAAAATTTTTATGGGAGTGACCTTTAATAACAAGGACACAGAAAAGACTGAAGATACAGCAGGAGATCTAATAATTTATTCTGATGGTAGAATAGTTAAACTTTCCAATGAAAAAGTTGATGGTATTTATAAAAACGAAGAAATTAGAAAAGGAAATTCAAAAATAATTGAGTCAAAGGATAATTTAAGAGACAAGGCCCTAGAACTCTTGCTTTCAAATCAAGTTCAAAATGTTGAAACTATGAAGAATCCTGGTGACCACCAAATTTATTGTACTCAATTAGTTAAGGACTTCTTTGAAGATGGAAAGTTGATTTTTCTTGCAATTGTAACTAATGAAAATTATTCCTACAAGAATGGAATTTTTAATAGCGAATCTGGCTACACTACTCCTATGGAACTTCGCTATGTCCTAGACCATGATAAGAATTTTGTCTTTGATGAAAAGATTGAAGCTATGGATGGGGCAGGATACGGACCTTCTATTCAAAAAATGGCTCGCGGTGACGAAGACATCTATGGCAAATTGATGTTTTCTGATAGAAGAAAGGAACACTACGATAGATTAATGGAAGAATTATTTTACAAGGCTCAGGAAAGTGGACTAAAGGACTTCACCCACAAGCTTGAAGAAGTTCCTGGCTACGAAAAAGATGTGGTCTACATCGAAAATGGACCAAACCATTACCCAGGCACAATAGAAATTGCCAAGAAAAAAGACTACGAAGAGGCAAAAAAGAAAGTAGGAACAGAAAATTGGACCTATTGTGAAGGAGTAGTTTATCACAAGGCCACTGGCATTGCTGTAAAAGGCATAATCGACTACTTTGAATAGAAAATAAATCAAAAATCCCTTGCTAAAAATCAGCAAGGGTATTTTTGTGTCCATATGAATTTTTCGCTCTTATTACTTGCAAGCCTCAATGAATTTTTTAAAAATCATATTCATTTCTTCATGGTCGTACATCATTTCTGGATGCCACTGTACTGCTAGGGCAAATTTTTTGTCCTCTAAGTAAGCTGCTTCAACAAGTCCTTCTTCTGAAAGTGCGGCAATCTTTAAGCCCTTACCTAGTTCATTTATGCCTTGGTGGTGGTAGGAGTTTGTCCAAATTTCATCTCTCTTAAAAATTTCATAAAGTGGAGAATCTTCTAAGATTTTTAGAGAATGTGATGGCTCATTTCTAAGTGAATTGCTCATTGAGTGTGCAGGAAATCCTGCTGATGGCAAGTCTTGGTGAATAGTTCCGCCAAGTGTGACATTTAAAATTTGAAGGCCTCTACAAATTCCAAGATAAGGTATGTCTTTTTCTAGGGCATACTCTGTCATAAAAATTTCTTGGTGGTCTCTTATGTTGTCAAAGTTACCAGCCTTTCCGCTATTTCTTTCCTTATAAATTCTTGGGTTTACATCGTGACCACCAGATAAAAGTAGACCGTCAACCTTATCAAGGACGTGAGTCATGTCTTCCATATTCTTTATATTTGGAATTAAAATTGGTATGCCACCATTTCTTTCTATTGCTCTAATATAATCTGCTGCCACAAGTTGCCAGTCTTGACCTTCAACTCCAATTTGTCCAACATCATTTTGAGAAATATCTCTAAGTGAGTTAATAGAAATTCCTATAATTGCTTTCATAATCTTCCTCCCCTATAATTTATGCTTTAATTATATCAAAGTGAATAATAAATTCATAATACATAAAGTTCTATGTTACCTTTATTGATTAAAAAATAAGGCTGATTTATAATAAAATAATCAGAGGTGTTTTATGAACTTAAAGAGACAATTTTTCAAATTTGTTATCCCATCAATAATTGCTATGTGGGTTTTTTCAATTTACACAATTGTCGACGGATTTTTTGTAGCAAATTTTGCCGGTGAATTAGAATTATCTGCAGTGACAATAGTTATTCCTTATGTCAATTTTCTCTTTGCCATTGCCATCATAACAGGCGTTGGCTCACAAACCATTATTGGCATTGAGCTTGGCAGGGGAAATCGTGACGAGGCAAATAAAGTCTTTACTTTTATACTTATTTTTATCCTTGCCTTTGCAGGTCTTCTTGCTGCCCTTGCACTAATTTTTATGGATAAAATAATTTTATTTTTGGGGGCAAATTCAACTTTATTTCCACTGTCTCACCAGTATTTATCTGTTATTGTATTCTTTTCGCCCTTTTATATAATTTCCTATGCCTTTGAAGTTCTTGTAAAGGTAGACGGCTTTCCTAGAACTGCAATAATAGGTGCAGTTTCTGCCTGCCTTACAAATATTATTTTAGATTATATTTTAATAGACAAGTTTCAAATGGGAGTAAGAGGTGCAGCTCTTGCTACGGGCATTGCGCAATTTTTATCTTGCCTAATATTTTTTATTCATTTTAGAGCTGCCAAGGGCTACCTTCGCTTTGTGAAAATTAAAATGAGGGCAAAAGAAATTTTGTCCTATTTAAAGACAACTGTTGCCTATGGTTTTGGGGAATTTATCTCTGAACTTAACACTGCAACCTTTGTCTTTATCTTTAATTTATTTATAATAAAGTATATCTCGCCAGAATTTTTATCTGCCTATGCAGTTATAAATTACCTCTCCGTCTTTGCAAATTCAACTTTCCAAGGAGTCTGCCACGGAACACTGCCACTTCTTTCTTACTATCATGGCTCAGAAGAGAGAGAAAAAAGTTTAAAGATTATAAAAATGAGCTTCATCTTTATTTTTATAATTTCCATAATTATGTATGCAATATCATATTTTGAGGCAGAAAAATTATTTTCTATGTTTTTGGAAAATAAAACTATGATTTCATCTTCCATTAGACCCCTAAGAATTTACGCCTTAATGTTTTTCTTGGCAGGACACAATTTATTTATAGCAACCCTTTCTTCTGCCATTGGAAATCCAAAATATTCCATAGTAATAAATATAATGAGAGGATCAATCGCCCTCTTCTTCTCCATTTACCTATCAGTAATACTTTTTGGAGCAAGATATTTATTCCTGGGAGCCTTTATATCTGAATTTATAGTATTTTTAATTGCAATGTATTCTCTAAAGAAGATGACAGAAAAACCAAAACTACAAAGAGCTTAAAAAAAGGAAGTCGCTTATGACTTCCTTTAATTTTTTATATTTACAAAGGCTTGCTCCTTTTTATTTGAATTTATTTATATTTTAAAAATAATTGTTTTTAATAAATTATCTAAAAATGGCTTGACTATATATATATATATATAGAATTGACTTAGGTACATGTAAGGGATTAATTGGTACCAAGTTATAAATAAAAGGAGGTAAAAATGAAGAAAAAATATTTATCTTTATTTCTCGCATTAATAATGATTTTAGGAGTGATTCCTACAAGTATTTTTGCTGGAACAGGAACGCAAAAATATACAATCACTTTTATAGCATCAAAGGATGTGGGCAATAGAGATTATGGTATCGAGGGTATCGAGGGCAAAGGAAGTGTCAGTGTAGATGGTGGAAAGTACTATAGTTTTAAAAACAAAGGTAATGAGCTTAGTTACTACATTGACGGTAAGAAAGTAAATGTAATAGATCTTAAAAAGAATACAAGTGTCTATGTAGATGTTAGCGGTTGGGGACAAGATTACTACCCTGAAGAAGACTTTGATAAAAAACCTGAGGGCTATGTAGTCGCTACATTTAAATCTGGTGACCATGGAAAATTTGGTAGTTACAAGGGTTCAGGTTCTGAATCAGAAAGAAAGTTCTATGTTCCAAAATTTAAAGAAGTGGATTTAAGTTATGCTGTTTATTTTACTGATATTGACAGAGGTTGGGTTGATAAGGGATATGATAAGCCTTCAAGAGAAGGTTCCTTTGACAATAACCTTAAGGGAACCTTTACAAGTGATACTAGCTTTAATGCTAAATATGAAAAAAAAGACTTTACACATAAGTTTATTAAAATTAATAATCAAGAGATTACAAAGACCCTTCCTGCCCAAGCTACTTATGGAGAATTAAAGTTGATAGCAGGTAAAGCCGTATCAAAGCCAGGTGACGGATCTAAGTTTATAGGCTGGCAAGAATACTCCATTGTTAATGGAGAAGAAGTAAAAGGCCGCTTGCTTGACTTCAACCAATCCAGTAATTGGGTTATAGATGGTCCAAAAGTTTTTAAAGAAATTTGGTCAAAAGACCATCAAGTTAAATTTTACCAAGAATATAGTGATTGGTCTGATTTAGAACTTGTAAAACATGGAGAAAAAATAAAAAGTAGACATAAGAGTAATTCCACTAAGTATTATGAAATCACAAAACTTGGTTACTTTGACAATAGTATTGGTAGATGGATTCCACCTACTTATGACAAAAGCAAAGAGTTTAACTTGGATACTCCAATAGAACGAGACTATAATATTTTAGAAGTTTATAGTTTTTCTCATGATAAAGATTTAACACTTTTTGTTTCCACATTCCCTAAAAAGGATTACGACACTTCTAAAGAAGGAGAAAAGAAAGTAGACTTGACTGGACTTGTTGTTGGTGTAAAAAAGGGCGATGAGATTAAATATATCCCTTACGAAAATCTTAAAGCCCAAGGAATTACTACAGAACCACAACAAGGAGACCCTGTTGAAACTCTTGACGGTAAATCAATAAAAGTTACACTGGGCGATAACTTTGCATACTCTAGAGAAACTTTTAAAGTAAAGGACGATGGATTTAAGAAAGATTCTATTGAATCTATAAAAATAGCAAGTCAACCAAAACTTGATTACAAGTATGATGCCGATGATGAAAAGGCAAAGACATTAGATTTGTCAGCTTTAAGTGTCACATTAACAGATGCAAAAGGCAAAACTAGAACTGTTGAATTTAAAGATTTTGACTATTATGGTTTAACTACAAACCCTACAAATGGAAAAGTTTTAACTAAAGAAGATAACGGCAAACCTGTAAAAGTTAGTCTTAAATCTGACGAAAGTAAGTTTGCTGAAACAGAGAATTTAAAAGTAACTACTTCTAAATTTGATCCTGAAAAAGTTACTTCAATTGCTTTTGCAAAAGATACAAAGACGAATTATCTTGTAGGTCAAAAGCTTGATCTTACTAATTTAAAAGCAGTCCTTACAGATGAAAACGGAAATACTGAGGAAGTTCCTTATTCAGATTTTGCAAATAACAAAATCACACTTACATTTGAAGGTGGTGCTTTAGATAAGGATTTAACTAAAGAAGATAATGTCAAAAAGTTACTTCTTACTTTATATGGAAATAACACTCCTGCTGAACTAACAATTACTGTAGTAGAGTTTGATTCTTCTAATGTTAAATCTATTTCTGTTAAAACACAACCAAAGCTAGATTATTCTTCTGGAGATAAATTAGACTTATCCGGACTTGTTGTAGTCCTAAAAGATGCAAATGAAGCGACAAAAGAAGTTCCTTTCAAGGATTTTGCAAAAAATAAACTCACTACATCAATGGAAAATGGAACTCTTATTGAAAATCAAAAGGGTAAAATAAAAATTACTTTTGATGGAAAAGTATCTACAGAAACAGAGCCATTAAATGTAACTTATATTAAGCCTGAAGAAAGAATCTCAACAAAAGAAGAAACAGTTACAGAAACAATTCCTTTTAAAGTTGTTAAAAAATCAGACGATACACTTCCTCTTGGAGAAGAAAAAACTGAACAAGAAGGAAAAAACGGAAGTGCAGAAGTTAAGTATAAGGTAACATATAAGGGTACAACAGAAACTGCTAGAGAAGAACTATCTAGAGAAGTTAAAACTGCAGCAAAAGATAAAATTATTAGGGTTGGTACTAAGCTAGCAGAGGCAGAAGAAAAGTTTATCACAGTTGAAGAAGACATTCCTTTCGAAATTAAGGTCATAAATGACGAAAACTTTGAAGGTGAAAATCCAGAAGTTTCTGGTGGAGTTCTTGGAAAGAAAAAAGTAACTTATAAAAATGATAATGGCCAAAAGGGCGAACAAGTTAACGAAGAAATAATTTCTCCAGCACAAGACCTTGTAATTAAAAAGAAAACTTCACAAGATTTGCCTGATAGTCTTCCTAAAGAATTTACTCTTACAACAAGAGAAACTATACCTTTTGAAACTGAAATAACAAAAGACGACACAAAAGATGTTGGAACTAAAGAAGTTACTCAAGAGGGCGTAGACGGCGAAAAAGTTACTATTCAAAAATATAAGCTTGAGGGAGATAAGTATATTCCTGATGGTCAACCAAAAGTTGATGTAACACCGGCTCAAAATGAAAAGATAACAATTGGAACTAAAGAGGTTACTGTAGACGTAGAGGAAAAGGATGTTACAGAAAAAGTAAAGATTCCTTTTGAAACTGAAAGGAAAAATAACCCAAGTCTTGAAAAAGGACAAGAAAGATTAATTCAAGAAGGTAAAGACGGTGAAAAAGAAATAACTTACACTGTTAAAACTCGTGGAGACGAAGTGCTTTCTAAGACTAAAAAATCTGAAAAAGTAACCAAAGAGGCTACTCCTAAAATAATAGAAGTAGGCACAAAGGAAAGCGAAAGTCCTGCTCCAGCTCCAAGCCCAAATCCTGGTTATGATTGGTTTTATTCAAATTATAGGCCAAGATATTATTGGGATTATGAAAAGCTAAGTGCAGGTGTAACTACAAATAATATTAAGAATAAGGTAACAAAAACTATTTCTGAATCACTTCAATATGTTCTAACTATTGACAGTAAGATTTACGAAAGAATTGTTAACGGTCAATCTACAAGACTTACTCTTGATGTTGCTCCAATTATCCAAAACGACAGAACTATGCTTCCTATGAGATTTGTTGCCGAATCAATCGGTGCCAAGGTTGAATGGGATAATGCAACAAGAACGGCAATCTTCACTAAAGATGGTATTGTTGCAAAAATTCAAATTGATGGAAATAAAATTGTTTTATCAAATGGCGAAACAATAGTTATGGATTCTAAACCTCTTAATATTAATGACAGGATTCTACTTCCTATTACTAATATTTCAAGGGTATTCAATATGACAAATGGAAATACTACTGACGGAATAGCTCAAGATATTGAATGGAATGCAACTGAAAGAAGTGTAACTATTAATGTTAAGTAAAAATAACTGATTCTGCTTATATAATTTATAATGCAGCAAAAAAGACGAGGTATACTTTAAAGTGTCCTCGTCTTTTTTTATTTTCAATAATTTTTTAGTCCAAATATTTTATAAATTCTTCAGGAATATTTTCTGCCAGGTATCCCAGTCCACAAATGTCTGGACCAACATGAGCTGCTATTGTTTGACCTATCTCTAGGGGCAAAAACTTGTGGTAATTTTCTTTTTCTAGTTTAGAAATAAGGGGGGCTAAAATTTCCTTGTCGTCTGCATAAACTGGGAAGACTCTGTCCCTTCCATCTGCTGTGGAATTTTCTGAAATAATTTCCATCATCCTTCTGTAGGATTTATTTTTGCCACGAACAATTTCTGACACATAAAGTTTTCCTTCCCCATCAACTTCAAGGATTGGCAAAATATTTAAGACGCTAGAAATTCTCGCCTTAGTCCTAGAAACTCTGCCGCCTTCATAGAGATATTTTAAATCAAAAACTGTAAAGATGTGTTTGGTGTTTTTCACCAAAAATTTTATAAGGCTCAAAACTTCTTCGTAGCTTGCTCCATTTTTTGCCGCAAGTCCTGCAAAGTATGTTATTTGACCAAAGCCAACTGAGGCTGCAAGGGAGTCAATTACTTCCATTTTTACAGGATATTTTTCTTCTATTTCCTTTTTTGCCATGTAGGCATTAGCATAAGTCCCGCTGAGTCCCGATGAAAGTGTGATGCAAATAAAACTTTTGCCCTTACTTGCCAAGTCTTCAAATTTCTGCAAATATTCGTAATATGTTATTTGACTAGTTTTAAAAAATTTGCCATCTCTCATCTCTTGGTAAATTTCCTTATTAGTCATTTCTTCTTTTAGGTCTTCGCCCTTGTCATCTGTGCTTTTTATTTTTAAAACTTCTATATCAAGTTCTTCAATTGTCTTTAAATCTAAGTCGCATGAAGAATCAGATATTATTTTAAATGCCATTTGTCCCTCCTGTGTACTTATTTTAACTTTTTTATAGTCTCTATTGTCTTATCTATTTCATCCTCATTGTTAAAATAGGAAAGTGAAAGTCTCACTATGCCCTGACTTTTTGTTCCCACTCTCTCGTGAAAGAGTGGCGCACAGTGTATTCCTCCCCTTGATGCAATTTTACTCATCTCATATAATTTTTCTGATACTTTTGATGAAGGATAGTCCTTGTAGTTAAAGGAAACTATGGATGAATCATTTTCATTTGAATATAATTTTATTCCAGGAACATCTCTTATTCCCCAGAAAAGTTTTTTGCGAAGACCGTGAATTTTTGCTGAAACTTTATCTATTCCCACTTCATCAATAAATTTTACCCCAGCGCCTAGAGCAATAATTGAGTGAAAATTAATTGTACCATATTCGAATACATCGGGCATCTCTACTGGATTAAATCTTTCAAAGGAATTTACTCCGCTGCCGCCAGTAAAGACATTTCTAAATTTTTCGCCAGATAAATCTATTATTGCTCCAGTGCCACTTGGTCCAAAGAGGGCCTTGTGACCTGTTAGACAAAAAATTAGTCTTGGATATTTTCTCTCATTAAATTTTATTTTCACTGTGCCTGCAGCTTGTGCTCCGTCAATTATTACTAATAAATCGTGGTCTATGGCAAAGTCATAAAGGTAATCTAAGTCTGTCATAGCTCCACTTACATTGGACTCTGCAGTAATAACTATTGCCTTGGTGTTCTTCCTTAAATATTTATCCAAGTCCTCAAGTTTTAAATTGTAATTGTCATCAATATCTATAAAGGAAAGTTCTACGCCCATATCCTCAAGTTGATAAAGGGGCCTTAGGACAGAGTTGTGCTCTGTTAGGCTTGTTATAAGGTGGTCGCCTGCCTTAAAAAGAGATGACAAAGAGAGATTTAGTGATGTAGTTATATTTGCCGTAAAGGCAATATTAAGTGGATCTTCGATGCCAAAAAAATCTGCAAGGATTTCGCGAACATCGTAAACCGCCTGGCTTGAATTTATAGCTTCCTTATAAAATCCACGAGATGGATTGGAAAATTTTTTGCTGGCGACAGCTTCATATAAAGTTTTTGCCACCACATCTGGTTTTATAAGCGTGGTAGATGAATTGTCTAAGTAAATCATTTTTCACCAATCTTTATAATTTTTCTAGCAGAATTTTCTTCTAGGAACTTATAAATTCCCTTGGGACAAATATCTTTTTCACACAAAAAAATTTTTGCCTCTTCTAAATTCCCATCTAGCCTCACAGCAAATCCGCAGCCCTTGGATAACTCTTCAGGCACTGGTATTACTCTTGCAGCTAACTTGTTTTTTCTTAAAACTCTCTCTGCCTTTATTGATTTATTTGAAGAATCAAAGGTAAAGAGAAAGTATTCTAGCATGGTTTTACGACTCTATACTTAGTCATAATTTCGCAAATTCTATACATATTTGTTATTTCGCCAATTTTAAGTTGGTCTTTTAATTTATAATTTTCTAGGCAAAGTCCACAGGATAAAATTTCTGTTCCCTTTTCTTCTAATTTTTTAAAGTCTTCTACAGTTTTTTCATTTATTGTTGTCAAATGTACTCCGTGATTGTAGCACAAGATGTATTTTGGATGGCTATCCTCTTCTGATAGGGCATAAGTGAAGGATTCCATTAATTTTTTGGAAAATTCTTCTTCGCCAATGCCAAGTTTGTCTGATGAAAAGATTACTACATATTCATCGCTTACATCTTCAGATTTTTTCCCATCTGCTGATTTTTTTAGATGAACTTCGTAATCGGTCTTTGAATTTTCAACAATACTTGTCATATAGCCCAATTGGTCTGCCATCTTTTTTAAATTTTCTGTAGCAACTTCGTTATCCACTCTTACTAAAACTTCTTCTAAATTATTTTCACTAATTGCCCTTTTAGTCATAATCACTGGCCTTGGACAAGCATATCCTCTTGCATCAATTTCCATTTAAATCACCTTAAATTTTTTATTTTCTCTTGAGATTACACGACCAACATAAAAAGCAGGAATTCCACTTTCTTTCATTTCAGCTAAAATTTTATCTGCTACATCTTTTTTTGCAGCAAAAAGAAGTCCACCAGATGTCTGTGGGTCAAAGAGAACTTCTTCTAGGGCAAAGTCATCAAAAGTAAATTCAACCTTATCTTCTAGTGCCCTTCTATTTCTCTGACCTCCTGCTGTAAATAAAAATTCACTGGCAGCCTCATAACTTCCCGGCAAGAAATTTATTTGGTCGGCAAAAATTTCTACAGAGTCTTCAGTGCACTCGTCAAGATGACCAAGTAGACCAAAGCCAGTTACATCTGTGACAGAAGAAACTTTATACTTCTTTAAAATTTCTGCAGCATACTTATTTAATGTGGTCATATTTTTTATTGCCTCTATGTAATTTTCTTCTGAGGTCATTCCCACAGAATAGGCGCTCATAACTAGGCTAACGCCAAGAGGCTTTGTCAGAATAAAATAATCGCCCACTTCTGCGCCACTATTTGTCCAAATTTCATCGTTCTTCACAAGCCCTGTCACGCATTGACCAAATTTAATTTTTCTGTCGTGAATAG
>NZ_CAMQAY010000028.1 GCF_946998875.1 uncultured Peptoniphilus sp. | reverse complement strand
TTCTAAATTTCATAAAAAACCTCCATAAAATAAAAAAAGCCTTTCATCCACATTGGGACGAAAGACTGACTTCGCGGTACCACCCGATTTTATAATCTAAAAAGATTACCTCACTTTAAGGTCTAACAACCTCTAGCCTCAGTTAACGGTGGCTTCCGTACTTGCCTACTAATTTCAACAAATAAGCTTTAGAGTGTATATTAAACTTTTGTGTATTGCCTTGCACCAGACGGCAACTCTCTTAAATCATCAAAAATTCTTTTTTCTCTTTCAACGCTTTTATTAAATTAAAATGATTATAATCTAGTAGCAAAACAAAGTCAAGCCTTTTTTTATTTTTCCCAAAAATTTTTTATTTAGTTTTATTGAATGAAATTTATTTATTTTATTTTAAAATTTCAGCATCCTTTAAATTTTCGTTATTAAGATCAAGTCCAAGAGCCTCTGCAGTTTTTCCATTTACCTTTTTCTTTGAAGCCTTGTTGTCTTCTGCGTGAATGTTTTTAATGTCTTCGCCCTTTAAAATTTTTATAGCAAGATCAGCTGCTTGTCTTCCATGTTCGTAGTAGTCAACGCCTTCACTCATAAGTAGTCCCTTAGAAACTTGTCCCTCTTCTGCTGAAAGAGATGGGATTTTTTCCTTCAATAAATTTTCAGCAACGATTGGACCAGCTGAGGCAACTGTGTTGTCAGTTAAGGCATAGTAAGCGTCAATCTTTCCAGTTAAAGTTGAAAGAGCTTGACCAATGTCGTTGATATTATTTATTCCAACTGTTTCAAGTTTAAGTCCAAGCTCGTCACAAGCCTTCTTTAAAGCTTCCACTTGTACCTTTGAATTGGCTTCATTAGTTGAGAAAATTGTTCCTATAGTTTTTATGTCCGGATAAATTTTTAAGAAGGATTCGATTTGATTCTTAGCGGAAACTGCATCGTTAACTCCTGTTATGTTTGTAATTTTATCTGGAGCTTCAATTAGCCCTGCTTCCACTGGGTCTGTAACTGCTGAATAGACAATATTTTTATTAGGAAGAGCAGTCTTTGCTCCCTGTGCTGCTGGAGTTGAAATTGCGTAAACTAATTTGTAGTCATCGCCTTCAAATTTTTTTGGTGCAGTAGTAGTTAAAGCTTGGTCGCCTTGCAAATTTTCCACTTCAACTTCTGCCTCAATGCCTTCTTCCTTTAACCTATCCTCAAAACCCTTTAGGGCATTGTCAAGGGACACGTGTTCAATATATTGAATTGCTCCAATTTTTATTTTTCCATCTTCTTTTTCTGCCTTTTTGTCTCCACTGCAAGCAACAAGGGATGCAGCAAGGGCACCTAATACAAGAACTTTTACCATTTTCTTTAAATTTTTCATTTTTGTCCTCCAAAAAATTATTTAAAATAATAAAAAAATCCTTCACCCCATATAGGGCGAAGGATTCGCGGTACCACCTAAGTTCGAAATATAAATATTTCCTCAATAAAGATCTAACAATCTCTAGTCCATGATAACGGTGACTGCCGTGAAGATCTACTAGCTTTCAATCTTCATGCTTTAGAGTGAATATATGATACTAACTTGTCTGTGGGCTCTCACCATCCCCACTCTCTTTGAGACTTATTAAATACCTTTTTCTCTTTCTTCGCATTTATTATTTTATTAGAAAGTATTATAGACACAAGAAAATTATTTGTCAAGAACTTTTTTTATTTTTTATTTTTTCTATGACAAAGTAAGTTAAGACATATAAGATAAAGGCTATTAGGGCAATTTTTAATTTCTCCCCTTCATAAGTCCCAAACTTATAAATAAAAAACTTCCTCACTAGAATTAAGTAAGCAAATAAGACTAGGGCATGCTTGATGTAATTTTTCAATTTATTCATTTCTCCTTGATATTACATAAATAACAAAGCAAGTTATTAGATAAACTCCAATGACAAAAATGTATTTGTAGATCAAGTCTGAAATAATTATTTCAGAAGTAAAATATTTATACAAATCAAAAATTGCCATTAAGACCAATAAAATTGATAAATTTCTAAGTTGATGATTTCCCATAATTTCACCCTTTTAAATTTCAAATTTTGGAGCCATGACTCTCTTGTGAGAAGAGTTTTTGTGCATCCTGTCGATTTTTTCTTTTACATCAGGCTCTGGAACTTTTTCTCCCCTAATGTAGGAATCAAGAACTTCATAAGTAAAGCCCATTTCATCTTCGTCAGTTTGTCCCACCCAAAGTCCTGCTGATGGCTTTTTATTTATTATAAATTCTGGAAGGCCAAGTTCCTTTGCTATTTCAAAAATATCTGTCTTTAAAATATTTGCTATTGGCATAATGTCTGCAGCTGAGTCGCCATATTTTGTTGAGTAGCCAAGATACCATTCGCTGGCATTTGATGGACCAAGGACTAGGTAGCCAAGGTCTTGGGCATAATAATAAAGTGTAGTCATCCTAAGTCTTGGCTTGATGTTTGACCTTGCCATCTTGTTTTCTGATGTGAAGGATGCCTTCATGAGCTCTTCAAAGGTGCTTGTTAGATCAATTGTCTTTGTCTCTAAGTTTATTGCCTTTGCAACCTTTAGGGCGTCTTCTCTATCTTTTTCTATGCTGTCACAAGGCATAATTAGACCAAGAGAATTTTCTGGAAAAACTCTTTTGGCTATGGCAGCAATTACTGCTGAATCAATTCCACCTGATAGACCAAAAATAAATCCCTTGGCGCCAACTTTTTTTGCGTAGTCGCCTACCCATTTTACTAAATCTTCTGTAACTTTTTTATAATCCATAATGTCTCCTAATTTTTAATAAATAATTTTTCCCTCAATAGTTGGAAGTTCAATTTCTTCTAAGTCTTCACTTATAAAATTTGCAGAGGTCAAGTCTCTAATTTTATCTAAAATACTTTTGTCACCTGCAATGTCAATTGTGACCTCAACTTTATCTGTGTAATTTTCTTCAATGATTTTAAAATTTTCATTGGCAAGTAAATTAATTATAGCGCCATGAAAGGTGTAGTCATAAATTATTTTTGTCCTTGTGAAATTTTTCCTAACAACTCTTTTGGCTTCATCAAGTGCCTTTACAACGGCATCAGTATAAGCGCGGACAAGTCCACCTGCTCCAAGCTTTGTGCCGCCAAAATAACGAGTGACTATGACAAGGACATTTCTCATGTCTTCTTTTTTTAGGACTTCAAGCATGGGAACTCCAGCTGTGCCAGATGGCTCACCATCATCAGAATACCTCTGAGTAAGTCCATCCTCGCCAATTATATAGGCGTGGCAGTTGTGCGTAGCCGACCTCTCAATTTCCTTTACATCTTTTAAAATTTCAAGGGCTTCCTCTTCACTTTTTACGAAAAAAGCTCTGCCAATAAAAATAGATTTTTTTATTTCAATTTCAGCTTTTCCCTTTTTTAAAATTGAATTATACATTTACGACATAATCCTTTACTTTTTCGTATTCACTTTCTTCAAGCTTTAATTCTAAATAAATTCCCTCATCTTCATAAAGAGGTTTTGCGTCAAATTTTTCCACTAACTTGTAGAGTAAATCTGTATCACCATAGGCAAATTTTAATTTCACATCAAAATATTTTTCATTAAGATTGTCTTCTATGATCTTTAAAAGCTCATCCATGTTCTCGTCTTTTTTGGCAGAAATATAAATCTTTTTCTCTGGCAAAACTTTTAGCGGAAGATTTATGTCCTCTGTATTTACCTTGTCAACCTTGTTAAAGACAGTGATTATATTTTTATCTAAGACATCAATGTCCTTTAAGATAGACATAGTTGTCTTGTACTGAATTTCTAAGTCCTCGCTTGATGCGTCAATGACATGAAGAATTAAATCAGAATACTTGATTTCTTCAAGAGTTGACTTAAAAGCCTCAACGATTTTTGTAGGAAGCTTGGAAACAAAACCAACAGTGTCAGAAATTATAAACTCACGACCAGAAAGGAGCCTTGCCTTTCTTGAAGATGGGTCAAGAGTTTCAAAGAGCATATTTCTCACAGAGACCTCTCCTGAGTCTTCATCCTTTAATCTATTTAAGATTGTGGACTTACCTGCGTTGGTGTAGCCAACAAGGGAGACAATGGGAATGTTGGAGTCAAGTCTTCTAGTCCTTGTGGTATCTCTAGTCTTCTTTGCCTTGTCAAGCTTCTCCTTAATCTTATCGATTTCTCTCTTTAACCTTCTCCTGTCAGTTTCAATAATTTGTTCACCAGGTCCTCTGGTACCAATTCCACCGCCAGTCCTTGACCATCCGTCGATGCCAAGAAGTCTAGGCAGTTGATACTCTAACATGGCAAGCTCAACTTGAAGCTTAGCCTCATAAGTTGTGGCACGGAGTCCAAAAATATCTAGGATTAAATTAGTCCTGTCAATTACTTTTTTCTTAATTCTCTTTTCCAAGTTTCTAACTTGTATTCCAGAAAGCTCGTCGTTAAAGACAACGGCATCAACTTCTAAGAGCTCAACCATTTCCTTTATCTCGTCAACCTTACCGGACCCAATTAAATATTTTGGATTGAACTTTAAAATATTTTGCGTAACTTCACCAACAACCTCTGCCCCATCTGCAAAGACAAGGTCACTAAGCTCCTTCATAGAAGTCTCAAGGCTGTGAGGGTAAGCGCCAATATTTGTGCCGACAATAATAACTCTCTCTAATTTTTTATTTGAATTTAAATTCTCTAAATAAACATTATCCATGACTACATTATACTACATAATGCTGTCATAAAAAAATAAGGGAATACTATTTAGCTTATTAACATAATAGTAATCATCTACTTAAAATGTTATAATTAAAAAAAGGAGTAACTATGAAAAATTTTCAACACTTTAAAAATAATTTTAAAAATTTAAATAAGAGTCAAAAAATTAAAATCGGACTTTTAATTCTGCTTTTAATTTTTGTTTTAATTATTTCACTTTTTTCAGCACTTATTGTTTCGATTATTTCAAAAACTCCTGCCACAGACTTAAATAATTTAAGCTCCTCCTTTAATCAGAGCTCCTATATTTATTCTAAAGATGGAAATTTAATTGAAAAAATTGAATCCCTTGAGTATAGAACTTTAATTGACATAGATGACATTCCCGATCATGTGAAAAATGCCTTTGTTGCTATTGAAGACCACAGGTTTTATAAGCACAAGGGTCTGGACCCCATTGGAATAGCATCTTCCATTGCTGCAAATATAAAGTCTCGCTCCCTTTTGCGTGGAGGCTCAACTATTACTCAGCAATTGGTGCGTTCAGTTTATCTTACTAACCAAAAAACTCTTGGCAGAAAAATTCAAGAGGCTTACCTTTCCCTTCGCGTGGAAGATGTCTTAGACAAAAATGAAATTTTGGAAGCCTACTTAAATAGGATTAACTTGGGACAAGGCGCCTATGGCATTGAGGCTGCTGCCCAAACTTATTTTTCTAAAGACGCAGTGGACTTAAACATAGCAGAAGCTGCCCTTCTTGCCGGCATACCAAAGTCTCCTACAAATTATTCTCCCTTTAAGTCTGTTCCAGAGGAATATTTAAAGGATGATTTTAATGTCATTGGCTCTCGTGAAATTGACGGCAAGGACCTTTATATGGTTTTAAATGATGACGCCTTTAAGAGACAAAAAATTGTCTTAATGAGAATGCACGAGCTTGGCTACATTGACGATAAGGACTACGAGCGTGCCAAAAATTATGATATCGTAAGCGCCCTAAACCCTCGCAATTTTAAAAATCACACAATGTCTACCTATTCCACTGACTACATAAAAAAAGAGGCTTCTAGGTACCTTGCTGATTTTTATAAGACATCTTTGGAAGAAGGAGAGCACAAACTTTTCACTGGTGGCTACAAGGTTTACTCCACAATTGATGAAAATATTCAAAAGGACTTAGAAGACAAGTACGAAAACTTCAAAAACTTTTTGTTAAATAGGTCATCAAGTGGCGGCAGCAGAATGTTAAACCTAAACTTTGATGAGGGAAACAACATCATCTTTGGCGACGAAATTTTATACTTCGCTCGCAACAATATTTTAGACGAGAATTTTAATTTGGTTATTCCAAAATCATCTTACAACATCTCCTCTCATGGCGATTTAAAAATTAAGAGCCTTTACTTTAAAGACTTGGGACAAAAAATTGACATCATAGACGCCTACATTATTGACGACAATAAAATTTTAAATACCTATGAAATTGGCGGTCTAAAAATTGAAGAAGGTTCTGGAGAACTTAAAAATAATTATTTAATTATTGACGGAGCCTACTTAAAGGACTATCCAGACTTTTATAAAATCGAAAATGACAAGTTGATTATTTCAAATAAATATTTTGACTTCAACCCAAGCCCTCTTATGCAACCACAATCTGCCATAATTGTTGTCAACAATGACAGTGGCTTCGTGGAAGGAATAATTGGCGGTCTGGATGTAAGAACAAAGAATGCAAAAATTTTAAATCGTGCAACGGATTCCTACAGGCAGCCCGGCTCTTCTTTAACACCTTTTTCCGTCTACCTACCTGCCCTTATGGAGGGAAAAACTCTTGGCGACGTTTATGACGATGTGCCAACAACTGTTGACGGAATGTTTTGGCCACACAACTACTATGATTCTTTTAAGGGGCTTATGACTCTTCGCCTTGCCATGGAAAATTCTTCCAATGTCATTGCAGCTGAAGTCCTAAAGGAAATTGGAAAGGACAAGGCCATAGATGTCCTTAAAAAATTTGAAATTATAAGTGAAGATGGCGATGACTATTTTATAGATCACAGGGAAAATAAAAAGAAAAATGACGAAAACTTGGAGTCTCTTGCCCTTGGCAATATGCAAGTTGGCATCAGCTTATCTCAATTATCAAAGATGTATCAGACAATTTCCAATGACGGAGTCTACAAGGAAGAGACGGCAATTTTAAAAATTGAAGACCCAAGTGGAAATATAATTATTGATAACTCCAACAAGAAGAAAAAACTTTTTGACGAAAAGACTTCTCACCTTTTAAAGGATGTATTTATTTCCAACAGAGATAGGGGTAACGCAAGTGGCGCCCACATTGGCAAGTCAGAAACTGGAGCTTACTTGGGACAAAACAAGGTCAATTCAGATTATTTTGTCAATGGATTTAACAAGAGCCACACAATTTCTCTTTGGATTGGTGCTGACTCGCCAAAAATTTCTCTTGCATCAGATAAGTCAGCTGCTATTGATTTATTTAATACAATGACAAAGAATTTGAGCAAGGCTGAAGATTTTGATGAAGATCCATCCTATATTGTCACTAGAAAAATTTCATCAAAGAGCGGCAAACTTGCAACAAAGATGAGCGATTACGCTGGCGCATCTTACAGCGAAAAATATATTTCTGGCACTGAGCCAAGTGAGCAAGACGACTTATTTAAAAAATATTTAATTTGCAAAGACTCCAATAAACTTGCAACACAGTTTTGTCCAAGTGAATCTGTCCTTTACACAGTTCGCTTCGAGAGAAAAGATAAATATGACGCCAAGGACCACTACGGAATTTATCCCGATGACTATATGACTCTTCCAAAGGAACACTGCGATGTCCACACAAGAGAATGGTATAATGAATTTGGTGAAGAAGAAGAAGAAGAAGAAAATAATTCGCCAAAAAAAGATAGAGATAAAAAAACTAAAAAATCATCAAAACAAGAAAAATCAAAAAAATCTTCAGATAAAACAAAGACAAGTAAAAGTAGCAAGAAGAAAAAATAGGAGGAAATATGAAAAAATTAAAGAGCCTAATTAAACTAATAGCCTTTATAAAACTTATAAAGCCTAAAAGAAGAAGGAGAATAAAACTTATGCCCCTCTTAAATCCAAAGAGGGCAGGCAAGGTTTTTTACCATGCCGGCAAAATAAGAATGAGAAACGAAATGAAGAGATTATTCTACTAAAAAAAGGATCTGCAGTGCAGGTCCTTTTCTCATTTAATTTCTAAAAAATTTTTATGAAATTTTATCTTTCAATCCATTCTTTGTTTTTCTTTTTTAAAACCCTTACAACATTGTCGTTAAGGACAGAAATTGTCACATCAAGGTCCTTATCCTTTATAAAGTCTCTTATGGTGTAGACTGCCACTTCTGCTGCTTCATCAAGGGGATAGCCATAGATGCCTGATGATAGAAGTGGAAAGACTAGGCTCTTTAAATTATTTTCCACTGCTAGGGAAAGGGCAGACCTATAAGCTGCTTCTAAAGTTTCTCTTTCCCCTTGATTTCCATCAAAATAAATTGGTCCCACTGAATGAATTATGTATTTTGATTTTAAATTATAACCCTTTGTAATAACAGATTCGCCTGGTTTTATCGGTGCAAGTTTATTACATTCTTCTTCTAATTCTTTGTCATTTGCCTCTTTAAAAATTTGTCCGCAAACTCCGCCGCCTCTTTTTAATTCAGCATTTGCTGCATTCACTATTGCGTCAACTTCGTAATCTAAAATATTTTTCTTTTCAATTTGAAAGCTCATAATGCACCCCTTACTTTCTTCTTTAAAATATATACCACTTTAAAGATTTTTTAAATAGTTAAATGCAAATTTTTGACAAAAATTATAAGTTTGTAAAATTTATAAAAATTATAAAAAAAGACTAACTAGAAAGTTAGCCTTAAAAATTAATTTTCACTTTTTATATATTTATTTATTGTCCTTCTCTTTAAGGCAAAGACAATTGCTGCAAGAATTACTATTCCAATTGGAAGTGTAAGAGCAGGCTTTCCTATTATGCCTGATATTAAAAAGGCAAGGGCTGACGCAGAGCCTACGCTAATTGCATAGGGAAGCTGACTGGACACGTGAGCTATGTGGTCGCAACCTGCTCCTGCTGATGACAAAATTGTTGTATCAGAAATTGGTGAACAGTGGTCTCCAAATACTGAGCCAGAGAAAATTGCTGCAAGGACAATTGTCAAGAAGTGCATGTGGTCTGTGTGCATAAGGATTGGCACCATTATTGGAATTAATATACCAAAAGTTCCCCAAGCTGTTCCTGTTGAGAAGGATAAAAAGGCTCCAACAACAAAAATTATTGCAGGTAGAAGCCACATTGGCATTGTTGAATTAGAAATTAGCGATGCAATGTAGGATCCTGTATTTAAAAATTCGTCACTTGTGATGCCACCAATAGTCCATGCAAGGGAAAGAATTACTATGGCAGATACCATTGTCTTCATTCCTTCTACGATTCCCTTCATAAATTCATCGAACTTTAAAAGTTTTCTTGGAAGATAAAGAAGGGCTGAAACTACTATTGCAAAGAAGGCTCCTATTACTAGGGATAAGTTTACATTGGCATCGCCAAAGGCAGCAGCTGCTCCCACTTCACCAGAGAAAAATCCGCCAGTCTTTAGCATCATCATTACTGTGACAAAAATTAAAACTACAATTGGCACTACAAGGTCATAAACTCTTCCCTTCTTTGAATATTCATAACCTACTTCTTCATTTTCTACAAGTCTTGATGTGTCATTTAATTCATATTTTTCCATTACTCCCATTTCTATATCAGTTGTGCAAAAATATAGGATTAAAAGAAGAGTAAGTATAGGGTAGACATTCATTGGTATTGTGCTTAAAAATACGCTCATAGGATTTTTTACGCCAGTATCTCCTATTACTGCAACTACAGATGCCGCCCAAGATGAAACTGGTGCAAGAATACAAACAGGCGCTGCAGTGGAGTCAATTATGTGGGCAAGTTTTGCCCTTGATACTTTGTTTTCGTCAATAATTGGCTTCATAACTGCGCCGACTGTTAAACAGTTAAAATAGTCATCTATAAAAATTAAAATTCCAAGAAAAGCTGTGGCAAGTTTTGCCATTTTTTTGCTTTTAATCTTTTTGCTTGCCCACTTTCCATAGGCAAAGGACCCCCCTGCCATGTTCATTACCATTACTAGAGAACCAAGCATTGTCAAGAATACAAGCATTAGTGCGTTATCGCCTAGCTTAGTTCCCATTAAATCAAAAACTGTTTCCAAAGCGGCAATAATATTTCCGCCAGTGTAGATAAGTCCTCCAGATAAAATTCCAATTAATAGTGAAGTTATTACTTCCTTAGTTATAAGTGCCAAGGCAATGGCAACTATTGGAGGAACTATCGATAAAATTCCAAATTCCATTTTTTCTCCTTTATTATTTTCTTAATAATTTTCTATGAATATCTATTATAACAAAAAATTCAAAATCTGGCTCTAGTCTTTGTATAAATCCTTATGAAATTCTTTTTTAAGAAAATTTTACTTTTCTATATTCTTAAAATTTCCTTGCTTAATAAATTTTTTTGATTTATTTTTTTTTGCTTCTCCATTCATTGAAAATTATATTTTGAAGATTTTATTACCTTGAAAGCTTACTTTCTCAATAAAATTTTTTAAATATGTGATATACTTTTTTTAGAATAATATGAAAAGAGGGAGAAAAATGCTTCCCAACTTAAAAAGATTTGGTTTTGAATTCGAAGACTGTAAAGACAAGGTTTCTTATTCAATTTATCACGAAAATAAACCCCTAAAGCTCACTGAAGAGATGACTAAAACTTTGGAATACCTCTTATGGTATGTGCCAAATATAAATTCTCTACAGTCACCTGTAAATGAGCTGACATCTTCTCTTAACTTTGAAAATTTTGTCTTTGGCATAATAAAAACCTATATGAATTTAGAAAATAAGGACATAGCCTTTTTAGATTACATTGACAAGGACATAGTGGAATTTTATGAAAATAAAATTTGTCCCCACTCACAAAAGATAATTCTCACCAAGGGCGAAAGGGAATCAAAAACTGACTCTCTCCTTCGTCACATAAGAAATTCCCTTGCTCATGGGCATTTTAATATAGTTAAGGGCATGTTAATTGGCTTCGACTACAAGACTGCAGGAGAAGGCAAAGAAATTTGCACAGCAATTTTTAAAATTTTTCCACAAAATCTCTTGCGGGGACTTTCAAGCCTTTCTGAAGAAGTTACAGCAGAAAAACTTGCACAAATTGCCCTTGAAAGGACGGGCTACAGCGTTGAGAGATTTAAAAATTCAAGAGATGATTCATCCTTTGACTTCTATGTTAAAAAGGGCAAAAAGAGATATGCCCTTGAAATCAAAAAATATAATAATATTGAAGTTTTGCCAGAGGCTGAAGTAAAATCTTTAGTCAAAAAATTTTCTGCTTTGTACCAAGGCATCACTCCCGTTTTATTCATAAACACTTCCTTCTTAAAAAAGGAAACTAAGGAAAAATTAAAGAGAGAAAATGTTATAATTTTAGACATAAAAAATATTTTAAAAATGTTAGATAAAAGAGATATTTTATCTGAAATTGATCATTGAAAAAGGATGCAATTTTTGCATCCTTAGTTTTTTATTAAATAAAGTGTAAGAGCCATGCCAATGAGGTTGGCAAGGTAAAATTTTTTCTCGCGAGTCTTGTGATGAAAAATTTCCATTCCAAGAAAACCACCTGGGCCTGCCAAGACTGAAAGTGTCAAAAGGGTTTTTTCGCTAATCCTCCACAAATCGTGCTTAGCCTTGTACTTGTCAAGGCCGTACAGAATAAAATTTATGAGGTTTAAAATTATTATATATTTATTTTCCATGTGATCATCCTTTTATAAAATATCTGAGAATAATATATCATAAAAGAAGTCCTTAAAAATTAATTATTTCATAATATCATAGCGGACAGCACCAGTTTCAAATTTTTCATTTTTTAATTTTTCATTCACTTCATTAAACGCTTCTTCACTTTTTCTTAAGTCTTCAATCTTTTTGCCATACTTAATAGTCAAAATTTCATTTGCAAAATTTTTATCAATGCCAGAAAAGTCAAGGTCTTCTCCACTGTAATTCACTTCATCAACATCAGTTAAAACTAAGAGATTAATTCCATTTATAAAAAGTTCTTTTGTATTCTCATCTCTATTAGAATTTGGAGCCTTTTCCAGATTGATTTCAATACTCTTATCTTTAACTTTAAAATCGCACAATTTATTTTTCTTCCACTCGAGTTTATGTATTATTTTTTCCACTCCATTTTCATCTGAAGTGTCTGTCTTCATAGAGTAGAGAGATTTGTTGCCACAAGCTGATAAAAATAAAAATGTAATTAGAAAAATAACAGATATTTTAAATAATTTTTTCATAAAAAACGCTCCTCATTTATTACTTTATCTGATTATATAGCAAAATAGTTTTTTTTCAAATAAAATACACAAAAAATCTGTCAAGTTTTCATGTGTACACATCATTTCCCTGACAGATTTTTAAAATTTGTATTAAAAGTTTTTAGAATACTGATACATAAGAATCTTTCTTATCTAAGATAAGCATATGACCAGGTGCATGAGTGATCATAATTTCTGGTTTAGATGCCATAGCGACTGCTTGAGGTGTTACTCCACAAGCCCAAAATACTGGCACTTCCCCTTCTTTTATTTCACTTCTTTCGCCAAAGTCAGGCTTATTAACATCCTTAATTCCTATAACAGCTGGGTCTCCAATGTGAATTGGTGCGCCGTGAGTTGCTGGAAATCTTGCTGTAACAGTTGTTGCTCTTACAATGTCCTTGTAAGGAATTGGTCTCATTGATACAACTGTGTTGCCGTGGAAGATTCCTGCTGGCTCTGTAGCAATATTTGTAATATACATTGGCACATTGTGTTCATCCTCAATATGTCTTACAGGCACATCTGCTTCTAGCATTGCCTTTTCAAAGGAGAAGGAACAGCCAATTACAAAGGTAACAAAATCATCTTGCCATACATCTTTTAAGTCCTTAACTTCTTCAACAAATCCGCCATTTTTATAAATTCTATACCTTGGCACATCAGTCCTAATGTCGGCACCATCAGCCATAATTCTTGTAAGAGGACTTCCCTCATCTAATACCTCAAGTATTGGACATGGCTTTGGGTTTCTTTGTGCAAAAAGCAAGAAGTCATAGGCATATTTTTTTGGAAGGATAGCAAGGTTAGCTTGCAAATATCCTTCACTCATACCTGAAGTCGGAAGATCAACTTCGCCCTTTCTTATGAGTTCTCTAACATCTTTTGGATGCATTTTTGCAAGTTGGCTTAATTTCATATTATGGACTCCTTCTTTATATCATCAAACTTATTTTTATAGTCTATAGTTAATTTTTGAGCTTCTTCAATGGTAACCTTTTGGAAAAGAACCTTGTCTAGGAAAGTCATTTGTGCAAGTTTGTGAAGGTCTGGTGTAATTACATTTCCAATTTTTGTATAACCTCCAGTAGTTTGCCTGTCAGCTAAAAGAATAATTGGTTGACCATTTGCTGGCACTTGGATTGAGCCAAAGTTAGTTCCATCAGAAATAATATCTGCTGTTTCCTTGTGTTCAATTGCTTCTCCCTTTAGTCTTATTCCCATTCTGTCAAAGTCTTTAGTAACTTGGTAGCCACCTGATCTAAATAAGTCGTGAATTCCCTTTTCTGTGAAATAATCATCTTGAGGTCCAAGGACAACTCTCAAAATATTGAAGTGTGAATACTTTGGAAGATACTTTTCAGGTATTCTTCTCATAGTTTTTTCCTTGGATTTTTTAATGTTTAATTCATCCTTAGGTTTTAAAGCTCTACCATTAATTCCACCCATTTTTGTCTTGATGTGAGTTGACTTTGATCCATTTACTACTGGCACATCAATGGAGCCGCCAAAGGCTAAATAAGCCCTTATGCCTTCATTAACTTTGCCAAATTGAAGAGTGTCTCCTGCCTTTACTTTTATAGTTTCAAACATTGGAGCAACTTGTCCATTAATCTTTGGATTCATATCGGAACCTGTTATTGCAATTGTTAGGTCTTCATTAAATTTTAAAGTTGGTCCAAAGTAAGTCATTTCAAGAACAGCTTCATCAAGTTTATTTCCTACTAAAATATTTGCAAGTCTAAAGTTGTAATCATCCATGGCACCTGATGTAGGAATACCTAATTCTTGATATCCATATCTACCAGAATCTTGAATTGTTGTAAGAATTCCACCATTTATTACATCGATACTACTCATGAAGATCACCTCTCTTAACTTTCTTTATGGAAACTTTGTAAGTGTCATTTTCCACTTCTTTTTCTATTTTGTCATATTCTTCTTTTGTAATTGAGACATATCTAATGTAGTCACCTGCTTGTATAAATACTGGTGGCTCCTTAGTGTCATCAAAAAGTTTAAGTGGAGTTCTTCCTATTAATTGCCAGCCTCCAGGTGATTCAAGTGGATACATTCCAGTTTGATTTCCTGCAATGCCAACAGAACCTGGCTCAATTTTTAGCCTTGGACTCTTTAGTCTTGGAGTAGCAATTCTTGGATCAAGTCCTCCAAGATAAGTGAATCCTGGTATAAAGCCCATCATATAAACTAAATAATCTGTGCCAGAGTGAATTTTTATTACTTCATCAACACTTAAATTTGCGTTTTCTGCAACAAAATCAATATCTGGACCATATTCTTTTCCATAAAGAGTTGGAATTTCAATAAGTCTAACTTCGTCACTTTGGTTAGCCTTGTTAGACTTGCTAAGTCCCTTTAGAGTTTCAACCATTTCGCCATAAGAAATTTTTACAGGGTCGTAATTAATTAAAATAGACCTGTAAGTTGGCAAAATGTCTAAAATTCCGTCAATATTTTTCTTTTTTAAATTTTCAACAACTGCGGCAATCTTTGCGTTGATTTCCTTTTCGATTGTATTGCCAAATTCCATGACAATAGCAGAATCGCCAGCTGTTAGAAATTTTATTTTATCATACATTTTATTCTCCTAAATTATCCCAATAGTTTTCCAATGTTTCCTATTACAGTTTTTACTCCCATGAAAGCAGTAACTGCTACTACTATCCATCCTAAGATGTAAAGAAGGTTAGGGTGAACATAATCTCCAACGATTTTCTTATTCTTAGATGCAAGTAGGATTACTGCAAGAGTTATTGGAAGAATAAAACCATTTAATGTACCAACTACTATTAATAGAGTTTGAGGTTGTCCAATAAAGATAAACATAATAGTTGAAATTACTATAAAGGCAATTGTAACCATATTTTCGTGGTCAGCAACGAATTTAAATAATGTCTTTAGGAAGGATACTGAAGTATATGCTGCACCTACTACTGAAGTGAAGGCTGCTGCTGCAAATACTATACCAAAAATCTTATATCCAATTACGCCAGAAGCTGCTAGGAATGAAGATGCTGCAATGTTGTCAGGGTCAATTTGAGCATTTGTCATCTTTGTAACGCCTAGGATTGCTAGGAATAGTAAAATTCTTACGATTAGTGCTACACCAATACCTAGTGATGCTGATTTTGTTACTTGAGAAAGATTTTCTTCACCTGTGATACCTGCATCAATAAGTCTGTGTCCACCTGAGAATATAATGTATCCACCAACAGTTCCACCAATTAGTGTAAGAGTTGGAGCAACAATACTATTAAATCCACCTGCAGGAGCTACAGCTGATTTTACAGCTTCGCCAACTGGTGGTTGTGTCTTAATTGCTACAAAGGCAATTAGGATGATCATCATGGCACCAAGAACTTGTGTAACTCTATCCATGATTGAAGATGCAGATTTAGAAGAGAAAAGGATAATACCAATTACTCCACCAATAGCTGCACCGATTTTTACATCAACGCCAAAGATTACATTAAGTCCAAGTCCAGCACCGCCGACATTACCAATGTTAAATGCCAAGCCGCCAAGAGCAACTAAAAAGGCAATTACATATCCAAGTCCAGGTAGTACATTGTTGGCAATGTCTTGACCTCTCATTTTAGAAATGGCAATAACTCTCCACACATTAAGTTGTGCTATGTATGAAAAAATTATTGAAATTAAAATTACTGCTGCAAAGTCTGCGCCAATTTTTGTAGTAAATGTAGCAGTTTGTGTCATAAATCCAGGTCCAATGGCAGATGTTGCCATTAGAAAGGCTGCTCCTAAAAGAACAGACAAATTACTTTTATTCTTTTCCATATTTTTCTCCTTATTTTAAGAAACTAGATAAAGGTTTAATTTCAATACCTTCTACCTTTAGTCCTTCTCTAATATTTTTTACAAATTCAAGAGCTTCAGGGTTATCGCCGTGAACGCAAATTGAATCTGCAACAATGTCGATTTCCTTGCCATCTGCAGTTGTAACCTTGTTTTCTTTAATCATCTTTACAACTCTTGGAATAGCATCTTTAGGATCCTTTACGAAGGCACCTGGAAGTGATCTATTTACCAAAGTTCCATCTTCGTTATATCCTCTGTCAGCAAAAACTTCTTGAGCAACTCTTAGTCCTCTTCTCTTGCCTTCTTTGGCAATGTAAGAACCACTAAGTACCATTAAGATTAAGTCTCTATCGTACTCTTCAACTGCATCTAAAACTGCGTTAGCAAGTTTTTCGTTGTTACAAGCAGTGTTGTAAAATGCTCCGTGAAGTTTCATATGTTGTAATTTTTTTCCGTGAGCCTTTGCAAAAGCAGCAAGTGCTCCAACTTGATAAAGCATGTAGGCTCTAGCTTCTTCTGGTTTTACATCCATTTTTCTTCTGCCAAATCCCATTAAATCTGGATAGCCTGGGTGAGCACCAATTTCTACGCCATTATCTGCAGCTGCCTTACAAGTTGCATCCATAATTAGTGGGTCCCCTGCATGATAGCCACAAGCACAGTTAATACTAGTTACATACTTAACGATTTCTGAATCCATGCCCATTTTATAGGCGCCAAATGATTCACCAATGTCGCTATTTAAATCTACAAAATATTGCATCAATTTCCTCCTTTTTCTAAATAAACAATTGCAATAACTTAACATTATTATAATAAAAATTCCATAAATATGCAAACATTGTCAAAGTGCTTCTAAGTAGATTTTGATAAAATATTTATTAAAAAAAACGAGGTCAATGCCTCGTTTCAAATAAGTTTGTCAAGTTTTTCAATAATGTATTTTTTATATTCAATAAATTTTTTATCTTCGAAAAAATTTTCTTGAAAGTCTTCTTCTATTTCAATTTCGTCAATAATGGTTCCAGGATTTTTTCCCATGATATAAATTCTATCAGAAATCTTAACTGCCTCTTCAATGTCGTGAGTTATAAAAATCGTAGAAATTTTCATCTCGTTAATAATATTTTTATACCACTTGTGAATGGAAGCCTTAGTTATGGCATCAAGGGCAGAAAAGGGCTCATCAAGTAGCGCAACTTCATTGGAAAATATATAGGTCCTAAGAAGGGCTGCCCTTTGTGCCATGCCACCAGAAAGTTGTGATGGATATTTATCCTCTGTTCCTTCAAGACCAAAATCCTTAAAGTAGCCACGAACTTTTTCTCGGGCAATTTTTTTCTTGTCGCCACGAAGAACAAGAGGAAGAGAAACATTGTCGATTATTGTCATGTAAGGAAAGAGGAGGTCCTTTTGAAGCATATAGGAAATTTTACCTGCCTTAGCAGTTACCTTTTCTCCCTTTAGAAAGACTTTACCCTTATCTGGTTTTAAAAGACCAGCTATTATGTTAAATAGCGTAGTCTTTCCACTGCCAGATACTCCAACAAGAGATACTAACTCACCCTTATTTAATTTAATGTTTATGTCCTTTAAGACAAGCTTGCCGTCAAAGGACTTGTCAACATCTTCTACTCTTAAAATTTCTAATTTTTCACTCATTTTAATTTTTCAGGATTTACAAAATCATTAGTGAAACCAAAATCTTTAGGAATTTCATTGTCAATTAATTTGTTTTCCCATAGCCAAGCGTAGAAATTATTCCATCTATCAGCATTTATTTCACCAAAGTAATTTGCATCGTCTTTGTACTTGTCAGCTATATATTCCATTGCCTTTACTGTGTAATCTTTGTCAAGTTCTGGATTTAATTTAACTAAAATTTCTGCAGCTTCCTTTGGATTTTCTGCTGCGTACTCATAGCCCTTAGAGAAGGCGCGCATAAATCTTTTTGCCACATCTTCCTTATTCTTTAAGAAGTCATTGTTGGCGATTAAAATTGGTGTGTAGTAATCGAAAATTGGGTTAATGTCTTTAAAGGCAAAATAATTAATTGGCACATTTTCCATTTCAGCTCTTACGCCA
>NZ_CAMQAY010000027.1 GCF_946998875.1 uncultured Peptoniphilus sp. | reverse complement strand
CATTCTTCCTTTGTAAAATTACAATTACATTACATAAACTTTCTTGTAATTGTGCTTTTGAAACATTTATGTAACATTGCTTTACTAAAGTAATCTTTCGTGACAATAGTTGGGTCTTGGGAATATGTGTCTTTGGTCACTTTGTATTGGGCTGTCGCCCTGGACTAGTGTCCTTAGACCTTGTAATCCAAAACCGTATGTAAAATTATAACAAAAAGGTTACATTTTTGCAATTTCTTTTTCTTTGGGGAGGAGTTTTGCTGGAAAGCCTGCGGCTTTATCGCTAAATAATATAAAAAGAAATTTTCTTTATAAATTATTTTTTTTCTTATTAATTTTCTTTTTAAGGAGGGGGCATAGGGGGCGGCAATGCCCCCTCTACCCCCTCCTTTAACCTCCCCCACACCCCCGTGCCCTGGCAGGGGCCTTTCCTTTACTTCCCATAAGCGGTCGTCAGCCTAAAGAAAAGAGGTTAACACAAATTTTTCAAGAAAAATTTGCGAACTGACCTACCATCAATTTGCTTGGCAAATTGGGTTAGGTCATGTCAACTAGGTCGCTTAAAGTTTTGCATTCAAAAAATTATCTGCTTAAAATAGTAGACTTTTATTCTCTTTTAATTTTTTGATCGCGACCGTCGCGCGAACCTAATCAACTCAAAGTTCGCTTCGCTCCCTTTCGTTGTTAGGGTTCTGCGGTTGAGCGACTGAATTTGCTTCGCAAATGTCAATCGCTCATTCACAGTTGAATTTTTTAACGGCTTCCTCCCTTTATGGGATCACTCGATAAGTTTACGGTTTTTGCCAAGATCTCTCTCACCTTACAACAGATATATTCTCTCAATAGTTTACTGTTGCGGCTAAGGGTGTTCTCCTTATAACATAACTATGAGTTGGGCATTGTTGCAAAGTTTGTTTTTTAGATTTAAATTAAAACTCAACAACATATTTGTCATTATTGCTCTGTCTTTTAATTTATAATGACAATGTGTTGACCATGTACGAAATTGGTTTTATAATTTAGAAAAGGGGATGTGTTTATGTCTACTACAAATTTAAATATTAGAACGGATAAGAAAGTGAAGGAAGATGCTGAAAAGATTTTTGCAGAACTTGGTCTTAATATGACAAGTGCTATTAATATTTTTTTGAGGGCAAGTATAAGAGAGAGCGGCATTCCTTTTGCTTTAAAGCTTGATGTTCCTAATGAGGAGACAATCCTCGCCATAGAAGAAGCAAAAAGAATCGCAACAGATGATGGTGTGGATGCTTTTGATAATATGGATGATTTAAGGAAAAGTTTGAAATAAAGCTTATGCTTTTGATTTATGATTTAGTTTTTTTCATTTGTAAAGTATTTTTATTTATTAATTTTTCTTTTTAAATATTGTAGGGGCGTATACCCATTCGGGCACAGGGGGGCTTACGATCTTAAAAAAATGCAAACAGATATTGCCCCTTGCTTGTGCCTGGTGGTACCCCTCCAAACCACCCCTTTCACCCCACGCACTGAAAGTCCAAAAAAATCGGTCATGCTAAATTTTCAAAACTCACTCGCTTCGCGAGCTTAAACAGTTGAAAATTTTTAACGCATAACCGATTTTTTTGCTTATTTTATACACTCCCAGAAATTTACTGTTCTGGCTAAAGGTGTCTTCTTTAAAAATTAATTAAAAGATTGCATCCGATAAAAATTTTTGGAAAATAATTAACTTGGCAAGAATGCCCAGCTTGTAATTATGGTAATCGGGTAGTCGCCTTTGCCAATATGCAGTAGAAGCTGTAAGGCAGTAAGCAAAAAGTCCGGAAACGTTAAAAAAATTTTGCTGTTTGAGTTAGCGAAGCTAACGAGTTCAAAATTTTTAGCTGGAGGGCTTTTTGCGTAGCCGTGGGTCGAGGCCCCTGCCAGGGCACGGGGTTGTGGGGGAGGTTATAGGAGGGGGTAGAAGGGGCATTACTAGCCCCTTCTACCCCCTCCTTAAAAAAAATTATTTTGCAAGCTCTTTAAAGGCTTTGTCATATTTATTCATAATCTCATCTGCTACTTTGTCTAAATTTTTATATGCTTCTTCTGATTTTTCTTCAATTGTGTCAGGTCCATCAGCCAACTCTTTAAATGCGTCTATGTGATCTTCAACAAATTTTTCAGCTTCTTCAAAGAGTTTTTCTTCTTCTTTATTTATTTTTTCTTTATCCATGTTGCACCTCGATATTTATGAACTGGGACTTGGCATTAAAAGGGCAATTTTATTTTAGAGATTTAAGTTTTATTCTAATTCCTCATCTTTAAGTGGCTCAACTTCATCTAATTTTATGCCAAATTTCTTTTCAAAGTCTTCTTGCGATACAAATTCTTCAAATTTTATTGATTTTAGTCGTGAAATTGCAAGTTTTAAGTCAATTTCATCTTCAAGTAAGTCGATTTCGCTATTTTTTAATGAATTTTCTTCAATTTTTCTTGTTTTTTTCAAAAAATCACCTGATTTTAATTTAAAACCCCTCAAATTCGAGGGGCGATAATTCTAACTTTGATGATCTTATTCCTTTTCTTCTTTGGAAGAGATTTGTGAGATTATATCCTTGACTTCTTGGAAGGTAAGGCTGCTGCCTTCCATTTTTAAGGACTCGTAAGTAAATCTAAGCGCAAAATCTTCTTCCCTCTTTTTAAGTTCTTCTGGTGATATTTCTTTTTTCTCTTCCTTTAATTTAGAAATAGCCTCATCAATTTTATCTAACTTATCCATACAAAAAGCTCCTTAGTATTTATTTACTTTCCAGTAGCCATCTTTAGCACTACCCACATACTCTATTATTTTTTCATCTGTCATAACTTTTAAATCTCTTTCAATCGTACTTACGGATACCATGAATAAATGTGACAATTCAATTGCTGTTGTATTTGGATTGTCTTTCATAAATTCTACTATCTTTTTACGTCTATCATCTGGTTTTAATTTTTGACCGTCATTTTGACCCTCATTTTGACCCTCACTTTGACCCTCATTTTGGGTGTCATTTTGAGTATCATTTTGAGTATCATTTTGTGTGTCATTTTGTGTGTCATTTTGGGTGACACTTTGGGTGACATTTGTTTCGTTTTTGCTAATAAATTTCTTTGAATGACTCTTGATAAATCAATTAAAAACTTTTTTTGCTATTCAAAGGCAATTCTTCTATCTCATCAATTCTACAAATCTTTCTTTTAAAGAAATTTTAGTTTCTATTCCAAGTTCTTCAAATACTTCGTCCAACTTTTCATATAGTTCTAAAAAGTTTTCGTAGGATATGTTGTTGCCCATGTGGCCTATTCTAAATACTTTCTCGAAGATATTGCCTGCGCCCTTGGATATTAATATGCCTCTCTTTTTTAGGGCTGTAAGTATATCATCTGCTATAAAGCCTTCTGGCACCATGACTGCTGTAAGTGTATTTGATCTTGAGTCCTTGGCATAGAGTTCGAAGCCTGCTTCTTCAAAGATTTGTCTTGTCACTTCTGCGTATTTTTTGTGAAGGGCAATGGAGTCCTTGGCAAAGAGTTTGTCTATGGCAAGGTCTAGGGCATAGGTCAAGTTCTCGTTCATTGTGTATGGGAAGGCAAAGCCGTCGGAGTAGTCGTAGTAGTTTAGGAAGTTCATATAATAGGAAGGAACTGGTTTTTTTCTGTTGGCGATGGCTTCTTTTGCCCTGTCTGATATTGTAACCATAGTTAGTCCTGTTGGGGCTGATATACATTTTTGGCTGCCGCCTAAGGCTATGTCAACTTTGTAATCGTCAAAGTCAAATTCTTCTCCACCCATGCCTGATACTGTATCCACTACTGTGAGGATGCCATAGGAGTTAAGCAAGTTGCAGATGCTCTTTACATCGTTAGTGATGCCTGATGGTGTCTCGCAGTGGACCATAGTTGCTACTTTGAAGTCGTGGTCTTTTTCTAGGAAGGCTTTTAGTTTTTCTAGGTCGAAGCCGCGTCTGAAGTCGTCTTCGTAGATTAGTGGCTCGCCGTCGTAGAATTTTACGAAGTCGGCAAAGCCTGCTCCGAAGACTCCGTTATTTAGGACAAGGACTCTGTCCCCTTTCTCTACTAGGTTTATGATTGCTGCTTCTAGTCCAATCATGCCTTCACCAAGCATGAGGATAGTCGTGGCTTCTGTTTTTAAGAGTTTGGAGATTTTTTTCTCCACTCTTCTATGTATTTTTTCGTATTCTGGATCGATGTCTGGGTTTGTGAGAGTTTTTCCCATTAATGCCATTACTTCGTCGTCAATTGATGTTGGTCCTGCACATAAGATTTTCATTTTTCTTTCTCTCCTTTATGTCTTTTGATTAAATTATATTATATGGGGACAAAAAAACAAGCTGCCTTTTGACAGCCTGCTTTGATTTTGTTTATTTGTTTTCTACAAAGTAAGTGTTTTCTTCTATTTGTTTAAATATTTCATCGTATTGTTTTTCTTCGAAGCCAACTACACACTTGTCTATGCTCTTTCCATCTTTTTCAAGTGTCATTATGTGAGTTGGATAGTAAACTCTGTCGTTGTATTCTGTCATGTCCTTATAGTATTTTTCAAAGATTTCATCTTTTTTGCCTTCGCTGTCTCTAATGTCTCTTGCTATATATTTGATTCCTTTATTATCTAAATATGCTTTTAGTTTTTGGCAGTAAGGACATTCTTCAAAGCCATAGATTAGAAATCTTATGTCTTCTTCTCCTGCTTTTGTTTTTATTTTGTTTATTGGTGCTGTGAAGTAACCTTCTTCATATATGTCTTCTATCTTTGCATCTTTTGAGTCTAATAAAACTGTTTGTGTTTTGAAGTCATAAGCTACTCCAAAGTCTATGATTTTTGCTAGGTCTCTTAGGCGGAAATAGTTGTATCCGTCTATGAAATATCCATTGAGTTCTATGTCCTTTCCTTGGCTGTCCACTATTTCTTGTTTGTTTGTTTTTGCTATTTTTTCTTCTTCTGTTTTTTCAACATAAGTAAAGTCTTCTTTTTGATTTTCACCCTTTGTTATGATTACTTTTTGACTTTCATTGTCGTAAGATACCATAAATTTTGCTGGTGTGTCTTTGAGAAGTGCTGCTGCATCTCTAATTCTTACATAGTTAGACCTATTTATTAGGTAAGAATTTATTTTTATGTCTTTTCCGTCAAATCTAACTTTTTCTCCTGATGTCTTAGCCATTCTTTCGTCTGATTCTAATTTTGATATTTTAGTTTTATTTTCTTCTTTGCCTAAATTTCTGTTTGCAAATGCTGTCAAGGGACTTGTTAAGGTTAAGAGAGCTAATAATACTACTGCAAATTTTTTCATAATCTGCCTCCTTTAAATTTATTACTAGTATTTTATCACATTAAATAAAAGTTTAAATATTATTTTTAAACTTTTTATAGGGGCAAAAAAACAAGCTGCCTTTTGACAGCCTGCTTTGATTTTATTTTTGTTTTTGCTTTTATTTTCCTTTAGTTTTTCCACGCTTTTAGTTTTTAAATAGTGGGCTAATTTTTTTGTAGACTAGCATCATGACTGCTGATGTTGTAAAGCCTTTTATTAGGTTAAAGGGTAGGACTGAATAGATCATCATAGTGAAGAGTCCTGTGATTTTTGGTGTGATGGCAGATCCCATGGCTATTATTGCCTCCATTGGCATTACTTTGCCGTAAAGTGGAAATACCACGAAGTAGTTTGATGTCATGGCAAGGATTGTCATTGCCACTACGCCTACTGTCATTGATAGGACTGCGCCCTTGTAGGTTTTGTGCTTTCTATAGATGTAGCTTGACACTAGAGCAAAGGTACTTGATATGATGAAGTTTGATAGTTCGCCGACGCCTGCTGTCATTGTGCCCTTAAAGATTATGTGCATAAGGTTTTTTAGGGCTGCTATTATGATGCCATAGACTGGTCCCATTGTGAAGGCGCCCATGAGGACTGGCAGGTCTGATATGTCCAGCTTCATAAAGGGTGGTGCTACAAAGGTTAGTGGCAATTGGAAGTACATTAATACGAAGCCAATTACTGATAGCATGGCTACTTTTGTCATGTCTTTTGTTCTTATCATGGTGCTTGTGTTTACTTTATTCATTTTACCTCCTGTTGGGGCATAAAAAAACCCCGAACCTTCGGGGCATGAAAGTTTTAAATCATTCTCTCATCCAGACTTTACTGTCGGTATTGGAATCTAACCAATTCGGCTTGCGCTCGCGGACTTTACCGCCGGTTGGGACTTGCACCCTTCCCTGAAGATTTAAATTTTTATTTATTTCTTGCTTTTATTATAACACTTGTTAAAATTTTTTCAAGATTTTTTGTACTTAATTTGTAGTGATTGGAGTTTGCTTTTTGGAAAAGCAAAAGAAAAGTTTTTTCTTTTAAGTTTAATTTTAATATATTTTTAAGGAGGGGCTTTTACCTATTCGGGCACAGAGGGGGCTTACGATCTTAAACAAATTCAAACAGATATTGTGTCCCTTGCTTGTGCCTGGTGGTACTTGTGCCTGGTGGTACCCCTCCAAACCATCCCTTTCACCCCACGCACTGGATCAGATAATAGAAAGCTTCGCTTTAAAAACAAATAAAAAAATCCTTTCTTTATAAAATTTTTTTAATATAGAGTTTTTATTTCTAATATATTTTTAAGGAGGGGGTTAAGGGGCATTGCGAGGCCCCTTTTCCCCCTCCTTAAACCACCCCCTTTGAACCCCACGCGCTGAAAGTCCAAAAAAATCGGTCATGCTAAATTTTCAAAACTCGCTCTTCGAGCTCAAACAGTTGAAAATTTTTAACGCATAACCGATTTTTTTGCTTATTTTATGCACTCCCATTAGTCTACGGTTATAGCTGAAGGTGTTCTCCTTATAACACATCAACAAGTTGGGTATTGTTGCTAAGTTATTTGTTTATCAAGAGCTTTTTCTCGATTAGTTTTTTATAAAAATTTTAAGAAAAAATCGACCATTTGCTGAGTTTTTTACTCATGGTCGATTTTTTTATTGTTTTTATTGTTGCCCTGCTGGGGCTGGTTGTTGTGCTGGCACCTATACTTGTGGTTGTGCTTGTGGTGCAGGTGCTGGTGCTGATATTTTTTGCCTTGCTGAGTCATAGACTATTACTGGCATGCCGTTAAAGGTTTTTGGGTAGAGGTTTTTCATCACTGCTGGCGGTATATTTACGCAGCCGTGAGAGCCTCCACTTAGATAAATTTTTCCGCCGAAAGTGGATCTCCAGTCTGCATCGTGAAGTCCCACGCCTGACCAATTTATAGGAAGCCAATAGGAAACTTTAGAGCGATAGTTTTCGCCAGTTAAATATCTATTTCTTTCACGAGACCAAATTCTGTCTGTTCCCGTTGGTGTTCCGTTGCCAAGAGTTGGATTTCCTGAAACTATATTTGTCTCTATTTCCATGTTGCCCTTGTTGTAATACCAAAGTTTTTGCCTTGCAAGGTCAACCTCGATGTAGGTGTTTCCCACATCGTCTACTCTTCTTGACACTGCATCTTGTCTGTAAATTGGCTTTATTGTAACTGGCTCATCTTTTTTTAGGGCAGCAATGACTTCGTCCTTTGTCTTAGTCCTATCTGTTATCCAACCGTAGATGCCGCCGTCAACTTTTACTGTCCCAATGCCAGTGGCGTTAAAAATTCTTGATGTCCTAAAGGTGTCATACTTTGCTGCAAGTTTTCCCACGAAGTTTTTAACTTTTTCTTCGTCAATGACAAGGCTTCCGTCATCAGATTTGGAATACATGGCGATTATGCCCTGACCTGTTACTTCCTCTTTTCTGTCGTCAAAGTCAATGGTGATTTTTTTGTCGTAAAGGCTTTGGTAGGATTCAAGTTGCTTTTTGATGTAGTCAGAATCTTTTGTGATCTTTGGCTCTTCATAAAGTCCTGCCTCTTCTAAGTTCAATTTTTCCTTTTTGTCGTGAAAACAAGTTAAAATTGCAGATTTAAGTTCATCACGCTTTAGGAAGTCCCCAGGAACTTCATCTTCTATTTTGAATTTGCCATCTTGGAAGACAACTTTTGCATCTTGTGGGTGAGTTGATTCATTCTTTATTGCCTTTAAGTTATTTATTTTTTCCTCAAGCGCCTCTTCATTGTAATTGACTATTTGGTCCACTGCATAATTTTTGTCGATTAGAGCAGCTAGGGGCCAATAAAGTGGAGTTTGTTTAACTACATCAGAGCCAATGGAGTCCTCATAATTTATATCTTTGGCAGTGATCTCGTCATTGTATTTTTTGTCCTTAGCAATGATGTCTACTTGGAAATTTCTTGAAAGTTCCTGGTAATTTTTTTCAAATTCAGAAATTTTTGTAAGTCCAAAGTCGCGCCCGTTGACAAAAGTCCTTGGCATGTACCTATCTCTAAAAAAGTAAAGTCCAGAAATGTATATAAAAATTAAAATTATAAGTATAAATGCAAAAAATATTTTAAATGTCTTCTTCATAATTCCTCCAATACATTACATTATACTCTATAGAAATTTTTAAAAAAGAGAATTTCTTGGATTATTGCAAATGTAATTTAATTGTAAATATTTTACTCTTGCTTTTTTGTGTGGTTTATCTTCAGTCAATTTAAAAATTTCCTTTATTAAAAAAAGGCATAAAAAAACACACAAGCTAACTTGTGTGGATTTTAATGGTGCGGGAAAGAGGACTTGAACCCCCACTCCGTTGGAACTAGATCCTAAGTCTAGCGCGTCTGCCAATTCCGCCATTCCCGCATGAAGTTTTAACAACAAAATATATTATACTGAAGCTTTTATTCTTTGTCAACTATTTTTTAAATGATTTTTATAATTTTTTTACATTTCATGTAAAAGCTAAAAGTTTTTTTACAGATCCTATAATTTTTCTGTCTTTACATTATAACAGGCAAAATAAATTTTCGCTACTGCAATTTATTTTCTCTTAAAATAAATCACTATGAGAACCTGATCTATTTAATATTAAAATTAAATTATTATCAATTTTTTCATATATTAATAACCAATCAGGTTCTATATGACATTCTCTGCAAGCAAAATAATTTCCTGTTAATTTATGATCTTTGTATTTCTCTTCCAAAACTACATCATTTGCAAGTAATTCAATCACTGTAAAAAGTTTCTCTAAATCATATTTTGATTTTTTTAATCTTTTTAAATCTTTTTTAAAAGATGCTCTAACCTGTATTTTTCTTTTCATAATCTATCCACATACTCTCTAAAACTTTCCATGTCATCAAATTCTGCAACTATTGGATTAGTTTCTTTTACTTCAAAAGGTATAGCTCTTTCATTAACAACAGCTTTTGCAAAAACATTAAAGGCTGTAGACATACTCATACCCATAGACTCACAAATTCTTCCAAATTCATTTTTTAAATTTTCATCTAGTCTTATGTTTAAATTTACATTAGCCATAATAACACCCCTCTTTACATTTATATTATATCACTTCGCGTGTATTTGTAAATATTTTTTCGAATTTCTTTAATAGCTCCTGTAATTTTTTTAGATTTAAATATTCTAAAATGGGTAAATTATTAAAATAGAATAATATTAGAAAGAGTTGATTTTTTGAACTTTAAAGAAAAAATGAGAAAGTTTATGATTGGAAGATACGGTCAAGATGCCCTAGGCAAATTTATTTTGTCTCTTGCCTTAATTGTTCTTGTGATAAATTTATTTGTAAAGACGGCTGCCCTATCTGCTGTGGCTCTAGTCTTAATTGCTTATTCCTATTACAGAATTTTTTCTCGCGACATTAGTGCAAGGTATGCCGAAAACAAAAAGTTTTTGACTAGCATTGACCCTCTCAGGAAGAAATTTTTCTCGTCAAAAACTAAATATGAAAATAGAAAAGTTTACAAGTACATAAGATGTCCCAAGTGCAAGTTTGAAATGAAGGTGCCAAAGGACAAGGGCAAGATTAGGGTTACTTGTAAATCTTGTGGCGAAAAATTTGTCATAAAAAGTTAAGCTTCCGAAGATTTTCTTCAGAAGCTTTTTTGATTTGTTTTAATTTTTAAATTACATTTTAGATTTGTATTCTTCAAAGTCCTTTATTGATTTTTCAATAAGTTTTGGATCTTCTATTAAATCATAAACTGTAGATGCAATAATTTTTGCACCATATTCAACACAATCATGTGCTTCTTTTGATTTGCCCAGGTCTACAAATTCTTGTGAGTGAGAAGCTGTGCCATCAGGTACAAAGGCAATTCTAGCACAAGATCCTGGAATAAGATAAGTTACATTTCCAAAATCAGTTGAACCTGTTTTTTCTCTTGCTCCTTTTATTCTTGGTGCTCCAAGTTCTTCAGCATTTTTCATGATTAAGTCATTTAAAATGTATGCTGGAATCTTTGACTCAAGTCTTCTGTCCTCTATTATCTCATAAGTTGTCCCAGTCATTAAAGCGGCACCCTTTACAATATTATCAAATCTTTCTACGACTTCGTCTAAATATTTTGAATTGTAGGACCTCAATGAAAAATGACCTTCTGCTTCACTTGGAACAACATTTGCTGGCCCAGGAAGTGTTTGAACTGTGTAGTGCATTCTAGTATCTTCTTTTACATGCTCTCTTAAAAACTCGACACCCTGAAAAGTAAGTAACAAAGCATCAAAAGCAGACCTACCTGCTTCTGGTTTCAAGGCAGCATGGGAAGATTTACCATGAAATTTAACAAATCTAGATGACAATGCCATTGATTTTACATCTACTTGAGTTGCCGGTCCACCATGCATCATAAGTGCTACATCAATATCTTTAATATAGCCTTCATCTAGCATAATCATTTTGCCGCCTCCGCCTTCTTCCGCCGGAGTCCCATATACAATTAGATTGAAGGGAAGGTCTTTTACTGCATTTTTTATTGCAATTGCTGCACCAATTATTGCAGGACCTTGCATTTGATGTCCACAACCATGTCCCATTGGAAGGGCATCATATTCGCATAAAAGTCCTATGTTATATTTTGCATTTCCATTAGAATACTTGGCCCTAAAAGCTGTATCTAAGCTTCCAAGTCCTCTTTCTACCTCAAAGCCATTTTCTTCAAGAAGGTCTTCTAGGAGATTGCTTGCGAACTTTTCTTCAAAGCATAATTCTGGCTTGTCAAATATTTCATCTGAAACTTCAAATAATTTTTCTTTTATTTTATCTATTTCTTTTATTACTAAGTCTTTCATTTGTCTCCTTTACATAGGTCCTAAGTGAATAATTTGTGCTCCAATCATTAATAGTGACCCTACTAAAATCCAAATTCCAAATAATTTACCCATAAATATCATCCATTTGTCGTATGGTATATCTGTTGCTCCTAGAATACCCATAAGAGCTGTTGATGTTGGTAGGATGTAGTTACAGAATCCATCGCCAAAGTTAAATGCTAATACTGCTGCTTGTCTTGTCATTCCAATAGTATCTGCTAGTGGTGCGAAAATTGGCATTATTGCTGCCGCTTGTCCACTTCCAGATGTTATAAACATATTTACTATTAAATTGACAACAAACATAACTGGTCCCTTTAATAAATGTGGGAAGAAGTTAAGCCAACCAGTCATGGCATGAATACTTGTATCCATTATATTTCCAGCATCTAAAACTCCAGATACTGTTCTTGCTAGTCCTATAATTAGAGCAGCACCGACCATTTTCTTAGCACCTTCAACAAAGTATTTTGCAATTTGTGATGGATTAAATCCTGCTGCAAATCCTGCTACTATTGATAACCATATAAATACGACTGCTGTTTCTTCTAGCTTCCATTTTAATTTTACTCCACCATAAACAATAGTACCTAATGCTAAAAATAGAGTTAAAATAACAAGCCATTTTCTACCGTTCATTGGAGAATTAAATTCATCATGTGAATCTGTATCTTGTACTCTCAATTTGTCAAGTTCATGCATTGGACTAAGTTCAGGGTTTTTCTTTACTCTTAAAGCGTATCGAACAAGATATAAGTTAGTAACAATATAAAATACAACGAAGCAAACTATTCTATAGCTAAGACCAGAATAAGGTGGTAATCCTGCTATTTCTTGAGCAACTATTGTAGTATTTACATTCAAAGTTCCTGTAGAAAATCCAACTGCTCCTCCAAGTAATATTATTGAAGCACCAACTATAGAGTCAAAGCCCATGGCCAATGCAATCATAACCATTATGGGAGCAAAACCTATAAAGGTATTAACGCCTTGTGTTGTGCAGATAAGACCAAAAATAAAAGTTAAAATTGGAATAAATAAATATTCTTTGCTCTCTGTCTTCTTAGACACAGCTCCTATCAGAGACTGTAATGCACCACTCATAGTAATTACGTTAAAGGATGCACCTGAAAACAAAATAACAAATATTAAAGTTGATGCCTTTTTAAACCCTTCTAAACTTATGTTAAATATTTTTAAAGGATTAACTGGGCTTTTGTCAATGTAGTGAAAAGTATCTGGATCAATTACCTTTACACCTTGAGCGTTTTCAATCCTCTCATAAGCACCTGCAGGGATTATCCATGTTAGTGCAACTGCACACAAAATAATTACTAAAAGAATTACTAAAGTGTGGGGTACTTTCTTTTTCTTTACCTTTTCCATAAAACACCTCTTTACTAATAAAAATTACAACAATCTTCCAAAATCCCCAGAAAATATTTAAGTAAACATTTTCCTGTATTTAATTTAATAATATCATAGAACCCTTTATCGCAGCAAATATATAAAATGTTATAGTGCTTATATAAAATATGATATAATGTATTTGGTGATATAATTGCTTGACAATAAAAAAATTTTAATTTTGAAAACTATTAACGAGTATAAAAGTATAAGCAAAGCTTCTGATAAACTTTATACTGCACAACCGAACTTAAGCAGAGCTTTGAAACAAATAGAAAATGAATTTGGATTTAAAATTTTTGACAGAACAAAATCTCCTCTTAAACTTACTAAAGAAGGCCTTATATTATTTGATTACCTAGAAAAGTTTGAAGCTATAGAAAAAGATATGTACAAAAAAATTAATGAATCCAATAATTTAAAAAATTCTTACCTCAGGATAGGTGCCCTTACTTTTATGTCTCAATATATTATTCCAAATATTGTTCCAAAATTAATAGACCTTTACCCTAATTTAGAATTAAGCCTAACTAAGTATGACTCCACTTCCTTTGAAGATGCCTTGATTAATAATGAGATAGATCTATTTATAACAAATAGGGCTATAAATAATAACAAGTTAAATTATGTTCACGCCTTAAATGACAAAATATATTTAATGGTTCCTAAATCTTTATATTCTTCTGGCAAAAATAAATTGGAAGATTACAAGGATGAAACTTTTTACCTATTGAATCCCCAAAAAAATTTGCGCAAGTCTGTTGATGATATTTTTAAGGCGCATAATTTTACTCCTTCAAAAATTATAATAACTTCAAGTATTATGAATTCTGTTAGTTTTGTCAGAGCTAGCAAGGGAGTCACTTTCATATATGAGTCAGCCCTTAGAATGATTAATTCCACATCTTATTGCAACTTTATTAATATTGATGGAAACTATGCCGATATTAATATTGTTTACAAGGAACCTTCTTTAGAAGGAATTGCAAGAGACCTAGGTGAAATTATAAGTACCTATATAAAAAACAAATATAATACTTGAGGCTCTTCTTTAAAATCTTAATATTATTGTAAATTATTTAAGTCTTTTTTAGTGTTATAATTAGTTAAAGGAGTGATTTTATGAAGAAGAAATTTTTATTTTTGTTATCTTTTTTATTGCTCTTCACTAGTGCAAGTGCTATGGGCAAAAAGAAGATGACTCTAGTCATAAATAATATCGTCTTCGAGAAGGACTTTATTGTTAAAAATGACAGGATCCACATTCCCCTTCGCCTTGTTTCTGAAAATTTAGGCGCCGATGTTAATTGGAAGGGAGACACTAAAGAGGTTGAGATTATCAACAAGGGCAAGAAAATTGTTTTTTATGTCGATTCTAATGAGTATAGGATTGACGATATTGTCTACACAATTGATTCTCCTACTTTCATCTTAAAGGACAGAGTTTATGTGCCTGCAAGGGCCCTTGCCAATGCCATGAAGGCTAAGCTTGAGTGGAATGAAAAAGAGTTTTACTGTGCTATTGACAATGGCTACGAAAAAGATCCTACTCGCGACCTAGATCCAGCTAAGGACGGAAAGGACCTTGCTCTTATTGATAAGCTAAGAAAGGTGACTGACCTTTCTGACTACTTAAAGGATGGAGTAATTAAAGTTGAAGAAGTGAAAGACGGCAAGGTTTATGAGTTATTTTTAAAGGACTATGAGAAGAAAAATTTATCCATGAGATTTGTCTTTGACAAAAATAATAATTTAACTTCCTATAAGTTTGACTACTTCCCTAACGAAAAATATCCTTTCTTGGAAAAACATTTAAGTGAAGAGGAGTCAAAGAAGCTTGCTCGTGACTTTATGGACCTTGTTGGGGATAAGAAAAGATTTTTAAAGGAAAATGAATTAGGTGCAAATCAACAAGTAACGCCTGAAGCTGGAACTTACAATTTTTACACAAAATCTAGCCTTATTGCTGTTGATGCAAGCGGTGGTTTTGTCTACGCTTATTCTAATTATTAATGTTACAGAATTATTAAAAATGTAAAATTAAGTCACGAATTTTGGGATTGGAATTGATTTCCTATCCCTTTTCTGTATAATTAAGTTATCTTATATTTTTTAGGAGGAATAAAAAATGAACAAAAAAATTACATCACTATCTTTAGCAGGTATCATGCTACTATCTACTGCAAGCCCAGTTTTTGCTGCAACTGAAGCAAAGACTGATGCTAAACAACCTAGCAAAATCGAAGAAGCTCTTAAAAAGGGTGAAGACCTTGTTAAAGATGCTAAAGAAGCTGGCAAAGATATTGCTAAAGATGCTAAAGAAGCTATGACTGATGCAAAAGAAAAAGTTGAAGTAAAAGGCAAAGAAGCTGTAAAAGAAACTAAAGAAGTTGCAAAAGATGTCAAAGAAGATGCTAAAAAAGTTAAAGAAAAAGTTGAATCTAAAGATGTAAAAGCTTCAACTCAAAAAGTTAAACTTAACGGAAAAGATGTTGTAATCTACGGATACAATATTGATGGCTACAACTACTTCAAGCTTAGAGATGTTGCTGCTGTATTAAAAGATACTAAGGCTAAATTTGGCGTTGAATATAAGGATGCAGTCGTTACTCTAACTAAGGCTAGTGACTACAAAGTTACTGAATCTGACCAAAAAGAAGTTAAAGCTATGTCTAAAGGAATGCTTACAAATGATAAAGTAATGGTTGGCGACAAGACTCTTACTGCTACTGCATACAAAATTGATGACCTTAACTACTACAAGCTTAGAGATTTAGGCGAAGCTCTTGGATTTGGCGTTGACTATGACAAGGCTACTAACTCTGTTTTATTAATGACTGAAAAAGAAGCTGCTAAAGAAGAAAAAGTTGCTCCTAAATTAGAAGAACTTAAAGAAGCTGTTAAAAAAGAACTTGTTAATGAAAAAGAAGTTCGTGAATCTGAAGCTTACAAAAAAGCTGACGACAAAGTAAAATCTAACTTTGAAAATGCTGTTGCAGCTGCAAAATCTCTTTTAGCTGATGAAAAAGCTACTCAAGAACAATTCGAAAATGAACTTAAGGCTCTTGTAGAAGCTAAAGAAAAACTTGGCTTTAAGGCTGATGTTAAAGTAGAAGAAAAGAAAGAAGACAAAAAAGAAGTTAAAGAAGTTAAAGACGAAAAGAAAGACGCAAAAGAAGAAGTTAAGGAAACAAAATAATTTAACTTAAACTTAAAAAGACCATGGAGAAAAATCCATGGTCTTATTTTTTTGATTTTGTGAAGTTTTTTGAATATTGCGTGAATGTGTGAAAATTTTTGTGTATGTGATCTTCCTAATAGGATGTGAACTATTATTTTTTGTCATTTATTTTTTTCAACAGCCCAAGCTGCTTTTATTTCTTTTTTTATTTTATCGTACTGCCATCTGTTTTTTGAATTATAAACAGAGTTTGGGTCGTTTAAAATAATTCTCCCCTCATTATCAAGTCCGCATGCCAAAGCTATGTGTCCTGTATCCGTAAAAATGCCTGGTTTGAAAGATAAAATCACAAGATTTCCCTTTTCAAGTTCACTAATTGTTTCATTTTTCATAATTCCTCGAACTCCTAAACCCTCTTTTGTTAAATAATCTTCTATAAGATTCCATGAACTCATGCCCGCTTCAACATAAGCATTTTTTTCTGCAAACTTTGCAATTTCTTTTGGACTCCTATTTATCCCACAACCGCTTAAAGCCATGGATAGAGTCGTTGGCATGCAACCTCTCGTGCCAATTAGTCCGCCTGCATATTTTTCGTAACCCCAACGAGGATCAAATTGTAGATAAAATTTCACTGGATTATTTACACCAAAACTTTCACTTTTTTTCGCAAGACTTTTATCATCTTTTAAGTATCCAAGTATAAAACCCAGGGCCTCTTCCCTTTTTGCGGCAAGCTTTATCATTTTGTCTGGGAGCTTGTCAATATTTTCGTAGACAAATTCATAGCCCTCATCTTTTTTTGCCTTCTCCTTTATTATTTTTATTTTGTCTGACAAATCTTCGCCTCTTGTAAAATTTTCACTGTCTTTTAAACTTATCTCACTTGAAATCCTATTTCTGTGGATGGAAAATCCCCTTACAAGAAAAATTATTAAAAAAATAATGACTGCGAATCTAATCTTTTTCATATTATCACCGCAATCATTATATAAAATTATTTTTAAAACTTTATTCCAAAGTTCTTACAAATTCTCTAAATAATAAAATTTTTAAACCCTGTAGTCGTAATTTAAAATTTCTGCCCTTGCTTCGCTTACAAAGTAAAGAGAGCCTGTTATCAAAATTAAATCGCCATCTTCATATTTTTCCTTGTAATGATTTATGGCATCTTCAACGCTCATTACTTCTGCCTTAAGTCCATAGCCTGATGCTTCTTTTTTTAACTCTTCAGGACTTGTCCCCCTCTTGTAATCCAAATTCACGAAGACCACTTCATCTGTGTAAGATGAAATTTCTTCAAGCATCTTCTTGTGCTCCTTGTCAGATAAAATTGACATGATGAGGTAAAGTTTTTTGAATTTGAAACTCTTAATTGACTCCACTAATTTTTTGATGCCGTCAAAATTGTGGGCGCCATCTAAAATTATTAGAGGATCTCTCGATACAATTTCCATTCTGCCCTGCCACCTTGAAGATTTTATTCTCTCTCTAATTTTCTCTGTGGAAATTTTTATAATTCCCTTCTTGTTTAAGAGATAGAGGGCATAAATTGCTCCCAGGGCATTTTCCACTTGGTAGTCGCCAATTTGTGTTAAAGAAAATTCTTCCCAGTTACCTAATTTTACCTTGAAGTCAATTCCCTTTAGGTCGGACTTTATAATTTCACTTTCTAAATCCTTGGTGTAATAAATTTCTGCGGACTTTTCCTCTGCTTCTTTATCTATTACACCTAGAATTTTTGGATCTTTATTAGTTGTAAGGACAAGACCATTATCTGTTATTATGCCAGCCTTGGCATCTGCAATTTCCTCAATTGTGTCGCCAAGGTATTCCATGTGGTCCATGGAAATGGATGTAATAATGGAAATTAATTTTTCGCGGCTGGTGAAAATATTTGTGGAGTCGGCACGACCTCCCATGCCAACTTCCAAAACTGCGATATCAACTTTTTCTCTGTCAAAGTAAATTATCGCCATTATGGTCAAAAATTCAAAGAGGTTTAACTCGCCATAATCTTCAATTATCTCTGGCTCCCTACTTATTATAAATTCGCCGATTGCTGCAAAGTCTTCCTGTGAAATTTCCTGGTCGCCAATTTTTATTCTGTCGCAATAAGTTATGAGGTGAGGTGAAACAAAGGACCCAACTTTATAATCTTCCTTTAGGATGTCCTTTATGAAATTTACAGTTGAGCCCTTGCCATTGGTCCCTGCCACATGAATTACTTTTAAATTTTTTTCCGGAGAGCCAATTTTTTCCAAGAACTTTTTGATTCTCAGGTTGCCCCTGGACTTAAATTTTCCAATTCTATTTTCAATGTTTTTTACAACTTCAGTGTATGTCATAGATTTTTTTCAACCTTTGCAATTTGTTCTTCCACTGTCTTTAAAATTTCTTCGTATTTTGTAACTTTTTCTTTTTCTTCTTCAATTAATTTTGCTGGAGCCTTTGAAATAAAGCCTTGGTTGGATAGTTTGCCCTTGGCTCTTTTTAGTTCAGCTTCTGCATCTTTTTTATCTTTTTGAAGTCTCTTTAATTCCTTTTCAAAGTCCACAAGTTCCTTTAGTGGAAGTTGAATTTCTGCCTTGTCGAGAACTATGGCAATATTTTCTGAATTTTTTCTTTCTTCGTCATCAGTTATTTCAACAGAATTTGAATAGCCAAGGTTTAGTAAAAGTCCCTTTGTTTCTTCAAAAATTTCCTTAATTTCTACATCTTTTGTATAGACAAGAGTGTTGGATTTTTTTGAATTTTCGATATTCATTTCACTTCTTGCATTTCTAATTTCACGAATTGCATTTTCAAT
>NZ_CAMQAY010000026.1 GCF_946998875.1 uncultured Peptoniphilus sp. | reverse complement strand
TGGACATTGCAAAATTATCTGAAGACAAGAGAGCAATTGATATTGGAAAGGTAAACCAAGACCCATCAAAGGGAGTTTGCCAAAGCTTAAATATTTTGGAAAATATGTCTATGGCATTTAAGAAGGGCAACAAATTTACCTTCAAAAAATTAATCGACAAGAGCAACAATGAAAAAATAATTGAAAAACTAAAATCAATTGATCTTGGACTTGAAAACAAATTAAAGACACAAGTAAAATTTTTATCAGGTGGACAAAGACAATCACTATCTCTATTAATGGCGACAGTAAAAAAGCCAAAGATACTTTTACTTGACGAACACACAGCAGCCCTTGACCCAAAGACATCAAAGTTAATCATGGATAAGACTAATGATTTAATAAAAAAAGAAAAGATCACAACACTTATGATCACTCACAACTTGAAAAACGCCATAGAATATTCAGACAGAATAATAATGCTAAATAAGGGCGAAGTTGTCCTAGACATCCTTCCAAATGAAGTGACAGAAGAAGAATTAAATAGAATTTACAACGAAAAAATTGAAGAATCAAATAATATAGAATCAGAAAGATTAAAAAGTTTAGAAAATATGAAACAAATAGAAAAAATCGCATAAACCTCATAAAATAATTGCATGGAAAAAAGTCCTACCTTTTGTCGGGTAGGACTTTTTCCTTAATGTAAAATTTTATTTTAAAGTGAGAGTAAACTCGTCACCAATTTTTTGTTCTCCAATAGGCATTTCTTTGTCATAGCTGTTGACTGTCACTCTGTATAATTGGCATTTTAGTGTTTTGATTTCATTTAAAAGTTCATCGGCAGTAACTTTGCTAATGACTGGTGAAAAATATAGAGTGGATTTATTTTTCTCTGCTTCGCGAGTTTCAAAATAAACAAATCTATCTTTGGAATCTCTGGCTTTTATTGAATAAAGATATCCATCTTCGGTGTCAGGATAGGTTAATAGGATTTTTTGTGAAGCTGGGCTTGTAGCAAGGCTTTCAATGACAATGTTATTTGTATCTGGAATAGTAAAGTCCTTTGCTATAAGATTTTTATTCATTTTCATTTGTGACATATCTATATTTGTTGAGAGAGTAATTTTTTTCTTGTTGCCTAAAAATTCACCGAAGGAAAATTCTAAATTAACTTTGCCTTCTTTTGGCAATGAATCTTCCAAAACATATTTAAGATTATAGACATTTACTTTTTCATCTTCAGGTAAAGTATATCCAGAGGCACTGGAGCTAAGAATTTGATTTTTCTTGCCATTAACTTTAAGTTCAGTTAAGGAAACTTCTCCAGAGAGCATTTTTTCTGAGTCATTTAGACTCAAAATTACAGTGTATAAATTATTATCTTCAACAACAAATTTATCTAGAATATATTTTTTGCCATTTATTTCAAAAGCTTCATTTAAATTTACGCTGTATTTATCAACTTCCCTTGAAAGACCCATGGCATCAGATAAAGTAATTTTAAAATTACTTGCTAGTTCTCTTGTCTTAGCTAAGACATAGCCACCGGATTTGTAGTTTGTTATTCCAAAAATCAATATAAGAGATGCTGCTATTGCCACCACTTTTTTATTAAACTTATTTTTCTTGTTTTTTATTTTTAAGGATCTCACAGTTCTTTTTAGATTTTCTATTTCAAAATCATTAAGAGGAACTTCTTCGTATTCAATTTTCATGTCGTTTAATTCATCATAAATATTATTTTTCATAAAAACTTTCCCTCCATTTTTTTAAAAAATTTCTTCCTCTGCTAACTTTTTTGTAGGCATTAGCTGTGGAAATATTTTGTTTAGATGCTGCCTCTTTATAGGAGAGGCCATGGATAAAAATATTTTCAAAAAGTTTTTTGTCTTCGTCATTTAAAAGTGAAAGGATTTCTTCTATTTCTAGATTTGAAGATAAATCTGAATCGACGATTTTTGAATCTTCATCTAGTCTAAGGCTTTCAAATTTAATTTCTTTTCTAAGAATATCTATGGCTCTATACTTTGCAACAAGGGCACACCAATTTTTAAAAGTAGACCTACTTGGGTCAAAGTATTTAATATTTTGCCATATACTTAAAAGTGCGTCATTCATGGCTTCTTCCCAAAGGTTTGGATATTTCCAAAGCGTTTTTGAAATAACACCTTTTAATATTTTTCCGTACTCTTCAATAAATATATAAAGGGCATCTTCATCTTTATTTTTTAGCCTTTCTATCAAGTCTTTATTATCCATATTTCCTCCTTCACTAATATATTCGTGATAGAGATAATAATTCTGACAAATTTTTAAAATTAGAATTTATGAAAAATAATTTTGAGCATAAAAAAACTACTTTGGCTTAAGCAAAGTAGTTTTTTAAATTAATATTTAAGTTCCTTGCTTGAATAGATTGTGTAAGTCAAGACAATCATCAGTATAAAGATAACTGCATTTGCTATTATGCCAAATAGGTTTAGGTCTGCACTGACAAAGCTATAAGGTCTAAAGGCTTCGTTAGGGAAGTAAGATACAACCATGCCAAAGACATCGCCCATAACTTTTCCTACAATCGTAAGTAGTACAATTAAGAATACAAATAGGGCAGCTACTGCATCTTGGTGTAGTGAAGATTTTGACATTGAAGAGAAGAAGTAGCCAATGGACATAAATACTAGACCTGAGCCAAGTAGTCCAACGAAAACTTTTACTACTGCTTCAAAAATTTCAAAGCTTGTTATTTCAGCTGCATCACTTGCTCCAATTCCTATGGAAGAAATTCCAAGAACAAGTCCAACTGTTGCAAGTGCCATAATTATTAAAAATAAGATGTAAGTTAACAAGTTGGCAGCAATTTTTCCTGTTACAATTTCTGATTTTGAAATTGGATTTGAATAAATGTATTCAATGTTGCCTGAGCTTTGTTCCTTAGCAAGGGAGCTTGCTCCAAGTTGCATTGCAAAAACAAATATTAAAACTGCAAGGTAGTGGTAAACAAGGGCAATGTAATCGCCAATATTTACTATGTCCATGCCTTCATAAATTCCCAAAATATTTCTAGTTGGCTCGTTAAAGCTTTCCATAACTGAATTAAATAGTGAGTTCATTTGTGACTCTGCAAGGAAAGGATAGAAGGCAAGCATAAGTCCAAGTAAAATTATTAGGACGATTGCCCAAGATATCATCTTTGCAAAATTTGATTTAAATTCCATATTAAATATCATCTTTATCCTCCTTTAGCCTTGTCTCTTCTGTTGCATTAAAGACGCCTTCATCAGAGGTTTTAAAAATAATTGTATCGTCTTTTCTATTTTCTTCTGAACTGTCAAGGAAAATTTCTGTATTATCAATAAAGTTTTCCTGAACTTTAGGCTCAACTTCATTAATTGTTTCTGCTTTTTCAATTTCTAATTCAGGAGAAACTTCTTCTTTTATTTCAGGAGATTTCTCTTCCCCAAGAACAACTTTATCTTCATCGACAAAAAGATTTGTCTTTGTGTTGTGAATTACATCTTTTTCAGAATTTTCTAAATTGACGCCTTCTACTTCGGAAAAATTATTTTCTGCATCGCTAATTTTTATTGTGTTTTCTGTAACTCCATTAACTTCAGAAGTTTCAAGAACACTTTTAGAAATTTTTTCTGTAGGAGTCTCTTCTACATCTTTTACTGGAGCAGGAGCTTTTCTTCTAGGAAGCTTTGCATTTTCTCCCTTGTAGTAAGCATTTACTTTATCAGATAATTTTGCATCTTCAAGTACATAATTTTCAAGGGCTTCTTCATAGATAACCTTTGAAAGTTCAGGAAGAGCTCCATCATAGTAGAGGATTGTTTCATCTTCCTCATCCTTAATAATTCTTGCGCCAATGGAAGTAAAGTAATTTAAATTTCCTCTATAAGAGTCAATTTTTAAAACCTTATCTCCAGCTGCCTTGACATTATTGTATTCAGTGTCTTGGATTTTTCCATCAGACAAGTAGGCAATTCGTGAAGAATATTTTTTTGCCTCTCTAAGAGAATCGGATAAAAGTAAAACTGTTAAGCCTTCACTTTCATTTAATTTCTTTACATGAGAGAAAAGTCTGTCTATGTCCTTTTCTTCTAAAAATTTTGCAGGCTTATCTAAGATTAAAAGTCTTGGTTTAATAACTAAGGCATTAATAATTGCAAAGAGTTTTCTTTCTCTATCTCTCAAGTCGCAAATGCGAAGGTTTGAATTAAATTCAAAATAATCACAAAGGACATCAATGTCTTCTGTGTTAGACAAACCATGTGCGCTAAGTGTCTTCTTTAATAAAGTATAAGATTTTATCTTTGAATCGAAAATCATATCTTCAGATACGAAGGACACAGTTTCTTTTATTTCTTTTGATTCCTTAAATGAATCCATATCATAAACCCTAATAGATCCACTACCAGGTTTTAAGTATCCCATTATAATTCTAGCAAGAGTTGTCTTTCCGGAGTTTTCTGTTCCAAGAAGAGAGAAAAATTCGCCATCTAAAATTTCTAAATTTAAATTTGATAAGACTTTTTCCTTGCCCTTGCGTTTTGTCAGGTCATTTATGACGATGGCACTCATACTATTCACCTCTTTAATAATTGATAAACTCATTATACAATAAAAAATGGCTAAATAAAAGTTAAGAGTGGATTTATAATTGATTAGAAAAAATTTTTGAAAAAAAAACATCAATTAATAAGTCGAAAATTTTAAAACCATAGAATAATTTACTGCAAATCTTTTAATGAGGAAAATTAAATGACGACTTGTCTCGCCTGTGATATAATTTTAACTTGAATGGAGGTTTTCTAATGAAACTTGGAATCGTAGGACTACCTAATGTTGGTAAGTCAACTTTATTTAATGCCCTAACAAGTGCTGGTGCCGAAGCTGCAAACTATCCCTTTGCAACTATTGAGCCCAATGTTGGGGTTGTAAATGTACCTGATGAACGATTAGATGTGCTTGCAAAGTTGAGCAAGTCAGAAAAAATTGTTCACACTAATATAGAATTTTATGACATAGCTGGTCTTGTTAAGGGTGCCAGCAAGGGCGAAGGACTTGGAAATCAATTTTTATCAAATATTCGTGAAGTTGATGCCATTGTCCATGTAGTAAGATGCTTTGACGATGAAAATATTATTCACGTTGACGGCTCTATCGACCCTCTTCGTGATATTGAAAATATAAATTTGGAATTAATTTTTTCAGACCTTGAACAAGTGGAAAACAGATATGGCAAGGTGGTAAAAAAAGCTAGAGCAGAAAAATCTCTTGCCAAGGAAAGAGATCTATTGGAAAAAATAAAATTAGCCTTGGAAGAAGGAAGACCTGCAAGAGAAGTTGAACTTGACGAGGAAGAAGAAAAAATTATAAAAAACTATTCTCTTCTAAGTGCAAAGCCTGTCATCTATGTTTGCAATGTAGCCGAAGAAGACATAAACAAGGAAGACAATGAATATGTAAAAAAGGTTAGAGCCTATGCAGAAAAATCTGGCGACGAAGTTGTTGTCATCTCTGCAGAAATCGAAGCAGAAATTGCTGCTCTCGACCAAGATGAAAAGGAACTCTTCTTGGAAGAACTTGGTCTCGATTCCTCTGGTCTCGACAAATTAATTAAGTCTTCCTACAAACTTTTAGGCTTAATTTCATTTTTAACTACGGGCGAAATGGAAACTAGGGCTTGGACTATTAAGAAGGGCTCAAAGGCTCCAACAGCTGCAGGAAAAATCCACACTGATATGGAAAGAGGCTTTATTAAGGCTGACACTGTTAGCTACAAGGACTTAGTTGAATCAGGTTCTGTTGCTGTGGCAAGAGAAAAGGGACTCATAAGAAGTGAAGGTAAGGATTATGTCGTAGAAGATGGCGATGTAATTGTATTTAAATTTAATGTATAGGTGATTTATGATTAAAATGGTTTCTATGGATTTAGACGAAACTCTTTTGACTACAGATAAGGTCATTACAGAGAGTTTTGAATCCTTTGTAAAAAAACTAAAATCAAATAATATTATTCCAGTAGTGGCTACGGGAAGAGAATACTATTCTGCCCATAAATTTGTGGGAAACAATGTTGACATAGATTTAATTTGCAACAATGGAAATGTAATTAGAGATAATTTATCTGGCAAGGTTCATTATGTAAATCCCATTAGTGAGGAGGACTTAAAGAGGGTCATGGCCTTTGATGACAATGACAAAGTCTTTACATCACTTCACATAGAGAGAGATGATGGGATTGATCTTGTTTACAAGAAAAAGAATTTTACAAATTTTGAGGGTACTTATGTTGACGCCTTTAGGGGAAGAAATCTCGCTCTTGATGATTTTAATAATTTAGAGGGCAATCCACTTTCCATTGTCTTTGCAGGAAGCCATGACGATTTAGTAGGTCTTAGAAATAGGATGAGAGATGAAATTTCTGATAGATTTAATTTTCACATCATGAAAATTAGAAGAGAGCCAAAGTGGATGCTTGAAGTTTTACAAAAATCTGGAGACAAATTTTACGGCGTAAAAAAATATGCAGAAATTAGGGGCATAGACTTAAAAAATGTTGCAGCAATTGGCGACGACTCCAACGATGTAATGCTAATAAAATCTGTTGGCCTTGGCATTGCCATGAAAAATGGCGTTGAAAGACTAAGAGAGGCAGCCGATGTGGTGTCTGACTTTGACAACAATAATGACGGAGCAGTAAAAATTTTAGATAAGGTTTTATTTGGTGATTAAATGAATATTAACTGGTATCCAGGTCACATGAAAAAGACCATTGAGGACATTGAGAAGAAATTAAAACTCGTTGATTTTGTAATCGAGATAATTGACTCTCGTATTCCCTATTCAAGTAGGAATCCTCTCTTTAAAGACCTTTTAAAAAATAAAAAAAGACTTTTAATATTTAATAAGTCTGATTTATCAGATCCAAAATTAAATGAAGAGTGGATGGAAAAAATTACTGACGAAAATAATTTTGCCATATCCTACAATGCCATGAAGCCCAATGTAAATTTAGTTGTAAAAAAATCTGAAGAACTCATGGCAGATGAGATAAAAAAATACCAGGATAAGGGACTTAAGAAGGGTCCTCTTCGTGCAATGATTGTGGGCATACCAAATTCTGGCAAGTCAACTTTTATAAATTCAATTTCAGGCACGAAATCTGCAAGGACTGGCAATAGACCTGGAGTTACAAAGACAAATCAGTGGATAAAGATTCACTCAAAGCTTCATCTTCTTGACACGCCAGGAGTTTTATGGCCAAAGTTTGAGGATAAGGTTGGACTTAACCTTGCCTTTACTGGTGCCATAAAAGATGAAATTATGGATAGGGAAACTCTAGCCTTAAAATTAATTGAAAAATTAAAAAATATTGCTCCAACTTCTCTTGAAGAGAGATATAAAATTTCTGATATAAAAGAAATGTCGCCCCTTGAAATCATGGATGAAATTGGAAAAAATAGGGGCGCCCTTATGCGTGGGGGTCTTATAGATTATGAAAAAGTTTCTGGAATTATCTTAGATGAATTTAGAAAGGGAACTCTTGGAAGAATAACTTTGGAGGAGCCTAATGAATTTTTATAATTTTGAAAATGAATATTACGAAAAGGGATACAAAAACATCTGCGGCATAGATGAAGTTGGCAGAGGTTGCCTCTTTGGCGATGTAGTTTCCTGCGCAATTATTATGCCCAAGGATGATTTCATCGAAGGAGTAAATGATTCAAAAAAATTAAGTCCCAAAAAGAGAGAAGAACTTTACCCAAAAATTTTGGAGTCTTGCCTTGCTGTTGGCATAGGAAGAGCAAACCCAGATATAATTGACAAGGTAAATATAAAAATGGCGACACACATTTCCATGATAAATGCTCTTGAAAATTTGCGCGACAAGGAAGGCAAAAAAGTTAGTGCAGATTGCGTTCTAATAGATGCAGAGACAATTGAAACAGGAATTTTTCAGAAAGCAATCATTAAGGGCGACGAGTCCTGCTACTCCATTGCTTGCGCCTCTATAATTGCAAAAGTTTATAGGGATAATCTTTGCGACAAGTGGGCAGAAAAATATCCTCACTACGGCATCGAAAAGCACAAGGGCTATGCCACAAAGTATCACAGAGATGCACTTAAGGCTTATGGTCCAACAGAAATGCACAGAAAATCTTTTTTGAAGAATATGAAATTATGGTAGGACACAATTTATTTTTTGGAAATCGTGGAGAGGACATTGCCACAAAATTTTTGGAGCAAAAGGGATATGTAATATTAGAAAGAAATTACAGGGCTCTAGGGACAGAGATCGACATTATAGCAAGGGATAAAGATGAACTTGTCTTTGTTGAAGTGAAGTCTCGTAATTCAAGAAAATATGGTGATGCCTACGAAGCTGTCACTGAATTTAAAATGCAAAATATAATACAGACAGCAACAGCATATATTATGGAGAAAAATCTTTTTGACATAATGGTGCGTTTTGACATAATTGAAATTTATTTTAAGGAAAAGGAAATCAATCACATAGAGTCGGCATTTATGCTTTCATAAACTAGGTTAAGCCTAGTTTTTTTATTTGCAATAAATATTTGATTATTAAAAAACTTGTGTTATTATAGTTAATAGAAAAAAACATAGTAATTTTGTATGAATTATTTTTTATAAATGGAGGAAGTATGACAGAGTTATTGAGAGTAGAAAATTTAAGTGCAGGCGTGGAAGATAAGGAGATCTTAAAAAATATAAATTTAAAAATTAATTACGGCGAAGTTCACGTAATTATGGGACCAAATGGTTCAGGTAAGTCCACACTTGCCAATGTAATTATGGATAACCCAGTTTACAATGTGACAAGCGGCAAAATATTTTTAGATGGCGAAGACATAAGTGACCTTACAACAGACAAGAGGGCTAACAAGGGACTTTTTATGTCCTTCCAAAGTCCAGAAGAAGTGCCAGGGATTTCTGTAGAAAATTTTATTAGAACAGCTAAGTCTTTAAAGGAAGACAAGACAATTTCTATTTTAAAATTTAAAAAAGAAATCAAAAAGGAAATGGAAGATTTAAAAATGGATTCTTCTTATGCAGAGAGATACTTAAATGTTGGTTTCTCTGGTGGAGAAAAAAAGAAAAATGAAATTCTTCAAATGCTTATGTTAAATCCAAAACTTGCCATTCTTGATGAAACAGATTCAGGACTTGATGTTGATGCAACAAGAATAGTTTCTAGTGGAATTGAAAAGTTTTTAAATAAGGACAATGCAGTTTTAATTATCACTCACCACAAGGAACTTATAGATAACATTAAACCTGATTTTGTTCACGTAATTTTAGATGGACAAATTGTAAAAGAAGGAGACGCTTCTCTAATTGATAAAATCGAAAAAGAAGGATTCAATTGGATAAGAGAAGAGGTGAAATAATTGGCTAAGACAGAAAAAACTTATGTAGAAGACATGGACCGCGGCGTCTATGATATAAAAAATGAATTTACCTACAGGTCCAAGACTGAAAAGGGACTTACAGAAGAAATTGTAAGACAAATTTCTGCTGAAAAGGATGAACCAGAATGGATGCTTGAAAGTAGACTAAAGGCATTAAAGATTTTTAATGAGAAGAAAAATCCTGACTGGGGTCCAGACCTTTCAGAAGTTGACATGGACAAAATCACAACTTACATCAGACCTGATGCAGACATGTCTGATGACTGGAAAAATGTTCCTGACGAAATAAGAGATACTTTTGATAAGCTTGGCATACCTGAAGCTGAAAAGGAAGCTATGCTTTCTGGTGTTGGAGCACAGTACGACTCTGAGGTAGTCTATCACAACATTCAAAAATATTTGTCTGACCAAGGAGTTATTTACACGGACTTTGAAAGTGGACTTAAAAAATATCCAGAAATTGTAAAAAAATATTTTAGCAAGTGCATTACGCCAAAGCTTCACAAGTACGCTGCCCTTCACTATGCAGTTTGGTCTGGTGGGTCCTTTGTCTATGTGCCAAAGGGAGTAAATGTAGATATACCTCTACAATCTTACTTTAGACTTAACGCTCCAGGTGCAGGACAATTTGAGCACACACTTATAATCGTAGAAGACGGTGCATATTGTCACTTCATAGAAGGCTGTTCTGCTCCAAAGTACAATGTAATAAACTTACACGCAGGTGCAGTTGAACTTTTCGTTGGCGAAGGCGCAACTCTTAGATATTCAACAATTGAAAACTGGTCAAGAAATATGTACAACTTAAACACAAAGAGAGCCATTGTAGAAAAAAATGGAAAAATCGAATGGGTTTCAGGTTCCTTTGGTTCAAAGGTTTCAATGCTTTATCCTGCATCAATTTTAGTTGGAGAAAATGCATCTAGTGAATTTACTGGTATTTCCTTTGCAGGTGAGGGACAAAATCTTGACACTGGAGCACAAGTTGTTCACGCAGCACCACACACTAAGTCAACTATAAACACTAAGTCAATTTCAAAATCTGGCGGAATTGCAATTTACAGAGGGCTTGTTGAAATAAAAGAAAATGCTGTAGGTTCAAAGAACTCAACATCCTGTGAGTCACTTATGCTTGACTCAATGTCTCGCTCTGACACAATTCCTACAATAAATATTGAAAACAACGACATCGACATCGGACATGAAGCAAAAATCGGAAGAATTTCTGACTCTGTAATTTTTTATTTGATGTCAAGGGGAATTTCAGAACAAGAGGCAAAGGAAATGGTTGTAAGAGGATTTGCAGAGCCAATTGCCAAGGAACTTCCTATGGAATATGCAGTTGAGATGAACAACCTCATTAACCTTGAACTTGTTGGAGCTATTGGGTAGGTGAAAGATGAATATAATTGGAAATGAAATTGCCTTTAAGACTTTTAGCTTTTTAAAGGTAAATGAAACTGAAATAAAAATTCCTGAAATTAAAGGGATCTTATATAGAGAAGTTGGAGAAAAAAATCCAGGAGAAATTTCTGAATTTGAAAAAATAAAATATGGAATTTCAGAAGATGCACTAGAATTAAATAGAAAATATTTAAATTATTTTAATTCTTACGATGCTAAAGAAAGCCAAGAGGAATACGACTTTAAATTATTTGAATTAGATGACGAATATTCTGAACTTTTTGATCTTCATCACATTCTTGCAGAAAAAAACTCAAAATTAAAGGTAGTTTTAGACTACACATCTTCTGGCCAAGGTGAAAAATTTAGAAATTCTGTAATAAAAGTTCTTGCCAAGGAAAATTCTGAAGTAGAAGTTTTCGTCATTGCAAGAGACGATGACAAGTCCCTTGTTCTTGAATCTATTGGCATTTATACAGAAGATGGAGCAAAGGTAACTCTTCACCAATATGAACTTGGGGCAGGAAAACTTTACACAAATTATAAGTGCGAGTTAATTGGAGAAAAGTCTCAGTCAATAGTAGATTCAATTTACTTTGGTCAAAGAGACGAATATCTAAACATGAATTACGACATGATTCATAGGGGCAAAAAAACTGAATCCGATATTTTGGTAAATGGAGCCTTAAAGGACAGAGCCTTTAAAAACTTTAAGTCAAACCTACAATTTATTGAAGGGGCAAGGGGTGCTATTGGCTCTGAAGAAGAGTATTCAATATTACTTGATGACACAGTTCACTCAGTGTCAGTGCCACTAATGCTTGCTCACGAAGACGATGTAGTTGGCAATCACGCATCAAGTGCAGGTAAGCTTGACATGGACCAAATATTTTATTTAATGTCTAGGGGCATTAGCCACGAAGAAGCTGAAGCCTTAATAGTTGAATCCAAATTTTCTCGTGCAATTGACGCTCTTTCTGATGAAAAATTGAGAGATGAAGTTTGGGATTCAGTTAGAAAAATTATAAAGAGAGGAAATTAAGATGTTTACAAAAAATGAAATTGAAGATATTAGAAAAGAGTTTCCCTTTTTAAAATTAAAACCAAATGGCAAAGACATTGTCTACTTTGACAATGGGGCAACTACACAAAAGCCTCGTGAGATTTTAGAAAATATAAAGAATTTTTATGAAAATGAAAATGGGAACCCACACAGGGGAGCTCACTATCTTGCTATGAAGTCCACAGAAGTTTATGAAAATGCAAGACAAAAGGTTGCCGACTTTGTGGGAGCAAAAAAGGCAAGTGAAATTGTATTTTTAAGAAATGCAACAGAAGCACTAAATTTAGTTGCCTATTCCTATGGACTTAACAATTTAAGCCAGGGCGACGAAATTTTGATTTCAATAATGGAGCACCACTCAAACCTAGTTCCTTGGCAAGAAGTTGCCAAAAAAACTGGGGCAAAATTAAAATATTTATACATTGACGAGGACAAACAAATTCCTTTTTCTGAAATTGAAGAAAAAGTCACAGAAAAGACAAAAATTTTATCAATAACAGGTGCATCCAATGTAGTTGGAACAAATCCAGACATTGAAAAAATTGTTAAATACGCAAGAGAAAACTCTCATGCAAAAATTATTTTAGACGGTGCACAACTTGTGCCTCACAGAAAAGTAAATGTATCTGAACTTGATGTTGACTTTTTAGCTTTTTCTGGTCACAAAATGTATTCTGCTCTAGGAATTGGTGTCCTTTATGGTAAAGAGAATTTATTAAATGAAATGGAGCCCTTCCTATCAGGTGGCGACATGATTGAATATGTTTACGAAGATAAGACAACTTTCTTAGATGCGCCACAAAGATTTGAAGCAGGAACTGCAAATGTTGAAGGGGCAGTAAACCTTGCAGCAGCCATTGATTTTATAAATAAGTATGGTATGGATAAAATTGACCAGTACGAAAGATATTTAACTGACTATTGCTACGACAAATTAAAAAAATTAGATTACCTTGAAGTTTATACAACAAGCGACAAGAACAGAGCGCCAGTAATATCTTTTAACTTTAAAGAAGCTCACCCTCACGATGTTGCATCAATTCTTGACACTTTTGGCATTGCCATAAGATCAGGTCACCACTGTGCTCAACCACTTCACAGATTTTTGGGCTCAAACTTTTCTTGTAGAGCAAGTTTTGCGATTTATAATACAGTGGAAGAAATTGATTATTTCGTTGAACATCTTGAAGATGTAAGGAGGATTTTAGGAATTGAATCTTGATAATATTTACACTGAATTAATTTTGGAACATTCAAGAAATAAACACAATAGACATGAACTTGAGGATTACACTCACAAGGAACTTGGACACAATCCAAGCTGTGGCGATGAAATCACTCTTGAACTCAAGGTAGAAGATGGAATAATAAAAGGCATCTCCTACACAGGTCATGGCTGTGCAATTTCACAAGCATCTACATCAATAATGTGTGACAATGTAAAGGGCTTAAAGGTGGAAGAAGCCATTGAAAGGGCAAAAAAATTTATTGGCATGGTAAAGGGGGAAGTTACAGACCCTGATGAACTAGAAGACCTTGACGATGCCATTGCCTTTGAATCCATTAGTACACTTCCAGCCAGAGTTAAGTGCGCAGTCCTTTCCTGGTACACCTTAAAGGACATGTTAGAAAATAATAAAGAAGAAGGATCTTTTATTCCATCATAAGAGGTGATTAAATGAAACTTTCTACAAAAGGCCGTTACGGTTTAATGGCAATGTATAATTTAAAGGAAAATATGGGCAAGGGTCCCATTGCACTAAAGGATATTGCAAAGGAAGAAAATTTATCTGAATCTTACTTGGAGCAACTCTTCACACTTCTTAGGAAGGCTGACCTTGTGAAATCTATAAGAGGAGCAGGCGGTGGCTATGTTCTTTCAAGAGACCCAGAGGAAATTGCAATAGGAGAAATAATAAATGCCCTTGAAGGCGACATGTCCCTTTCCTGTTGTGACCTTGGCAAAAATTCCAATTGCGGGAAGCTTAAGGAATGTGCAACTAGAGATATTTTATCAAAACTTCAAGGACAAATTGAAGATGTAATGGAGTCTATGACTCTAGCAGACATGTGAGGTTATTATGATTTACATGGACAATGCTGCCACTACAAAAATAACAGACAGTGTTTTTAATGCCATGCTTCCCTATTTGAGAGAAAATTATGGGAATGCATCGGCAATTTATTCTCTGGGACAAAAATCTAGGGCAGCAATTGAAAATTCAAGAATAAAAATTGCAGAAATTTTAAAAACTAAGCCCAGTGAAATTTATTTTACATCTTCTGGCTCTGAGTCAGACAACTGGGTTATAAAAGAATCATTGAATCCAAGGGAAAAACATCATATAATATCATCAAGGATAGAACATCCGGCTATTTTAAATTCACTTAAGGCAGTAAAGAGATTGGAGAGTGATTATTCTCTGATTTCAGTTGATAAAGAAGGCTTTGTCAATTTAGATGAATTAAGTGAAAAAATTAGGGACAAGACAAAATTAATTTCCATAATGTTTGCCAATAATGAAATAGGAACTATTGAGCCCATAGAAGAAATTTCAAAAATTGCTGGCGAGAAAAATATTTTACTGCACACAGATGCAGTGCAAGCCATGGGCAATATTAAATTTAACCTAAAGGATTTAAATGTAGATATGCTTTCTATGTCAGGTCACAAACTTGGAGCTCCCAAGGGAATTGGAATTTTATACATCAAAGAGGGTACAGAAATTTATCCCTTCATAGATGGTGGAGAACAAGAGATGGGCATGAGAGCCTCCACAGAAAATGTGGCATCTATAGTTGGCATAGGAAAGGCAATAGAAGATGCCTACGCTAATATTGACGCGAACATAGACTACACAAGAGATTTAAGAGATTATACTATTGAAAAACTTTTAAACATTGATGGAATTATTTTAAATGGTCCAAGAGAAAAAAGACTTCCTGGAAATATTAATATCACTTTAAAGAATACTAAGCCACAAACTATGGTGCAGTATCTGGACATGTATGATATATGTGTGTCCTCTGGCTCTGCTTGCGCAGCAGGAAGTATAAATCCATCCCATGTCCTAAGGGCAATTGGAAGAAGTGAAGAAGATTCTCTTTCCATGCTTAGAATTTCCATAAATCACAACAACACAAAAGAAGAATGCGATTATGTAGTGGAAAAAATAAATGAAGGGATGAAAAAGTTCAAGAACAGGTGATAATATGTTGGAACAAATTTCCGGTAATGCCGCGAGATTTATGATTTATGCTCTGGCAATACTATCTATACTTCTAATATTTTTGGCGATTTATTATCTGATAAATATTGGAAATAGATATATTGAAGGCAGAAAGAGAATAAGCATAGATTTGCATTTCATTACAAAAATATTTTTAGGGATTTTAACTCTCTATTTAATTACAATAATTTTTAACAAATTTCCAATTTTAGGTTACACTCTTTCCTCTGCTATTATTGCAATTATTTTTGCCTACATAATAGACCCAATAGTAAATTATTTGGAGAGAAAGGGCGTCAAGAGACAATTTGGTGTAATTATAGTTTACATTTCAGTTGTCTTGATTTTTGGGGTTTTAATAGTTTCTGTTATTCCAAAGACTATTAACGAAATTTCAAAGTTATTGGCAAGTCTTCCAGAAATGGTTGATACCTTAACTAAAAATGTAAATAGTTTTTTGACAGATATTTTTGCTAAATTTAACATTGAACTGCCCAATAATTTTATAGATTTTTATAAAGAGTCAAATCCAAAGGTTGAGGGAAATGTTGAGACTCCACAAATAGTTTCAAATATTTTAAACTCAATGAAAAAAACTATAGATGACTTAGTTACAAAGGCACAAGGCTCACTTATGGGCTCACTTTCTGGAGTGTTCTCCAAGGTATATGGCTTTGTGACATCTGCCTTTAGACTTGTCTTAATAATTATTTTCTCCTTCTACTTTTCAGTGGACAAGGAAAAATTTACACTTAAAGTGAGAAAATTTATGCCAAATAAATATAGAGAAGACATAACATATCTTGCAAATAGAATTGACATAGCTCTTCAACAATTTATTAGAGGAAGAATGCTACTTGCAATCTTCGTTGGAATCCTCACTATGATTTATCTTTTGATTTTAAGAGTAGATTTTGCAATAATCATTGGACTTATAACTTGTGTGGCAGACATAATACCTTTCATTGGACCTTTCCTTGGTTGTGTCCCAGCAGTTTTATTTGCCTTTATGGATTCACCAATAAAAGCCTTTTGGGTTTTAATTCTCTTCATATTAGTTCAATGGGTTGAAAATAATATTTTGGCACCTAAACTAATTGGAGACAGCACAGGGCTTAATCCACTAATAATTTTAATTTCAATAATCATAGGTGGAGGTATCTTTGGTGTATGGGGAATGGTAATCTCCGTTCCAATTACATCTATAATATTTATACTAATTGATTTTGCGAAAATAAAATACAATGACAGATATAGCTCTAATTGACAATCATATTCTTTATAATTATAATATTTATAGCACATCCTCCCAGGGAATGGGAGGATTTTTAATAGGAGTTGTATATGAAATATTTAGGTTTACACGATATAAGAACTGAATTTTTAAAATTTTTTGAATCAAAAGGTCACTTAATACTACCAAGTTTTTCACTAATTCCAAAAAATGACAAATCATTACTTTTAATTGGAGCTGGCATGGCACCAATGAAAAAATTCTTCACTGGAGAAGAAATTCCACCTGCAAAGAGAGTTACTACTTGCCAAAAATGTATTAGAACTGGCGATATAGATAATGTAGGTTTAACAGATAGACATGCAACATTTTTTGAAATGCTTGGCAATTTTTCCTTTGGAGATTATTTCAAGCACGAAGTAATACCTTGGGCTTGGGAATTTTTGACAGTTAATCTTGAAATTCCTAAGGAAGATCTTTGGGTTACAGTTTATAAAGATGACGATGAAGCCTTTAACATTTGGAAAGATGTAATAGGAATTCCTGAAGAAAAAATAATTAGACTTGGAAAAGATGATAATTTCTGGGAACTTGAAGTTGGTCCATCTGGTCCATGTTCAGAAATTTATGTAGATAGAGGTCTTGAATACGGATCAGTTGATGAAAGACCTGGCGGAGAAGGCGACAGATTTATTGAAGTTTGGAACCTAGTTTTCACTCAATTTGATAAGGATGAAGCTGGAAACTACAATCCACTTTCACATCCAAATATTGATACAGGAATGGGACTTGAAAGAATTGCCACAGTTCTACAAAGGACTGACAATATTTTTGAAATTGACGCAATAAAAGACATTATTGGAGAAATTTCAAAGGTTTCAGGTAAAAATTATGGCGAAGACAAAAAGGCAGACATCTCCTTTAGAGTTATTACAGACCACATTAGAGCTATGACTTTTATGATTTCTGATACAATTGTGCCTTCCAATGAAGGTAGGGGCTATGTACTAAGAAGACTTATAAGAAGAGCTGCAAGACATGGAAGAAAACTTGGAATCAAGAGAGCCTTCCTTTATGAAATTGCAGACATGGTAATGGACTCTTGGGGCGACCAATATAATGAATTAAAGGAAAATAGAAAATCCATTAAGGAAATAATCAGAAGAGAAGAAGAAAAATTCTTAGAAACTATTGACGGTGGACTTGTAAGACTTAATGCCAATATCGAAGAAATGAAAGCAAGTGATAAAAAATTACTTGACGGCAAAAAAGCTTTCAAACTTTATGACACTTACGGCTTCCCAATTGACTTGACAGAAGAAATCTTAAAAGAAGAAGGTTTCGATGTTGACATGGCAGGTTTTGAAGCTGAAATGGAAGATCAAAAGAGAAGAGCCAGAGAAGCAAGAGACGACAAAAACATTGGCTGGGCTAACCAAGACAACAAGCACCTATTTGAAGGTCTTTCCAATGAATTCTTGGGCTATGAAAAAAATGAGTGTCAGGGAAATATTATAAGAATAATTTCTGATGACGATGAAATTGTGGACTCCATAAATGAGGGCGAAAGAGGCATTGTCATCTTAGACAAGACTACTTTCTATGGAGAAAGTGGTGGACAAGTAGGAGATACTGGAGAAATCATTTCTGATAAATTTAAGTTAAAAGTTACAGACACTAAAAAGACTAAGGATGGACTTCACCTTCACTTTGTAGAGGTTGAAGAAGGAAAGCTAGAAAAGGCACCAGTAAAGGCTGTCATTGATGTAAAGAGAAGAAATAACATAAGAAGAAACCACTCTGTAACTCACCTACTACACAGAGCCTTAAAGGATGTTTTAGGCAACCACGTAAACCAAGCTGGCTCACTAGTTTTGCCAGACAGAATGAGATTTGACTTCTCTCACTTTGAAGCAATGTCTAAGGAAGAAATTGATAAAGTTGAAAAAATAGTAAATGAAAAGATTTTTGAAGCTCTTCCAGTTGAGACTAAGCTTACAAACTTAGATGAAGCAAAAAAAATGGGAGCAGTTGGTCTATTTGAAGACAAGTATCACGACGAAGTTAGAGTTCTTTCCATGGGAGATTATTCTCGTGAGCTTTGCGGCGGTACTCATGTTTCCAATACTTCTGAAATATCAATGTTTAAAATCCTATCTGAAAGTGGTATAAGTAACGGTATTAGAAGAATTGAAGCTATTACTGGTCCTGCTGTTTTAAAATATTTAAATGAACTTAAGTATGAACAAGAAGAAATAGCTAGGGAACTAAAATCAAATAAAGAAGAAATTTTACAAAAGATAAAATTAAATATTAAGAGCCTAAAGGAAGCAAGTAAAGAAATTGAAAAACTTGAACACGATATGGCTAAGGATCAAATTTCTGGACTTATGGATGCAGTTAAGAATAAAAATGGCATAAATTATGTCATCAAAAAATTTGATGGAGTAGATGTAAATACTCTTCGTGACTTAGCTGATGAAGTTAGAAACAAAGTTGGCTCAGTTGTAGTTTTATTTGCAACAGTAAATGACGATAAACTTAACTTTGTATGTGCAGTTTCAAAGGACTTAGTTGAAAAGAAAATTGCCGCAGGCAAAATTATAAAAGAAATTGCAAAGGTTGCTGGCG
>NZ_CAMQAY010000025.1 GCF_946998875.1 uncultured Peptoniphilus sp. | reverse complement strand
AGACTATTAAACTTTAATTCAGGTCTAACAAAATCTAAAAGTTCAAGCTCTACAACCTCTCCATATATATCTTCATTAAAGTCTAAAATGTGTGCCTCAATTTTTATGCCATCATGTTCAACTGTTGGATTAGTCCCAATATTTGTAGATGCTCTATATTTTTTTCCCTTTATTATAATATCTGTGTCATAGACGCCAAATTTTGGAATAACAAAATTATCAATTAATTCAAGGTTAGCCGTTGGATAACCCATTTTCTTTCCCAAACCCTTGGCGTGAATGATTTTTCCAATTAATTTATAGGGTCTAGATAACAAATAATTTGCATCTTTTACATTTCCATCTTCAATTAAATTTCTAATTAAAGAAGAAGAAATTTTCTCGCCATTATAAGAAATTTGCTCAATTACTTCGACAGATTCAAATAAATTTTTATTTTTCTTTAAAAAATTTACATCACCAGATTTTTTATATCCATAGGTGTAATCATAGCCCACTACTACTCCCTTTATTTTTAAATTTTTTGCTAAAAATTCATCTAAAAACTTAATTGGACTGTAGGACATAAATTCTCTTGTAAAATTAATCAGGTAAATTATATCTACGCCTAAAGTTTCTAAAATTTCAAATTTAGTCTTATTAGTGGTGATAATATCTTTTTTCCCAACTTTTACAAGATTATCTGTGTGCTCGTTAAAAAGCAAAAGACTTGACTTAATATTTAATTTTTTTGCATTTTCAATTGCCTTACTTATTAATTCAATATGGCCTCTGTGTACGCCGTCAAAATTGCCAAGGGCTATAACTGATTCTTCCTCTGCCTCATAATTTAAGTCAATTTCAATTATTTTCATAAATCACCTATTAATTTCTTCTTCATCTTGAGAAAAAACTCTCCATCTTTTTCCCTTATTTCTCCAATACCCAAAAATTTATCATCTGAATAAACTCTATAATTTTCATTCTTTAATTTTTCCTTTAATTTATAAAATTGTCCCATAATAAATTTGTCACAGAAACTCTTTGGAATATCAATTCTTTTAAAATCCATTAGTGCTAAATCCATAGGCAAAATTTTTTCTTTTATTTCATCTAGGCTTGATTTTTCAAAATCGGAAACTTTTATGGCATCTTCAATTTTAAAAGACCCAGTCCTAATTCGTCTAAGCTCAGTTAATGCACCATATGTTCCTAAAGATTTCCCTATATCATAGGCAAGAGATCTTATATATGTGCCCTTTGAAACATGAACTAAAATTTTAAATTCATCTTTTCCATTAAAGTCTAAGAGTTCATTTTTATAAATTTCTACATCTCTTTTTTTTATTTCAACGTCTTTACCTTCTCTTGCATATTCATAAAGTTTTTTTCCCTTAACTTTTAGGGCAGAATAAATTGGAGGTATCTGAGAAATTTTACCAGTGAATTTAATTAAAGCATCTTTAATTTCTTCTTCAGTAAAAATTACATCTTCTTCCTCCAAAATTTTCCCAGTTATGTCATAGGTGTCGGTCAAAATCCCAAGTCTTACTTTCGCTTCATATACTTTGTCGCTTGATAAAATATAATCACTTGTCTTGGTGCCCTTTCCTATGGAAATCACTAGCACACCTGTAGCCATAGGATCAAGTGTGCCTGTGTGACCAACTTTTTTTATTCCTAATTTTTTTCTAACTTTATAAACTAAATCGTGAGAAGTGATTCCCTTTTCTTTGTCAAAAATTAAAAGTCCGTCCATCATAATTGTTCTTCAGCTACTTTTAACACATCTTCTTTTGCCTTATTTAAATCAGTATGATTTATAGTGCCACCAGATGCCCTCACATGACCTCCGCCATTAAATTTTGATGCAACTTTTGTGCAATCAATATCTGACTTTGATCTAAGAGAAAGTCTTATGCAGTCATCTTTTTCCTTTAATAATACTGCAAGCTCAACTGTATCAATATCTCTTACAAATTCAACTATGCCATCAGCATCAGATTTTTCTGCCTTTGATTTTTCCATGTCTTCTTTAGTGACAAATACAACAGCAATTTTATTGTCATGAAAATACTCTATTGAATTCATGGCTCTAATTAATAAATCTGTCTTTTCTCTAGACCTACTTTGATATACATTTACTGTAACTTTATCAATGTCAATATCATATTTAAATAAATTTGATGCAGTTAAAAAAGTATCCGAAGATACAGAGCTATATTTAAAGGAGCCTGTGTCTGTGGAAAGTCCTGTAAATAATGAAGTTGCAATCTCTTTGTTAAGTTCTAAATTTAAAGTTTCAAAAATCCTTGCAAGGACTTCACAAGTTGCTGGAGATTTAAAGTCGACTATATTTAAATCAGCGTAATTGGTGTTGCTGAAATGGTGATCAATATTTACAGTTTTCTTTGATGCTTCAAAAATTTTTTTAATATTATCACCCATTCTATTTTCGTCTGATGAATCTAAGGCAATAAATAAATCAAAGTTATTTTTTAATTCATCAGGAGACTTAGCAAAAGATAAATTCGGCAAAAATTTAAAGGATTGTGGAATCTTATCATCTAAAATAAAGACAACATTTTTGCCAAGTTTATTTAGCATGCCCACCATAGCTGTCGATGAACCTAAATTATCTCCATCTGGATTTAAATGAGATGCAACTGCAATAATTTCACTTTCATCAATTAGTTTTTTAAATTTCCATGAAAGTTCCATTAGATTATTCATTTCCACGATTTACCTCATCAATTAATTTGTCTAGTTCAAGAGCTCTCTCTATGGAATCGTCTTTTATAAAGATAAGTTCAGGCATAGCTCTAAGTTTAACTCTTTTAGACAATTCTTTTTTAATATATCCCTTTGCAGAATTTAATCCTTCTACAGCTTCATCTCTATCAAAATCATTTCCAAACACAGAAACATATACCTTGGCAAAGGATAAGTCATTAGTAACTTCAACATGAGAGATGCTTGTAATAGATGGAATTCTAGGATCCTTTAGTTCATTTTGGACAATATTTGAAATTGTTCTTTTTACTTCTTCAGATATTCTATTAATTCTCTTATTGTTCATTATGCTCTCTTAACTTCCTTTAGTATATATGACTCAAGAAGGTCCCCTTCTTTAATGTCGTTGAAACCATCAATAACAAGTCCACCTTCAAAACCAGTGGCAAGTTCCTTTGTATCATCTTTAAATCTCTTTAGTGAAGCTATGTCTCCTTCATGAATTACGACATCGTCTCTAAGAACTTTTACTTTAGAATTTCTTAAGATTTTACCATTTAAAACATATACTCCAGCAACCATTTGGTTATTAGGAAGTTTAAAGGTTTGTCTGATTTCACATCTACCAAGAATTTCTTCAACGATATCTGGATCTAACATACCCTTAGCAGCTTGTTCAATATCATTTATGATTTCATAAATTACTCTGTAAGTTCTAATTTCTACATCTTCAGCCTTAGCAAGTTCAATGGCATTAATATTTGGTCTAACATTAAATCCAATTACAATTGCATTAGATGCAGAGGCAAGTGTTACGTCAGATTCATTAATTCCGCCAACTCCAGAGTGAATTATTGAGATTTTAACTTCATCAGTAGATAGTTTTAGAAGTGATTGATTTAAAGCTTCAACAGAACCCTTAACATCAGCCTTTACAACTATGTTTAATTCCTTTACATCTTCTTCAGAAATTTTTTCAAATAAATTGTCGAGACTAATCTTTGTAGTTTGGCTAAGTCTTTTTTCTCTAGTGATTTCTGCATTTTTGTCAGCAATAATCTTTGCAGTCTTGTCATCATTAACTGCATAAATTGTATCGCCTGCATTAGGAACTTCGTTAAGGCCAAGAACTACAACTGGCATTGATGGACCAGCCTTTTTAACTTGCTTGCCCTTATCATCTTGCATAGCTCTAATTCTACCTGAACATACTCCAGAAACTATTGAATCACCAAATCTTAAAGTACCATTCTTAATTAGAATAGTTGCCATAGGTCCCTTTGCCTTATCAAGGTTTGCTTCGATAATAGTTCCAATAGCACGTCTGTTAGGATTTGCCTTTAGCTCTCTCATTTCAGCAACTAAAAGAATCATTTCAAGAAGTTCATCGATGCCTTCTCCAGTTTTTGAAGAAACGCCAACAACAATTGTGTCTCCTCCCCACTCTTCAGCTACTAAATTTTCATTCATAAGCTCTTGTTTTACTCTTTCAATATTTGCTTCTTGCTTATCAATCTTTGTTATTGCAACAATAATAGGCACTTCAGCAGATCTCGCGTGAGAAATTGCTTCAATAGTTTGTGGCATTACACCATCATCTGCAGCTACAACAAGTACAGCAATATCTGTAGTTTGTGCTCCTCTAAGTCTCATAGAAGTAAAGGCTTCGTGACCAGGAGTATCTAAGAAAGTAATTTTCTTTCCAGCTAAATTAACTGTGTAAGCTCCTATATGTTGAGTAATTCCACCAGCTTCTGATTGTGTTACATGAGTTTTTTTGATTGAATCAAGAAGAGAAGTCTTACCGTGATCAACGTGACCCATTACTGTAACTACAGGTGGTCTAGTTTTTAAGTCTCTTTCTCTATCTTTCTTTAGAAGACCATATTCTTCTTCAATTGATTCGTCTAGCTTTGGCTCTTCAATGTCTATTTCAACACCAAGTTCATCTGCTAATAAAATACAAGTGTCTTCATCAATGCTTTGATTTTGATTAGCCATAACTCCAAGGCCTATTAATTTTGTAATTACTGTAGATACAGATACTCCAAGTTGATCTGCAAAATCTTTAACTGTAATTGGTGCAATCACTGTTATAGGATCATCTCCTCTATTTTCTTCCTCTGTTTTGTGTCTTGATTTAACTTTTTTCTTTGGTTTTTTCTTAGTTAAATCTCTGTTATAGGAGTTGTTATTTTCCCTTTTATTATCTTTTTTGTTTTTAAATCTGTTTTTTCTATTGTTGTTAAAATCCTCATCTTCAAAAGATTCTTCTTTTTTGTTGTTGTGATTTTTATTGTGTTTATGATTTTCTGTTTTTCTTTCATCAAAAAATTTCTTATCAGAATCTTCTTGAGGTTTTTTATCTTTAGAAGTTTTAACTCTATTAGGTTTTTCTTGCTTTTCTTTTTTATTTTTAGCAACTTCACTTTTTGCTTTTACATCTCTACTATTTTTAGAATTATCATTCTTTACAGGAGATTCATTCTTAGAAGAACTTTTTTTGTATAATTTTCTTATTCTTTCTTCATCAGCACTTTCTAAAGTTGACATGTGGTTTTTCACTGGTATTTCCATTTCATTTAATTTTAAAATTAATTCTTTACTTGTAATACCAATTTCCTTTGCCAACGCGTGCACTCTAATTTTTGACAAATTGAACACCTCCTCAAAAGAAGCTTAATCCACAGAATTCATTAGTTTCTCATATATTTCCTCACTAATTTCTGTCGTAAATGCCCTATTTAGGGCCTTTGACTTTATCGCTTTTTCCAAACAACTCTTGTCATTACATAAATAAGCTCCTCTTCCATTTGCCTTTCCCGTTTTATCAATAAAGATTTCATCTTCCTTGTTTTTAACAACTCTGATTAAATCTTTTTTTGGTTTTTGTTCCCTACAACCTATACAAGTCCGCATAGGTATTTTCCTAATTTTAGTCATTTTTTACTCCGTTAAATTAAGAATTTTTTAATTTTTTTCTTCAGCTTCTTCAGCTTCTTCACTATTATCTCTAGAAGATTCTACTTCTAAATCATCATTCGCATTTATATCTAAATCATTATCTTGTGAAACTTCTTCACTGCTAACTTCATCAGAGTTTTCTAAAGTTATATCATCTTCAGCTTCAAGATCTTCAGGCACTTCTTTCTTAGCACTTTCAAATTCTTCAGCTAATTCTTCTTCAGTAATTCCTCTATCTTCAAGATAAGCTTCAAACTGTTCCTTAGACTTAATATCAATTTTCCATCCAGTTAACTTTGCTGCAAGTCTAACATTTTGTCCCTCTTTACCTATTGCAAGAGACAATTGATAATCTGGCACTATAGCCAAGGCAGATTTTTCAGCTTCATTAATAAAAACTTTTTCTACCTTAGATGGACTTAGGGAGTTTGCAATAAACTTGTGCATTTCTTTTTCGTAAATAACAATGTCAATTTTTTCATTGTGTATTTCATCTACAATTGCATTTACTCTTTGACCCTTGTATCCAACACAAGCACCTAGTGGGTCTACTTCAGAATCTCTTGAAAACACTGCAATCTTTGTTCTTGAGCCAGCTTCTCTAGAAATAGAATAAATTTCAACAATGCCTTCACTTACTTCAGGCACTTCTAATTCAAAGAGTCTCTTTATTAAATCAGGGTGTGACCTTGAAAGGACAATTTGTGGACCCTTTGTAGATTTTTCAACAGATAAAATTAACATCTTGTATCTGTCGCCATGTTCGTATCTTTCATTACTTATTTGCTCGCTATAAGGCAAAATTGCTTCAGTAGTTCCTAAATCAACATATACATTATTGTAGGCCTTTCTTTGAACTACTCCTGTAATGATTTCCTTTTCTCTTTCAACATATTCGTCAAAAACAATATCTCTCTCAGCATCTTTTATTCTTTGAATAACAACTTGTTTAGCTGTTTGAGCAGCAATTCTTCCAAAGTTTTTTGGATGTATTTCTAAATTATATACATCTCCAACTTCATAGCTTGGGTCAATCTTTTTAGCTTCTTCTAGGGATATTTGAAGTTGATCGTCTTCTACTTCATCAACAACATCCTTAGATGCAAAAAGTTTTATCTCTCCAGTTTCTCTATTCATATTAACAATAACATTTTGAGATGTACCGTAATTCTTTCTATAACTAGAAACTAAAGCTGATTCCAAAGCCTCGAAGACAATTTCTTTAGAAATCCCTTTTTCTTTTTCGATTTCATTCAAAGCGTCTATAAACTCTTGGTTCATTTATTCCTCCATTAAAATTTAATAGTTTGTTTCATAGATGAAATTGATTTAATTGGAATTTTTAATTCTTCGCCATCAATGTTACAATACACAAATTCATCATCATATTTGTCTAAAACAAAACTAAATTCTTTTTTCCCGTCAATTGGTGCATAAAGTTTAAGGTCAACTTCATTGCCAACATTTCTTCTATAGTCATCTTTTGTTTTTAAAGGTCTATCAAGTCCTGGCGAAGAAATCTCAAGATAATAAGGATTTTTTAAAATGTCAAGATCGTCTAATTTTTTCTCTAAATTTCTACTCATTTCTGTGCAGTCATCAAGATCAATTCCTTCTTTTTTATAAATAAAAATCGAAAGAAGATCGTGCTTCGAGCCATTTTGAAATTCTATGTCTACAATTTCGTAGCCAAGTTCTTCTGCTACCTCTTCAGCTAGTGGGTAAATCTCTTTTCTTAATTCTTTTTTATTCACTTAACACCTCACTACTAAAAAACAAAGAGTGGGCTAACCCACTCTTTACACTAAAATATCTTTCTTATTAAATTATAACATAAATTAGTAGAATTACAACTTATAACAAAAATTAGTTAATTTATAAATTTCAAAAATTAAATAGAGAAATTTGATTTGTTTCATCAAGATCAATTAACATTCCATTTTTTTGTAAAATTGTAATTACTGAGTTGCCAGCCTTAGTTCTCCTAGAAAAGTCTTCTACGGATAAAAACTCTGACTTCATAGCCTCTTCTTCAATACTGTTTGCACAGTTTTCACCAATGCCTGGTATTGCCCTTAGTGGCATTCTTATCTTTTTATCTTCTATAGTAAACTTTGATGCCCTTGATTTATATAAATCAGCTGGCAAAAATTCAAAGCCTCTTGCATACATTTCAAGAGCAACTTCAGACACTCTTAATTCTCCCTTGTCCTTTGCAGTTGGCTTTTGAATTTCCTTTAAAGTTTTAATTCTATTCTTTAAAAAGCTTGGTCCTTCAATAATATTTTCTCCATTAAAGTCATTTAATTTAATAGTGAAATATGTTGCATAAAAGGCAAGAGGATAATTTAATTTATAGTAAGCTATTCTAAAGGAGAGCATTACATAAGCAACAGCATGAGCCTTAGGGAACATATACTTAATTTTTTTACAAGAATCAATATACCATTCAGGCAAATCTAAATTATTCATTATTTTTTCTTGTTCTTCAGTAAGTCCCTTGCCCTTTCTAACTTTTTCCATGGTGTCAAAGGCCATTTTATTTTCTGCTCCTGCATTTATTAGATAAACCATAATGTCTTCTCTTGTTGCAATAACATCTTTTAGTTCGGCTCTTCCTGAGTCTACAAGCTCTTGAGCATTTGAAATCCACACATCAGTGCCATGTGATAGCCCAGAAATTCTTACTAAGTCAGCAAAATTCTTTGGCTTTGTTTCCTTTAGCATAGAAATTACAAAAGATGTACCAAATTCTGGTATGCCAAGAGTTCCTGTTTCGCAAGAAAAAATTTCTTCATCCATGTTAAAAACTTCTGAGCTATTAAATATTGATAGAGTTTTTTCATCGTCTAGTCTAATTTTATTTGAATCAAGTCCAGTGAAGTCTTCTAGCATTTTAATAATAGTTGGACCATCGTGGCCAAGTATATCTAGCTTTAAAATCTTTCCGTGAATAAAGTTGTAGTCAAAGTGAGTTGTTATTACTCCTGATGTTGAATCATCTGCTGGATACTGAATTGGGGTGAAATCAAAAATACTTTTGCTCTTAGGCACAATCATAACGCCGCCTGGATGTTGTCCACTAGTTCTTTTTCCATCAGTGATTTCCTTTGCCAGCCTATCTATTTCAACAGGAGAAATATTTTTGCCTTCAAAAAATTTTTTTACATAGCCATAGGCAGTTTTCTCAGCAATTTTTCCAATAGTTCCTGCCCTAAATACATAACCTTCACCAAATAATTCTTCTGTATATTTATGTGCTTGTGGTTGGTATTCTCCTGCAAAGTTTAAATCAATATCTGGTTCCTTGTCTCCATAAAAGCCTAAAAATACTTCGAAAGGAATGTTGTGTCCATCTTTTCTCATTGGACTTCCACATTCAGGACAAACTTTATCGGGCATGTCAACACCAGAACCGTAGGTTAAATCTTTTATAAACTCTGAGTGTTTACAATTTGGACAGATATAATGTGGTGGAAGAGGATTTACTTCTGTTATGCCAGACATTGTTGCAACAAAAGATGAGCCGACAGAACCCCTGGAGCCAACTAAAAATCCATCATCATTGGATTTTTTTACAAGTTTTTGAGCAATTATATAAAGAACTGAATATCCGTTTGAGATTATAGATTTTAATTCCTTTTCCAATCTCTCTTCAACGATCTCCGGGAGCTTATCACCATAAATTTCGTGAGCCTTTTTATAAGTCATTTCTCTTAGACTTTCATCAGAACCTTCTATTACAGGAGGATATTTGCCATCTGGAATTGGCTTTATAGCTTTTATCTCATTATTTAATTTATTTGTATTTGTAACTACAACTTCATAGGCTTTTTCTTCGCCAAGATAAGAAAATTCATCAAGCATTTCTTCTGTAGTTTTAAAATAAAATTTTTGCTCTCTACTAGCTCTTGGGTCAGGTCTACCTGGTTTTCCATTCAAAACAATTCGCCTTAAAATATCCTCTGACTCTTCAAGGTAATAAGTGTCTGAATCAGCAATTACTGGAATTTCTAATTTTTCTCCAAGCCACAAGATTTTTTTATTTATTTCTCTTATGTCTTCTATTGTGAATTTTCCATCTTCAATTGCCATCTTATTATCGCTTGTTGGTTGAATTTCTAAAAAGTCATAGTACTTTGCTATTTCTAGAAGTTCTTCATCAGGACACATTCTATAAACTGCATCAAAAAGAGGAGAACTTGCATTGCCAGATCCAACTAAAATTCCTTCCCTATATTTATCTAATAAAGTTCTAGGAACTTTTGCAGTAAAATTATAAAATTGCATATGAGATGCAGATATCAGTTTGTATAAATTTTTTAGCCCAACTTCATCCTTAGCTATTAATAAGAGCGAGCTTTCAAACAATCGTTTAGAATCTATGTTTATAATTTCTTGGTTTAAATTGTCAAAATTAAATTCTTTTTCTCTTTTAAATCTGTCAATTAATTTTATAAACATGTCAGCTGTTGCTTCGGCATCATTTACTGCTCTGTGAGCTCCAACAAGTGAAACCCCAAGATTTTTACAAAGAGTTCCCAAGTTAAATCTCTTCATATAAGTCATAAGAGCTCTTGCCAAGACTAAGGTGTCAAGAATTGGGTGACTAAATTCTAAATTATTATTTGCATATTCCCTTCTTATAAATGAAATATCAAATTTTGCATTATGTGCAACTAGAACACAGTCCTTTGAAAATTCGTAAAATTTTGGTATGACTTCTTCAATTGTAGGTTCATTTTCTACTTTTGCATTGCTGATGCCAGTAAGTTCAACTACTACTTGTGGAATTTCTCTTTCAGGATTCACTAATTGTGAAAACCTATCTACAATTGTTCCATCAACAATTTTTACTGCACCAATTTCTGTAATTTTATCATTTCTAGAAGATAGTCCAGTAGTTTCTATATCGAAGACGACATATGAATTATAATTTTTATTAGGATCATAATTTGTTACGATTTTTTCTTTGTCGTCAACAAAATTTATATCTGTACCATATAAAATTTTAAGTCCACTTGCCTCTCCTGCTTCCATTGCTTCGGGAAATCCCTGAACATCATTTGTGTCAGCTATAGCTAGCGCATTGTGGCCCCATAGTTTAGCTCTTTTTGCAAAATTAGTAAAGGAAGTTACACCCGACATTTGTGACATTTTTGAGTGAATTCTAAATTCCGTTCTCTTTTCCTTGGAGTAATCCATGCGAATTACTTTGTCTCTTTTTTCAATGTATCTTATCATAAGAGTCTCACATTTTGAAAAACTGTCATAATTTACATTTCCGGTTATTAAAACATGATCTCCCTTTTTGAAACTTTCCAAAAATTCTTCAACCTTTTCTGGTTTTAAAAATATTTTGGCAAGACTTGAAGAAGTATAGTCTGTAACGGATAAGGAAACTAAAAAATTTCCAGATTTTATTTCTCGACTATCAATGTTAAAGATATCTACTTCTACAGTGACTTTTTGAGAATTAAGACTTATATCAATAAGCCTTTCAATATTATCAATATCTTTTTTTCCATAACTGTTTACTTTTTTTGCTTTATTTTCCTTAACTTTATTTTCTGTCTTCGTCTTAATTTCCAATTCATGTTTTGCAGAAATCACTTCTTCTGCTTCGTCGATTTGTGAAATAAAGGACTCAATATTGTCATCTTCTACTATTTCTTTTACAAAGTCAAAGTCGATTTTATAGGAGCCAAATAATTTGAGTTCTTCTTCCAAGTAGTGACCAAAGCCATTTTTTGTTAGAGTGTAATAGGCTTCCTCACTTGGAAGTATTATTTCAATTTTATTTTTTTCTTTTTTGATTTCAATTTCTTCAATCCATATTTTTGAAGATGGATTGTACTTTAGTATTTCTGCACAAATTAAATCATCTTCACTTTTATAGAGAGAAGATGACTTGAATTCAATATAAATTTTATATTCTTCTAAATTTTTAGAAAAAATCTCTTTAATTTTTTTCTTTAAATTTGTATCTAAATCTTCTTTAGAAGTTATTACAAAAAATACCTCGCCACTATTTTTATTTCTCTTAATAGAATCTATGGATATATCATCTGAAACTTCTAAAGACGCAGTTTCTAATTTTTTTAAAATATCTTTTAATAAAAGCAAATTATCACCCGATTTTTTCTATTTCTGATAAAAGTTCACTTAAAAGTTTTTCTTCTGGAACTTTTTTTATGATTTCGCCCTTTTTGAAAATAAGTCCATTTCCATTTCCACAGGCAATTCCAATATCAGCTTCCCTAGCTTCACCTGGACCATTTACTGCGCAGCCCATTATTGCAACTTTTAAGTTCTTATCCATTGCATATAGTCTGTCTTCAACGGTTCTTACTATTTCTATTAAGTCCACCTTTGTCCTTGCACAAGTAGGACAAGAAATCAAATCTATTCCCTCTCTTCTGAGGTCCAGTGCCTTTAATATATCTTTTGCAGCTATGACTTCATCTAAAGGGTCTGATGTTAGAGAAACTCTTATTGTGTCGCCAATTCCTTCAGCTAAAAGAGTTCCTATTCCAATTGCAGATTTAACAATGCCCTTCTTTGGTGTGCCTGCTTCAGTTACACCAAGGTGAAGTGGATAATTTGACATCTCAGAAAATTTTCTATAACTTTCTATTGTCAAGTTTACGCTGGATGCTTTAAGAGAGACAGCAATATCATAAAAATTATTTTTTTCAAGAATTTCTACTTCTTCCATTGCACTATAGCATATTGAAGATGCATTGACGCCCTTAAACTTATCTAAAAACTCCTCTTTTATAGAGCCAGAATTTACGCCAACTCTTATGGGAATATTGTAAAACTTGCAAGCTTCAATAACTTCCTTTATTTTCCATGAGTCGCCAATGTTTCCTGGATTTAATCTTATGGCATCACTTTCATTTTCAGCAGCAGCTAGAGCTAATTTATAATCAAATTGAATGTCAGAAATTATTGGAATTTTAATTTCTTTTTTTATATGTCTAAGTGCAGCTGCATCATCTAAATCATTTACAGCCATTCTAATAATGTCGCAACCTGCTTCTTCCAATTTTTTTATTTGAGAAACAGTAGATTTTACATCTTTTGTATTGGTATTAGTCATTGACTGGATTGAGATATAAGAATCTCCTCCAACAGGCACATTGCCTACATAAATTTTTTTTGTTTCTTTTCTCTTTATCATTTACTAAACAACCTTCCAATATCATTAAATACAGTTACATAAATCATTAAACTAAATAAAATACTAAATCCAATTATAGTAAGACCTTGTTCAAATTTTTCATTCATAGGCTTGCCTCTAAGAGCCTCAATTAACAAAAAAAAGAATTTTCCTCCATCAAGAGCTGGAATTGGAAGTAAATTAAATACACCCAGATTGACAGAAATTAAGGCCAAAATTTGTAGAAAATTTAAAAAGCCCTTAGATGATTCTGAGCCAATCATTTGTACAACTCCAACAGGTCCAGATAAATATTCCATTTTAAAAGAGCCGTCAAATATCATTTTTAAGCTCTTTAAAATCATAAAAGACATTTCACCAGTCCTCTTGGCGCCAAGTTCTATAGATTTAAAAAATGAGTGTTTGAGCTTAGATGTAATGCCAATTAAATACATTTTATTTTCTTCTGAATATTTTGGCTTTAAATTAATTTCTAAGTTTTCGCCACTCCTATTAATTTTTAAATTAATTTCTTCATCTTTTTTATATCTAATAAGAGTATTAATATGGTAAATATCTTTAGTTTTAATTTTATCTATTTCTACTATTTTATCTCCTGATTTTAAACCTGCTATTTCTGCTGGAGAGTCTTTAATCACCATGTCAATTTCATTTGAACCATAACCAACTATAGAAAAAATTATTGTAAAGGCAAAAAAGGCTAAGAAGAAATTCATAAAAGCACCGGCAAGAACAACTGCCATTCTCTTTAAAATATGAGCATTGTTAAAGGATCTGGGGTCGTGAGAGCTTTCCTCTTCCCCTTCCATGGCAACATAACCACCAATAGGTAGTAGTCTAAGACTGTAAGAAGTCTCGCCCTTTTGCCTTTGAAAAAGTTTTGGTCCCATACCTATGGAAAATTCATTTACTTTTATTCCTGATAATTTTGCCACAGTGAAATGTCCAAATTCATGAAGCATTACAACTAATAAAAAAACTACTAGTGAACTTATTAAAGTAATCATTTGTCCCCCTTAAATAAAATTGTACAAAATATAAATAAAGGGACTAATAAAAATTAAACTGTCAAACCTATCCAATATCCCTCCATGTCCAGGAAGAATTTGTGCATAGTCCTTTATCTCTGCGTATCTTTTTATCTTAGAGGCAAATAAATCGCCAAATTGACCAGAAATTGAAGATAAAAATATAATAAATACTACGAGTGCGTTAATATTATAAATTGCATTATATTTATTTAGCATTAAAAAATAAATGCTTGTAATTACAAGGGCAAAAAAAGTACCACCTATTGCGCCTTCAACAGATTTGTTTGGGCTTACCCTCTCAATTAATTTGTGCTTTCCAAAAGTTGAGCCTACAAAATAGGCAAAGGTATCTGTTGAAAAAGAAATAATAAAGGCAGCTATTATTAAGTAAATGTCGTCAATACTACCTAACAAATTAAGTAAAAATATTGCATAAAAATAAGTAAATGTTGTGAAGGCATAGTTGCTTAAGTCATATTTATCTAAATGAACAAAAAAACATGAATTTACAACAAAAAATAAGACAAGAGAGTAAATTAAGTTTTTATCAAAAAAAGAGCACAAAAAAGTTATAAGAGCTCCAAAAAATAAAATTGGCAAAAATAACTTTATGCCTTTTTTATAAAGGGCATTATGCATTTCTCTTACGGCTTCAAGAGTTAAAATAAAAATTGAAATTTTTATCGCCTTTAGTCCCAAATAAAAAATTAGAATTATTAATAAAATACCGACTACACCTGTGGTAACTCTCTTTTGTAGATCTGTCAAGATTAAAGTCCTCCATACCTTCTATTTCGTTTTTGAAAATCATATATAGCCTTGTAAAACTCATTTTCATGAAAATCTGGCCACAAAATATTTGAAAAATAAAATTCACTATAGGCTAGTTGGTAAAGTAAAAAATTAGAAACTCTAAGCTCTCCACTAGGTCTAATTAAAAGATCTAGATCATCTTGTCCTGATGTATATAAATAACTTTTAAAGCTTTCTGTATCAATATCATCAATGGACATTTTACCATCAATTACATCTTTGCAGATATTTTTAGTAGCTCTAACAATTTCACTTTGACCGCCATAATTTAGCCCAATATTTAATATCATTTTATCATTTGATTTTGTTTCCTGCAATGCATCTTCAATTAGTTTGACAATTGGCTCTGGAAAGGCACTGTAGTCACCTAAGACTTTAATTCTAACATTATTCTTTTTTATTTTTTCTAACTGGCTTTTTATGTAAAAGGCTAATAAATCCATAAGCTTTGAGATTTCTTCATCTGGTCTCTTCCAATTTTCTGTTGAAAAAGCATATAGGGTTAAGGATTTAATATTTATTTTATAAGCTGCTTCAACAATTTCAATAACTCTTTTAGTACCTTCTTTGTGGCCAAAGGTTCTAGGCATATTTCTATTCCTTGCCCATCTTCCATTTCCGTCCATTATTATTCCAACATGTTTTGGAATATTATTTAAGTCTAATTCTTTGTAATAATTCATAAAACTCCTTAAAAAAAGAGCCTTAGAATAATCTAAGGCTAAAAATTAAATTTCCATAAGTTCTTTTTCTTTATTTTCTGCTACTTTGTCAACTTCTTTAATGTATTTATCTGTCAACTTTTGAATTTCTTCTTCATAGGAAGCTTTATCATCTTCAGAAATTTCTTTAGCTTTTTCAGCTTTTTTAATATCTTCCATAGCATCTCTTCTTACATTTCTAATAGAAATTTTTGTTTCTTCAGCATATTTTCCAACTAACTTTGTAAGATCCCTTCTTCTTTCTTCTGTTAGTTGAGGAATAGCTAATCTAATAATTTTTCCATCATTTGAAGGAGTTATTCCTAAATCAGATTTTAAAATTGCCTTTTCAATATCTGGGATTAAATTTGCATCCCATGGTTGAATAGTAAGAAGTCTTGGCTCAGGAGCAGAAAGACTAGAAACTTGATTAATTGGAGTTTTTTGTCCGTAATAATCAACATGAATTTTATCAAGTAAAGTAGTATTAGCACGACCTGCTCTTATAGATTGAAGTGATTCAGTAAGTGAGTCCACAGTTTTTATCATCCTAGACTCAGTATTCTTTTTTAGATCAGATATCATAATATCCTCCTATTTAACGCTTGTACCAATATCTTCGCCACATACAACTTTAAACATTGCATCTTCTTCATCTATTCCAAATACTCTTAAAGGAATATTGTTGTCCATGCAAAGAGTAGTCGCTGTGCCATCCATAATTTTTAAGTTTTTATTTAAGATTTCTCTATAACTTAAATTGTCATATTTTTTTGCATCTGCATTTATATTAGGGTCAGAATCGTAAATTCCATCTGTTCCCTTTTTAGCTAGTAATATAACATCAGCATCAATTTCTGCAGCTCTAAGTGCAGCAGCAGTGTCAGTTGAAAAATATGGATTTCCAACTCCAGCTGAAAATATTACAACGCGACCTTTTTCTAAATGTCTAATAGCACGCCTTCTAATATAAGGTTCAGCAACTTGCCTCATATCGATAGCAGTTTGCACACGAGTAATAACGCCTAATTTTTCTAAAGAGTCCTGCAATGCTAAAGCGTTCATTACAGTACCTAACATACCCATATAATCAGATGTAGCACGATCAATATTATTTTCGTCGCGTCCTCTCCAAAAGTTTCCGCCACCTACTACAATACCAATCTCAACACCTAATTCATAAATTTTCTTTACTTGCTTTGCAATTAAATTGACATAATTAATGTCAATGCCAACGGAATTTGAACCAGCTAAGGCTTCTCCGCTGAGTTTTAAAACAATTCTCTTATATTTTGGCATTTACTCCTCCAATTTGTTAACCTATTTGTTTTGCTACTTCTTCAGCAAAGTCTTCTTCTCTCTTTTCAAGACCTTCGCCAACTTCAAATCTAACAAATCTTCTGATTTTAATGTTTTCACCAATTTTTGCAATTAAATCATTTAAAATATCTTGAATTTTTTTGTCTGGATCCTTAATGAAATCTTGATCTAGTAGACAAATTTCTTCATAGAATTTTTCAAGTCTACCTTCAACCATTTTTTCAATAATATGTTCAGGTTTATTTTCGCCTCTAGCTTGTTCAGTAAGAACTTTTCTTTCATGTTCTACTTCTTCAGCTGGAACTTCTTCACGGCTTACGTATTTTGGAGCAACTGCTGCAACTTGCATTGCAATATCTCTTACAAAAGATTTAAACTCTTCATTTTTAGCAACGAAATCTGTTTCAGAGTTAACTTCAACAAGAACTCCGATTCTTCCACCGTGAATGTAAGAATCAACAAGACCTTCAGATGCAATTCTTGAAGACTTCTTTGCTACAGATGCAAGACCCTTTTCTCTTAGAAAGTCGATTGCCTTGTCCATATCACCATTTGTTTCTGTTAAAGCCTTCTTGCAGTCCATCATGCCTGCTCCAGATTTTTCTCTCAATTCTTTAACTAATGCTGCTGTAATAGCCATTTTAATTCACTCCTTATTTATTTTAAAAAAAGAGAGTTTTAAAGGATTACTTTAGAACTCTCGAAATATCTTTACTCTTCTATAGTTGACTTTTCATCCTCAACAGTTTCTTCAACTTCTTCAATTTCTACAGAAACTTCTTGAGCGGATTCATCATAATCGTTGTCGCTATCTTCAATTTGATTACCTTGTTTTCCTTCGATAACTGCATTTGCAATAGTTTCAGTAATAAGTTTTACCGCTCTAATTGCATCATCATTTCCTGGAATTGGAATATCAACTTCTTCAGGATCACAATTTGTATCAACGATACCGATAACTGGAATTCCTAGAATGTGAGCTTCTTTAACTGCAATTCTTTCTTTTTTAGGGTCAACAACAAATAAAGCTTGAGGCATTCCCTTCATATCTTTAATTCCACCAAGGAATTTTTCAAGTTTTTCTCTTTCATGTAATAATTGAGCAACTTCTTTTTTAGGAAGAACATCAAAAGTACCATTTTCTTCCATTTCAAATAACTTGTAAAGTCTTTCAATTCTCTTGTTAATAGTTTTAAAGTTTGTTAGAAGACCACCTAACCATCTTTGGTTAATATATGGCATTCCACATTTTGTAGCTTCTTTTTCTATTGCATCTTGAGCTTGTTTTTTTGTACCAACAAATAGAATTTCTCCATTATTTGCGGCGATTTCTCTTGCAAAGTCATAAGCTTCTTCTACTTTTTTTACAGTTTTTTGAAGGTCGATTATATAAATACCGTTTCTTTCAGTAAATATAAATCTCTTCATCTTAGGGTTCCATCTTCTAGTTTGGTGTCCAAAGTGAACACCAGCTTCTAATAAGTTTTTCATTGAAATTACTGACATTTAAGCCACCTCCGTGTTTTTTTCCTCCATTTTTATCACCTATCAAAGGGACCAAATTGGCAACTCCTTTAATATCAAAAAATGTGTGTATTACTTACCGCATAAAAGTATAACATAGTAAACTGAATTTATCAATAATTTGTTTCTTTATATTTAATTTTTATTTATATCTAAAATGATTATACTTTAATTAAATTTAAAATAAAAAAAAGTCGGCAAAACCGACTCTTTTTCATTTTATGTAAAACCTCTCCATGAGGAGAGATTTTCTTAATTAAATTAGTAAGCAATAAATTTGCTTCCTGCGCATCCGCAAATTGGGCATTTATCTTCTTCTTCAAAAGTGATATATCCGCATACAGGACATAGATAAATTTTTTCAACATCAAGGTCTTTCCCTGCGTCAACTGCTTCTTTTGCAGCTAGGTATCTTTCAGCGTGAACTTTTTCTGCAGCTGTTGCAAATTTCATAGCTTTAACAGCTTCTTTTTCACCTTGCATTTCTGCAACTGCTATAAATGCTGGATACATTTGAGTTGATTCAAATATTTCTCCATTTCTTGCTGCTTCAAGGTTATCAGAAGTGCTGTTGATTCCAAATCCTGCCATAGAAGTTACAGGAAAATCTCCAGATACATCTCTAAGAGCTTTGAAGTGAAGAGTTGCGTGAATTTTTTCTGCTTCAGAAGTTGCATCAAAAAGTCTCTTAACATTTTTGAAACCGTCTTTTTCAGCTACATCGCCCCAGATATTATATCTAGTACGAGCTTGAGATTCTCCACCGAAAGCTGATCTTAAATTGTCACTTGTCATTTGATTCATAATATTACCCCCATAATATTTAATAATAAAA
>NZ_CAMQAY010000024.1 GCF_946998875.1 uncultured Peptoniphilus sp. | reverse complement strand
TTTCGATATTCATTTCACTTCTTGCATTTCTAATTTCACGAATTGCATTTTCAATATATTCTGTAGCTCTCTCTTCCTTTTCAAAGACAAGTTCTTCTCTATATTCTGGCCATTTAGAAACAATTAGGGCGTCTTCCCTATTAGGTAGGGCTTGCCAAATTTCTTCTGTGATGTATGGCATAAATGGGTGAAGAAGTTTTAAAATATTTTCTAATACATAGAGTAAAACTTTTACTGTATTAGTTTTTTCTTCAAGATTATCGGAATATAAAACAGGTTTTACTATTTCAATGTACCAGTCGCAGAAGTCTGACCAGATGAAGTCGTAGATGTCATCTGCTGCAAGTCCAATGTCATATTTTTCTATTTTTTCTGTTATTGATTTTATAACTTTTTGTAGTTTTGAAAGAATCCACTTGTCTTCGTAGTGAAGTTTTTCAAGGTCAAAGTTTGAATCTGTAATTTCATCAGACATATTCATCATGAGAAATCTCGTTGCATTCCAAAGTTTGTTGGCAAAGTTTCTGTTGGCTTCAACTCTCTTTGTGTAGAATCTCATGTCGTTACCTGGTGTGTTTCCCGTTACAAGTGTGAATCTTAGAGCGTCGGCACCGTAATCTCTAATAATGTCAAGTGGGTCAATGCCATTTCCTAGTGACTTAGACATTTTTCTTCCTTGGTCATCTCTTACAAGTCCATTTAAAAGTACATCCTTAAAAGGAAGCTTGCCAGTTTGTTCAAGGGCAGAGAAGACCATTCTTATTACCCAGAAGAAAATTATGTCGTAGCCAGTTACAAGGACATTTGTTGGATAAAAATATTCGTATTCTGGAGTTTTTTCTGGCCAACCCATTGTTGAGAAAGGCCAAAGGGCAGATGAGAACCAAGTGTCTAGGGTGTCTTCGTCTTGAGTGTAAGTCTTTCCCTCGTGACCCTTTGCCTTTGATGGGTCAGTCTTTGAAATTACAATTTCATCGTCAGAGTCAGAGTACCAAACTGGAAGTCTGTGTCCCCACCACAATTGCCTTGAAATATTCCAGTCGCGAATATTTTCTAGCCAATTTTCATAAATCTTTCCAAATCTTTCAGGGACGATATTTAAATTTCCCTTTCTATATTCTTCAAGGGCAGGCTTTGCAAGTGGTGCCATCTTTACGAACCATTGCTTTGAAATAAGTGGTTCAATAACTGTCTTACATCTTTCACAGTGACCAACAGCATTGTGGTGGTGCTTCTTGCCAATGTAGTAGCCAAGCTTTTCAAAGTCTTCAATTATTTTCTTTCTAGCCTCATATCTTTCCATGCCAGCATAGTCGCCTGCATTTTCATTTAGATATCCCTTGCCATCCATGATTACAAGTTGACCAAGATTGTGACGAGATCCAACTTCAAAGTCGTTAGGGTCATGAGATGGAGTGATCTTTACTGCACCAGAACCAAAGTCCATTTCAACATACTCGTCGGCGATAATCGGAATTTTTTTGTTGCCCATTACTGGAATCATTACATATTCGCCAACTAAATCAGTGTATCTTTCGTCAGCTGGGTTTACTGCAATGGCAAGGTCTCCAGGAATAGTTTCTGGTCTTGTTGTTGCAATTTCAATTCCGCCTTCCCTGTCTGCAAAGGGATACTTGAAGTACCAAATATTTGAATCAGTTTCAATGTGCTCCACTTCTGCATCAGAAATTGAAGTTTCGCAAGACGGACACCAGTTTATAATTCTGTTGCCACGATAAATTAGTCCCTTTTCATAAAGTTCGATAAAAACTTCTTCTACTGCGTTGGATAAATTTTCGTCAAGAGTAAAACTTTGTCTTGACCAGTCGCAGGAGATTCCAAGTTTTTTAAGTTGATTTACAATATTTCCGCCGTATTCATGAGTCCAGTCCCAAGCACGCTCTAAGAATTTTTCTCTGCCAATGTCTTCCTTATCTATGCCTTCACTTCTTAATTTTTCTACAACTTTTGCTTCAGTAGAAATAGATGCGTGGTCAGTGCCTGGAATCCAAAGGGCAGAATAGCCTTGCATTCTCTTTGTCCTGATTAAGACATCTTGAATGGTGTTATTAAGGGCGTGACCCATGTGAAGGTTGCCTGTTACATTTGGAGGTGGCATTACAATAGAGTAAGGTTTTTTATTTTCATCAACCTCTGCTCTAAAATAATTATTTTCCATCCAATAGTCATAAATTTTCTCTTCAAAATCCTTTGGATCATAAGTTTTGTTTAAGTCTTTCATTTTTCCTCCTCGAAATTTATATTTTGTATATTTTTTATATTTTAAAAATAAAAAGCGTCCTCCATCCCTAAGGACGAAAGACGCGGTACCACCTTAATTTTTATTTTTCAATAAACACTTTAAAATCTTTAACGAGATAAGTCGTCTCTGGCTACTAAATTCACCAAAGAAGCAAAAAAGCTACAATCGTAAAGTTTATAAAGACCTCCCAGCAAATGGTCTCTCTCTAAATATAAATTTTTACAATCCTCTTTTTTATTGCTTGTTTTTATTTTGTTTCAGTATAAATCTGTGTCGGACCATCAGCCCCACCAATAATTACTATACCTTTATCTTTGTCATTATTTTCTTTCTTTTCAGTATAAATCTGTGTCGGACCGTCTGCCCCACCGATTATTTCTATACCCTTATCTTTGTCAGTCTTTTTATTTGTTTCTGTATAGATTTGAGTTGGACCGTCTGCTCCACCAATTATTCCAATAGCTGCAGCTTCATTAGCATTGTATCTATATAAGACCCCTGCACCTATTAAGTTAATGGCTACTACAATTATTATTTTATTCATATGATCCCTCCCAATTAATATAAAAGATACCACAAAAATCCTTTGAAATCAATAAGAATTCGATTATCTAGGGATAAATCCAACTTTTTTATAAACTTTTCTTAGGGTTTTGTTGGCAAGGTAGGATGCCTTTTCTGCTCCTTCCTTGTAAATAGATTCAAGATAGGCCTTGTCATCTCTAATTTCTTTAAATCTCTCTCTAAGTGGTCTTAGTCCCTCAACTACAACTTCGCCCAAGTCTTCCTTAAATTCGCCGTAGCCAAGATTTTCGTATTTCTTTACGATTTCTTCTGGGCTCATGCCTGAGAAGGAAGCGTGAATGTTAATGAGGTTCTTTAGTCCAGCTTGGTCATCTGAATATCTAAACTCGCCAGATGAATCTGTTACCGCTCTTTTTATTTTCTTTCTAGTGTCATCTTCTGAATCTAAAATTAAAATAAAGGCGTCTTTATTGGAGTCGGACTTAGACATTTTTGAAGATGGATCCTTTAGAGACATGATTCTTGCCCCCACCTTTGGTGTCAAAATTTCTGGAATTGTAAAAGTTTCAGAATATCTTGAATTAAATCTTTGCGCCAAGTCCCTTGTTATTTCAATATGTTGCTTTTGGTCTTCGCCAACTGGCACATAAGAAGTATTGTAAAGCAAAATATCTGCCGCCATTAGGACTGGATAGTTTAAAAGTCCTGCTTGAACATCAGTGTATTTTTTTGCCTTGTCCTTAAATTGTGTCATCCTTTGAAGTTGACCAAGGCCTGTCATTGTATTTAGGACCCAGCCAAGTTCAGCGTGAGCTGGCACATGAGATTGAATATAAATTATAGACTTCTTTGGGTCAAGACCTGCTGCAAGGTAAAGAGCAAGGACATCAAGGGTATTCTTCCTGAGGTTCTTTGGCTCTTGTGCCACAGTTATTGCATGCATATCAACTATGCAATATAGGCAGTTGTATTCATCTTGAAGTCCAATAAAGTTCTTCAAGGCTCCAATATAATTTCCAATAGTTAGGGAACCTGAAGGTTGAATCCCTGAATAAACTATTTTTTTATCATCCATTTTTAACTCCCTTTCTTTTTTCTAAATAAAATATAATAAAAATACTTATGATTTCAATAAAAGTTACTACTATGCTACCCTCTGGTCCGTAAACTTTGTCGTAGAGAGCATAATTTAAAATTTTAAAATTAAGTAGGCTGTCAAAGCCACTAAAGCCACTTACATTTAAGCCGTAAATCATAGCCATGGAAAAGTTCCAGCCTGCGTGGGCTCCAGATGTCACCATGATATTGTCTGTGTAAAATAATAATTTTGCAAAAAATATTCCCACGAGAATTGTGTTAAGTGTTGATAAAAATGTAACTCCATTATTTGCTAAGTGAAGTAATCCAAAAAATATTGATGGAGCATATATAGCTACATTTTTACCAAATTTGTTTAACAAAGCTCTTGTAAGCATCCCTCTAACTAAAAGTTCTTCAGAACTTGACTGTATAAAGAATGCTACAAAATAAGCTATAAAAATTAAATTTAAATTTTCAAACATTATTCCCTTAAGCCTTAATCCTCTTAAAATAACTGCGATTATTACAAAAACAGTAATTTGTAAAAATCCTATTAAGAGACCTATTCCAATATTTTTTAATAAATTATCTTTTTTAAAAAATAGAAAGCTAAAAGGTTTTTTTATAACGTACTTAGTTATTAAAAATGCACTTAAGAACTGTCCCGTAGTTCCAATTAGCATTACAAGGTTGGCATGTTCCCAGTTATTATAAAAATATGTTTTACCATATAACAGTAGAGAAGCCAAAATCATAAATAAATAATTAAAAGCTACTACAGCAACTACTAAAATTAATAATTTAAAAAAGTGTTTGAAAAAGTTTTTCATCGGTTTTGAATATCCTTCCAAATAAATATAACCTTATTTCTCACTTCTTTTTCATCTACATTTACAATTTCTCTATTTTTCATAATGAATTTGCCGTCGCATATTACTGACTCAACATCATGAGAGTTTGCTGAATAGACAAGGGCTGATATGAGATTGTTTCTCGGTGTAAAGGAATTTGATTCTAAATCAAAAATCGCAAGGTCAGCAAGGTAACCCTCCTTTATAAGTCCCAGCTTTTCAAAGCCAAGTGCCTCTGCCCCATTTACTGTCGCCATCTTTAAAATTTCTATAGCTGGCACAGCTTTTTCATTCATGGTAACAGCCTTGTTGACAATGCCACCAATGTGCATTTCTTCTACAAAGTCTTGGTTGTTGTTTGATGAGTCGCCGTCAGTTCCCATGGCAATTTTTATATTATTCTTTAACATCTTATCTACTGGAGTAAAGCCGCTGGCAAGTTTCAGGTTTGAACTAGGATTATAGACTGGGTAGAATTTTTTGTCCTTTACAAGTTCAATTTCTTCGTCAGTAATGTGAACGCAGTGGGCTGCAATTATTTGGCTATCAAGTAGTCCCAGTGAATTTACATATTCTATTGGCGTCATGCCATATTCTTTTTTTGAATTTTCCACTTCTGTTAGGGTTTCTGATAAGTGAATGTGAATAAGATGATCGTATCTTTCCACTGCACGCCTTGCAATTTCTCTTAAAAATTCTCCACTACAAGTGTAAATTGCATGGGGTGCTGGAACAACTTTTATTCTGCCGCCGCATTTATTTTGATAGTTCTTGTAAAGCTGATCAAATTCCTCAAGCTTTTCTTCGCCCTTGCCATCTACATCTGTCATGCCACGAGTTAAGACTCCACGAATGCCAGCTTCAATTGCAGCGTCGCCAACCCTATCCATTTCATAATACATATCGCAAAAACTTGTAACGCCAGATTTTATATTTTCTATAATAGAAAGCATGGAAGACCAATAGATGTCCTCGGCATTTAGCTTTGCTTCTATAGGCCAAATTTCATTTTCAAGCCAGTCCATTAGTGCCAAGTCATCGGCATAGTTTCTAAAATAGGACATGCCCAGGTGAGTGTGGGCATTGACAAAGCCTGGCGTAAGAAGTTTATTTTCACCACGAAAGACTTCATCTGCTTGGACTTCTAAATTTTCGCCGATTTTTTTTATAATATTTTCTTCAATAAAAATATCAGCATGGTCAATTATTTTTTCTCTTTCTATATCTAAATAAGAAATATTTTTTATAAGTAAGCTCATAATTCCTCCAATAGTATTATTATAACAAAGTTTAAAAAATTTTTATCAAATTATTGAAATTTCTCACTTCATAAAATTAATCTTTGATATAATAAATTCATGAATGGAAATTATTTAGAATTTAATGTGTTTTTCGACATCATAGGCACAATTGCTTTTGCAATTTCTGGTGCCATACTTGGCTGCAAAAAGAAAATGGACATACTTGGTGTAATCGTTTTAGGTCTAGTAACAGCTCTTGGAGGTGGATTCATTCGAGACTTGGTCCTTGGTATAACTCCACCAAAGATGTTTCAAAACTCAACTAACGCAGCTATATCCACTGCCTTTTCGATTTTGGTCTTTATCTTTTATTCTCTTAAGCAGGACTTCGAAAATACTCACTGGATGAAATTTATGAATAAGTTTATGATTATAACAGACACTATTGGTCTTGCATCTTTTACCATAACGGGAATGGCGACGGCAATCTCCCTTGGCTACGACAAAAAATTTCTTTTGATTTTTGTGGGTTCAATTACTGGAGTTGGCGGCGGAATGCTTCGTGATGTCTTGGCAGGCTCAATTCCCTTTATCTTTCGGGAGCAAATTTACGCTGGCGCCTGCATACTTGGTGCCACAATTTTTATAATAGCAAGACACTTTTGTAATTATCAAATTTCAATGGTCATATGTTTTTTTGCAGTTTTAATCATTAGGCTTTTGGCTGTAAAGAAAAATTGGAATTTGCCAAGAATAAAAAATTAGGAGGAAAAAATGGCAGTAGCAGAATTAACACTTGTTCCAATTGGAACAGAAAAGACATCTGTAAGTAAGTACATAGCAGGTGCCCTTGATGCAATAGGTGAAGTGGAAGGACTAACTTATGAGTTAAACCCCATGGGAACAGTTATATCTCACAGTGATTTGTCAGTTTTATATGAAGTAATAAGAAGGATGCAGGAGTCTGTCTTTGAGGCTGGAGCAAATAGGGTCTACTCTGTTGTAAAAATTGACGACAGACGCGACAAGGACTACACTTTTAAGGACAAGGTAGTATCCGTTAATGAAAAGAGAAAAAATAAATAAAAAAAATTAAGCCTCATCAGTGATGGGGCTTTTGATAAATTAATTTGAGTAAAAAATTTTATGGAGGAGGAAATATGTACGAAGGATTTTTGACAGATGTTAAAGGGATAAAACTTGGTCACGCAGAAGATGATCTTGCTCTTACTGGTACAAGCGTAGTCTTGTGCCAAGATGGATTTACTGCAGGAGTTGATGTTCGTGGCGCTGGACCTGGCACTCGTGAAACTGATCTCTTGCGTGCAGAGAACTTGGTCCAAAAGGTTCACGGAGTTTTTTTAACTGGCGGGTCTGCCTATGGTCTTGATGTTGGCGGCGGCATTATGAAATACTTGGAAGAAAAGAATGTGGGCTTTGATGTCGGTGTGGGCGTAGTTCCCATAGTTCCTGGTGCAGTCCTATTTGACCTGGCTCTTGGAGATGCCAAAGTTCGACCTGACTTTAAGATGGGCTATGAGGCTGCAAAGTCTGCCAAGGATAAAGATGAAACAGAGGGTAATTTCGGTGCAGGTTGTGGCGCAAGCGTTGGTAAAATTTTGGGCAATGACTTTGCCATGAAGTCAGGCATAGGTCAGTCATCAATAAAAATTGGTGACCTCATTGTTTCTTCCATTGTGGCTTTAAATGCTCTTGGAGATATTTTTGATTATGAAGAGGGAAAAAGAATCGGCGGAGTTTATGACAGAAAAAATAAAAAGTTTTTAGACACAAATAGTCTTTACGAAAAGAGACTAAACGATTATAATCAATTTAGCCCAGCCAACACAACTATATCTGTCATTGCAACAAATGCAAGGCTAAGTAAGGCAAACTGTAACAAGATCTCACAAATGGCTCATGATGGTTATGCAAGGTCAATTAATCCTGTGCACACCATGAACGATGGAGATACTATTTTTACACTTGCAAGTGGCGAAGTCAGTGCAGATATAAACTTAGTGGGAATACTTGCGGCAAAGACAATTTCTAGGTCTATTGCCAATGCAATTTATTCAGCAAAAGATTCAGGCGGGCTAGTAAGTTATAACAGCATCAAATAATTTTGATGCATGAAGGGTATCTTTATGAACCCTATCTGGAGGTAAAAATGAATAAAACTACTGACCGTAACAGAAAGCTAGTAATAGCTGCTATGCTTGGTGCAATCACAGTTGTATTAAGTCTAACTCCCCTTGGACTTATTCCACTTGGAGTTATCAATGCGACAACTATGCACATACCTGTAATTATTGCAGCTATAGCTGAAGGCCCTATTGTGGGCGCACTTGTTGGACTTATATTTGGAGTGTCATCTCTCTTAAATGCAATTTTAAGAAATGCAAGTCCTGTTGCCTTTGTCTTCTACAATCCACTTATTTCAGTTGTGCCTAGAGTTTTAATTGGTATAACTTCTTATTACTCTTACACAGCAGTGAAAAAACTTGAAGACAAAAATTTGAGAAATCTTACAAAAGTTTTGTGGGGACTTGTTTCAATATTCTTGGCATTCCTACTTTATAAGAACATAACTGGCGATGGCTCAACTTTAAATATTACTTTTGTAGTAATACTACTTGCCCTTTGCCTTGGCTTTTTAGTTTATTCCTTTAAGTCAAGCGAAAAGGACTTCCCTATTGCCATAGGTGCCTTTGTAGGTTCCATGACTAACACAATTTTAGTCCTTGGAGGAATATATCTAATCTATGCCAAGAGATATGTAGAAGCCATGAACATTCCCATGGAAAATGCAAAGTCAGCAATCCTCGGTGTATCTGTGACATCAGGCATACCTGAAGCAATACTTTCTGTTATTATCACAACTGCAGTTATAAAAGCTTTGAAAGCAAGGAAGGGTTAATATGTTACTTGCAATTGATATAAACAACAAAAATACCAATTTTGGCATATTTGAAGATGAAAGACTTGTCACGAAATTTTCTATAATGACTGACAAAAACAGGTCCACTGAAGAAATTAAACTAACTATTAAACTTATACTCATGGACAAAAAAATAGATTTATCTGACATATCTGACATAATACTTTCATCAGTTGTGCCTGAACTTAATTCAAGCTACGATATCATTTCGAGAGACATAATTGGCAAAAGTCCCATGGTTATTTCTGCTGGAGTGAAAACTGGTTTAAATATTAAATGTGAAAGCCCAAGAGAGGTTGGCACAGACAGAATAATAAGGGCAGTGGCAGCTACTCAAAGATACAGAGAAAATATAATAATAATTTCTGCATCATCAGTTACCACTATTGACTATATCAATGCAAAAAAAGAATTTATGGGAGGATTAATTCTTCCAGGCATCAGCCTTCTCCAAGATTCACTAGTTAGGGGATCAGCAAAACTCCCCCTAGTAGAAATAAAAAAGCCAGAGGACATAATTGGCAAGAATACAGAAAAGGCAATTCAAAGAGGGATTTACTTTGGCTACAGAAAAGCTGTCCTTGGAATAGTTGATGAAATAATAAGGACCTATTCCCTCAATAAAAATAATACAAAAATTTTAACCACTGGTGCCATGGCAGGTCTTTTAGAAAATGAAATTTATGTCATGGAAGAAGATCAGGCACTGGGAATATTGGGTTTAAAAATAATTTATGACTTAAACAAAAATAAGGCTTCCTGATTGGAGCCTTATTTTTTATACTTTTCTAAATCTTCAATTTTTACACTGTGAAATTTCACATCGAAGTCACTTAAATCTACAATCTTTTCCATTGTGTAGCGGAACTTATCAATGTCTCCTGTAATGTAGAAATCAATACTTCTATTTGGCACTTCTTCCTCACTTAGACCTAAAATATTTATGGCATCTAAGACAGTTTTGTAGGCTGGGTCAACCATTAAAACTCTTTTGCCCTGTCTCTTAAAGATTCTCTTAAAGGAGTCTTCCACAAGAGGATAGTGAGTGCAGCCAAGGATCATGGTGTCGAAATCATAGTCGCCAAACTCATCTAAATATTTTTTTACAATGGCGTCCATGTGGTCTTCTGCAAACTCTCCCCTCTCAATGGCAAGAGTTAAATCTGGACAGTAGACTGATCTCACTTCAATAGAAGGGTCCATGTCTTTTAAGACCTTGTCGTAAACACCACTTTGAACGCAGGACTTTGTAGCAACAAGGGCAACTTTATTGTTGCTAGTCCTTTCAATTGCATTAAAACTTCCTGGCTCAACTACGCCAATAATCGGATAATTATATTTTGCCTTTGCTTCCCTTAGCCCATGACTAGTAGCTGTGTTGCAAGCAATGATGGAAAGATCTACGCCTAGGTCCTTAAAGAATCCCATAGCTTCCAAGGTGTAATCTCTTATCTCTTCATCAGTCCTTGCACCATAGGGCATCCTCAAAGTATCGCCAAAAAAAGCAAAGTTTTTATTTTTTATTTTATTTAAAGCAACTTTTAAAACAGAAAGTCCACCCACTCCGCTGTCATAAAAGCCAATCAAATTTTTTCCCATTAAATCACCAACTCTTTTATTATAATACTATATAAGCCGAAAAACAAAAAGAATAATATAAAATTCTAAGATAAAAAGAAATTCATATTAATACAAATTCTTTGCCATAGTAATTTATGTAAAATTTAAAATCCATTGATAAAAAAATAAACCCATTAACAAAGTTAACAGGTTTTTAATGGTGCACCTTTACGGACTCGAACCGTAGGCCCACTGATTAAGAGTCAGTTGCTCTACCAACTGAGCTAAAGGTGCAAAATTTACAAATGCATTATTAAATTTTTACATTTTTTACAATGCCGATGCAACAGAAATAATTATAATTAAAAAAAACACTCTTGTCAAGTGCTTTTTTTAATTTCTAAACATTTTATAATCAGCCTGTTCCTCAAACATTTGATATATATTTTCGATAGTCTTTTCGCTAGCTTTTCTAGCTTCTGCAGGTTTCTTTTCCTTTATAAGTTCATAAACCCTTTGCAAATTGTTGTAATGTTTTTTGTAATTTTTCTTGTCTCTAAAAATAAAATTACCAAACCTATAGAGCCTTTTGTTAATCATATTCATGACTTCAACTAAAATTTCATTGTTGAGAGATGAAACAAGTGCCATATTCCATTCGATAATTAAATTTTGAGCCAGTTCATCATCTTTATTTTCAATTGCAAGTCTAAGCTCTTCGTTTATATCTTGAAAATATTTAGTATTTTCACTAAGACCCTTTTGTGCCAAGAGTTCAACAGCAAGAGGCTCCAAAGATTTCCTCACTATGTAAAGATTCTTTGCCTCTTTCACGGAAATTTTTGAAACAATAAAGGACTTTCTTGGAAAACTAGTAACAAGTCCATCCTCTTCAAGTTTTTTAAGTGCTTCCCTCACAGGAGTTCTACTAACTCCAAGATTAGAAGCGATTTCCATTTCAATTAATTTATCTCCTGGAAGTAATTTATTTTTTAAAATCTTTTCTTTTAAATCTCTGTAAACCAAATTGCTAAGAGACTTTTTATTGCTTCGAAGATCCAAAGCTCCACTCTCCTATTTACTAAAATGTTTTCCTTCTCGATGAAATTACTTTTTCTTATTATATCACATAAACAGTAGTTTAAAGTAAAAATTATTTTAATTCTTTACAAAAAGATTACCAAATGGTTTTTCGGGTAGGTAATTAAAGAACAAGAATTTAAGAGTTATTAATTAGGAGGAAAAAATGAATAAGAAAATTTTAATTACAACACTTGGACTAGGACTTGCACTGACACTTTCTGCTTGTGGACAAAAACCCGAAAAAGCAAAGCCAGCAAATTCTGAAGTTAAAGTTGAAGAAAATGTTAATAAAAATGCAAATAAGAATATGTCTGATGCACAAACAAAGGAAGAAACTGCAGTAAATAAGGGTGCAGTTGCAAACTTAGATAGAGGAATTGCCTTTGACGGATTTAAAAAACTTCACCCTGATGCAAAAGTTGAATCTTTCCAACTTGAAGTTGAAAATGGAAATGCCTACTACAAGGTTGATGGCTATGATGCCAAAAACGAATACGAAGTCACTGTTAATGCAATGACAGGTGACATTGTTAAAGACGAGTTTGAAGCAGAAGACACTTCAGCTAAGACAGCAGACATTCAATTAGAAATGATTGAAGCAGTTGATAAATTTATGGACCAAGCCTTAAAGGATTCTGGTCAAGGCTTTGAAGCTGGCGAATACGAAGTTGAATTCGACAATGGTAAGTATGTAGTTAGCGTTGAAGTGGTCAATGGAAATAAAGACATAACTTACAAATACGAATTTGAAACAGGTAAACTTTTAGAAAAAGATATGTAATTAGTAAATAATTATTTTAAAAGAGGGTCCTCCCTCTTTTTTTTGTGAGTTTAATTAGAAATCTTTTCCAAAAAATTATTTACAATAATTTTAACAATAAAAAAAACTAAAATAATATGTAAAAAATCTTGAGCATAAAAAAAACTCTGGCAGGCTTTAAGTACTACCAGAGTTAATTATTTTATTCAAAACTCAATCAAATTTTATTCAAATTTTCCGTGACAGTTTTTATATTTTTTTCCACTTCCACATGGACATGGGTCATTTCTTCCAACCTTTTTTTCTTTTCTTACATAAGGTTTTTGTTTTCCATCATCAGGATTTACTGTTTCTACTTCTTTTGCGACTCTAACTCTCTTTACTCTTTCAGGATTGATTACATGGTAAAGCATTTTTACTGTGTCTTCTTTGATTGATTCGTTCATTTCTTCGAACATGTCAAAGCCTTCTTCTGCATAGGCTCTTACTGGGTCAGTTTGTCCCACTGCACGAAGTCCAATTCCCTTTCTTAGTTGATCCATTGCGTCAATGTGGTCCATCCACTTTTGGTCAACATTTTGAAGTAAAGCAACTCTTTCGATTTCTCTGAATTTTTCGTCGCCAAAGTCTTCTTCTTTTTCCTTGTATTTTTCATCAGCAAGTTCTTTTATATATGCTTTTAAAGATTCTGCTGTTGGATTTTCAAGTCCCTTTAAGAAGTTTTCATCAAAGTTAAAGGTATTTATTCCAAATCTTCTAATTGATTCAAAGTCTAAATAGTTTTTGTTGTTGTCATCTAGCTTGTTGTAGAAGTCAATAGTCTTGTCGATTACGTCATTTCTCATTGCTACTATATCATCTTTTAGGTTTTCACCTTCAAGAACTCTTCTTCTTTCAGCATAGATTACTTCTCTTTGCTTATTCATAACATCGTCATATTTTAGGACGTTCTTACGAATACTAAAGTTGTTGCCTTCTACTTTTCTTTGTGCTGATTCTATTAGTCTTGTCAAAATTTTTGCTTCAACTGGTTCGTCTTCTGGTGAATCAATTTTTTCCATTGTTTCTTTGAATCTGTCGCCAGCAAATAGTCTAATTAAATCATCATCTGCTGATATATAAAATCTTGAAGAACCTGGGTCTCCTTGACGACCTGAACGACCACGAAGTTGGTTATCGATACGTCTTGACTCATGTCTTTCTGTACCAATTATTCTAAGTCCGCCAACTTGTTTAACTTCTTCAGCTTCCTTGTCAGTTTCTTCTTTGAATTTTTTAACAAGATTTTGATAATCTTCTCTTGCCTTTAATATTTCTGGATCCTCTGTCTTGAAATATGAGTCTGCATATTCAAGCATTTCATCTTCCATGCCTTGCTTTTTAAGTTCTTTCTTTGCAAGGTATTCTGGGTTACCACCAAGTACAATGTCGGTACCACGACCAGCCATGTTAGTGGCAATAGTTACTTGACCGAAACGACCAGCTTGAGCAACTATTTCAGATTCTTGTTCGTGCTTTTTGGCATTCAAGACATTGTGCTTAATTCCTGCACGCTTCAAATATTTTGAAAGTGTTTCTGATTTGTCAATGGAAATTGTACCAACTAGGACTGGTTGTCCCTTTTCATGTGCTTCTTCAATTTCTCTAGTTACAGCCTTGAATTTTGCATCTTCATTGATGTAGATGTGGTCGTTGTCGTCTTCTCTAATTACAGGTTTATTTGTAGGGATTTCAACAACGTCGATGTTATAGATGTCTCTAAATTCGCCTTCTTCTGTCATGGCAGTACCTGTCATACCAGAAAGTTTGTCGTACATTCTAAAGTAATTTTGGAAAGTAATTGTTGCAAGAGTTTTTGATTCAGCTCTTACTTCAAGTCCTTCTTTAGCTTCAATAGCTTGGTGAAGACCTTCAGAGTATCTTCTACCATACATTAGACGACCAGTAAATTCATCAACTATAATAATTTCGCCATCTTTAATAACATAGTCAATATCCTTGTGCATTGTACCAGCAGCCTTTAGGGCTTGGTTAATGTGGTGGGATAATTCCATGTTTGATGCGTCTGATAAGTTTTCTATGCCAAAATATTTTTCAGCCTTTTCAATACCCTTATCAGTTAGTGTTGCAGTCTTATCCTTTTCATTTATTACATAGTCAACAGTTTCTTCTTCAAACTCTCTGTTAAATCTTTCAAGATCAATTTCATCTTGGCTCTTGATTCTGTGAGAAAGAGTATTTACAAAGTCTCTTGCCCTAACATATAGGTCAACTGATTCATCGCCTTGACCTGAAATAATAAGAGGTGTTCTAGCTTCATCAATTAAAATTGAGTCAACTTCGTCGACGATACAGAAGTGAAGTCCTCTTTGTACCATTTCTTCCTTGTAGATAACCATGTTATCTCTTAGGTAGTCGAAACCAAACTCGTTATTTGTTCCATAAGTGATGTCAGAATTGTAGGCAACCTTTCTTTCATCTTGGTCCATGTCGTGGATAATACATCCAACAGTAAGTCCCAAGAATTCATAAACCTTGCCCATCCAGTCCCTATCACGGCTTGCCAAATAGTCATTGACTGTAACAATATGTGTGCCCTTGCCTTCAAGAGCATTTAAGTAAGCTGGAAGTGTAGCAACAAGTGTCTTACCTTCACCTGTTTTCATTTCAGCAATTCTACCTTGGTGAAGAACAATACCACCGATTACTTGAACTCTAAAGTGCTTCATGCCTAGCACTCTCCAAGCAGCTTCTCTTACAACAGCAAAAGCTTCTGGAAGTATATCGTCTGTAGTTTCACCATTTTTAAGTCTATTCTTAAATTCTTCAGTTTTTTCTTTTAGTTCAGAATCTGAAAGTTTTTCCATTTCGCCTTCAAGACTCATAACTTTATTTACAAGGGGCTCGATTTTTTTTAGTTCCCTTTCACTGTAGGTACCAAAAATCTTTTCCATTAAACCCATTTTACCACTCCTTTAACTGACGTTATATTTTATCATTAAATGGCATTATTTACAATAAAAACAAATTAATCATTACCTCTATAAATTATATTGTTTGAAATATTTAATGTCAATATAATTAGCTTAAATACTTAATTTAAATTGAATTTAAAGACTCATTAGCTATACAAAATAAAAATTTTATTATAAAATGTAGTTAATGACGAGGAGGTTAATATGATATTAGTAGTTGACTTTGGTGGCCAATACAACCAGTTAATAGCAAGAAGAATAAGAGATCTTAATATTTACTGCGAAGTTGTACCCTACAACAGGGCCTTAAAAGAATTAGAAAATAGAGATAATGTAGAAGGAATAATATTTACAGGTGGACCAAATTCAGTTTATGAAGAAAGTGCACCAAAAATCGAAAAAGAAATTTTCAACAAAAATATTCCTATCCTTGGACTTTGCTACGGCATGCAAATCATGGCACACACTCTAGGTGGCGAAGTAGTAAATGCACCAAAGGAAAGAGAATTTGGAAAGACAGAAATAAAAACAGAAGCAGCAGAAATATTTAAAAACCTAAAAGAAAAAGAAACAGTTTGGATGAGTCACGTAGATAGAGTAGAAAAAGTGCCAGAAGGCTTTAAAATAATAGCCAAGAGCCAAAACTGCCCTGTAGCAGCCATGGCAAATGAAGAGAAAAAACTTTACGCCCTACAATTTCATCCAGAAGTAAACCATTCAGTTCACGGCAAAGAAATGTTAGAAAACTTTGCAGTAAATATTTGCGGTGCAAAAAAAGACTGGACTATGGAAAATTATGCCAAGAAAGCAATAAAAGAAATAAGAGAAAAAGTTGGCGACGGAAAAGTCCTCCTTGCCCTATCAGGTGGCGTTGACTCATCAGTAACAGCAGCCCTTTTATCAAAAGCAGTTGGCGATCACTTAACTTGCATCTTTGTAGACCATGGACTAATGAGAAAAAATGAAGGCGACGAAGTAGAAGAAGCCTTTAAAGATTCAGGCATGCACTTCATAAGAGTTGATGCAGAAAAAAGATTTTTAGAAAAACTATCTGGTGTGACAGACCCAGAAAGAAAGAGAAAAATAATTGGCGAAGAATTTATAAGAGTCTTTGAAGAAGAAGGACAAAAAATAAAAGCAGTGGACTTCTTGGCACAAGGAACAATTTATCCAGATGTAATCGAATCAGGACTTGGCGACTCAGCAGTGATAAAATCCCACCATAATGTAGGGGGGCTACCTGATTTTGTAGACTTTAAAGAAATAATAGAACCCCTTCGCATGTTATTTAAAGACGAAGTTCGTGACCTTGGACGAGAACTTGGCCTTGCAGACTACCTAGTAGATAGACAACCCTTCCCTGGACCAGGACTTGCCATAAGAGTAATGGGAGAAATTACAAAGGAAAAACTAGACATACTCCGTGACGCAGACAAAATCTTTAGAGACGAATTAGAAAAAGCAAGACTAGAAGACATAAACCAATACTTTGCAGTCCTAACAAATAACAGAACAGTAGGCGTAATGGGCGACTTCAGAACTTATGACTATACCCTTGCCCTTCGTGCAGTGTCAACAACAGACTTCATGACAGCAGACTTCACAAGAATCCCATGGGAAATCTTGGATAAAGTATCCAATAGAATAGTAAACGAAGTAGACCACATAAATCGAATAGTATACGACATAACATCAAAACCACCTGCAACTATTGAATGGGAATAATCGCAAAATTTTCTAAAATGGCTTAATTACAAGCTATAAAGAGAATAAAAAATGGCTACTGGTACTCAAATGGTACTGGAAGCTAAAAAGAATAAACTAAATAATAGTTCCAAGTGGTTTACATTTGGACAAAAAATTAGATCATAACTTAAGTGTTATGGTCTTTTTTATTTGATAGGTTGTACAATTAAAAGCGACATCTAGTATAAAATAAATTTAAAAAATCAACTAAAAATATACTCAACATATGAAGAAAAAGAAATTTATATTATAGACCTAGAAAAATTTAGAGATTTACAATGGTCACTTTCAAATGCAACAAATAATATAAACCAGACCGTAAAAGCAACTAATACAACGGGAGTCATTTATAAGAAAGATATAGATTATATGAGAGAAAAAATAGAGAAAATATCCAAGGAGTTGTGGGATGTGCATTCACTATTATTAAGGAGGGAATGAAAAAATGTAGAAATTATGATAATATTTAAACTTCTAGTTCAATAATTAAAGTTTTATAATACTACGATATGCTCTATTTCTATAGGAGTGTATAGATATTTAAATGCAAAAAATGTATCAACCCTTACCCTTATGTCAGGATTTAGGTTGATACACAAAATTATTTACAGCCCCCAGTTAAATATAGACAATCAAGATTAACTAGTAATTATCATTTAATCTTAAATTAGTGCGTTCGATTTTAAATTGTACAAATAAGTGTTGACAATCCAAGGTGTAAAAGTTCGAGGCAAGTTGACACGATGTGTAGAGGGGCAATAAATTGAAAGTTATTTATTATCAATCTCAAAATTTTTTTTTAGCATTTCCAGACTTTGATAAACGATTTCATATTGTTCATCTGTCCATTCTGATGTCAACTTCTGATTAAATTCTTTTAATGCTCTACTTAAAGGTTCATATTTTAATCGTCCTCTTTCTGTAAGATGTATTTTTTTGTTTCTTTTATCTTTAGGGTCTGTTTCTCGTGTGATATATCCTTTTTGCTCTAATGATTTAACCATTCGAGCCGTACCAGCCTTATCTACTTTCACAAGCTTTGTTAATTGATCCTGAGTCAATCCATCCTGTTTTGTAAGTGCCATGTAATAAGGCTCTTCTCCGACACTTATGTCAAATGGAACAACTACATTTTTTAATTCTTGCTGAATACATCTCGATAAATAAGTTATAAGTTTTCCGATACTTTTCTCCACTTTATGCCTCTTTTCTTCTTAAAACTTTGTCCAATATCACATTCCAAAAAATACTCGAAAAATATCCTAATACAACATTAATAGGAAATGAGGAAAAATATATTTTCCAGAAATTCTCATCATATCCCTTCATTCTTAACAATCCGCTTACAGACATAATTGTAGTAAAATATATCGCTGGAATTATTGATGAAAGAACTAAAAAAACAATATATGATTTTCCAGTATATAGTTTCTCTGTTACTTTTGCACCTATAAGTCCAGCCGGAAAAATCAAAGATGCTATACTTGCAACTATAGATTGCAATAACATCATTAAAAGTATAGACGGAAAAACAATTTTTCCAGTATTCATCTGAGACATAATGCAACTCATTGTACTCCCCATCAATATATGGAAAATATAACGTTTATATTTCATTACTCTTACATCACTTTTCATAATAAGTGAAGTATACCACAAATTAGTTGATGCGTCAACTAATTTGTTTTTAAGTTTATATCTCTTAAAATAATATTTTAGTGGTGAATTTCGTAGTAAATACTGTTTCTATAAATTTTTCCTTTCAAAGGGTAGCTGGCGGCAGCCAGTGCAGGGGAAGCGTAGCGTCCTCTTTTTGATTTGGAACAGACCATGACTGCGGAAAATCACAGCCCCCTGGCGAGGAGCCTTCGGAGAACACAATGCACCAACCTCTGGGTGGTGTATAATTACGCCCTTAGTAAACTAAGGGATTTCAGGCTTCTCCCGTTACAGCTGTTTTTTCAATAGTTCCTGCGTGTCCTGCCTGTGAAAAATGAGTTTCAACAACAGCATGACATCATCATCATCTGTCAGGCGATCTGGTATGGATACAATAAATAGTACAATTTATTGTATCCATACCAATTAAGCGAGAAAACCAGAATGGTTTTCGAGAGGAAAGTTGTAAAAAATGGCTACTGGTACTCAAATGGTACTGGGAGTAAAAAAAATAATTAAAATAATAGTTCCAAGTGGTTTAAATTTGGACAAAAAATTAGACCGTAGTCTTTAGGCTGCGGTCTTTTTGCATACATATTATGAGGATTAATTTATTTAGACATCTCCTATGGCTACTTTCAAATGTAACAAATAACATAAACCAGATTGCAAAAGTAACTAATACAACTGGTGTTATTTATAAGAAAGATATTGACTATATGAGAGAAAAA
>NZ_CAMQAY010000023.1 GCF_946998875.1 uncultured Peptoniphilus sp. | reverse complement strand
ACTTCAGCAAATTTTTTAGTGTCAACATTTCCTAGTCTTCCCAAAATTGTTACAAATTCTCCGCGAGTGATCTTGTCATTTGGAGAGAATTTAAGGTCAGATGTGCCAACCATTAATTTTTTGTTCATAGCTTCGATAATTGGTTTTCTTGCCCAGTGGTCGATTAAGTCAGTCTTTGAAACTTTAGAAAGTTCGCCTTGAAGTCCCTTTTCAAAGTCAAAGACTTCTTTTTCCCATTCCATTGTCTTTGCAGTAGAAAATTCTGCTGCCTTAGCCTTATCTTTTGAATAAAGGGCAATCCATTCTTTTTCAACTTCTGGAAGTTCTTTCATAACTTTTTCTTCGAAATCAGTAACTTTCTTTCTAGTAGCTTGGCCAAGTTCTTCCCTATTTCCTGATACTAAATCATTTACAGATGAGCCAACCCAGTAATAAGAGTTTGCATCATAAGTTGGAGCGTTATTTTTAGCTTCAACTGTAGAATCGTTGATGTCAGGGAAAATTGGAATCCAAGGAATATTTAGTGGGCTTCCTAGAGTCATCCACATAAGACCAGGTGCATCCTTTGGATAGCCCTCTTTGATTTGGAAGATGTGAGCTTGCATAGTGTTAATTGAGCCAATTGGTCTCTTGTGAGTCTTAGGATTTGCTTTTCTTTCAGCCTTGTTATCTGATGGAATATATTCTGTTCCTTCAAATCTATTTCTAAATACATTTAAAGCATGTTCAATTGTAATTTTTTCTGAATCCTTAGAAAGGTCATTTAATAAATCAAATCTCTTTGCATCGTAAGGAACTTTTGAATTAGGGTCTAAGTCGTGAATACCAGACCAAACTCTTGAACGACTTGTGTCAGAAATTTCCTTTGGACCATAAGAGCCAGCCATGTCCATTAAGCCGTCCTTTGTTTCCTTATAAGTCTTTGCCTTCTTTGCAACTTCAACAATGTCTTTAGATGCAATTACATTTTCCTTGTCCTTAAGGTCAACGCCACCTAGCCAATAATCGTTAGGGAAAATACTAAATTTATCGGCAGGATATTTTATAGCAACATATTGGTGACCAGAATAAATTTCCATGTACCAAACTTCATTTTGGTCTCCAAAGGCTACGATGTCGCCCATGGAAGCGCCTTGTTTGTCAATTGTGTCGGCTAAAAGTTCAATTGCTCCTTTAGCAGACTTTGCGTGTGCAAGTAAAAATGTAGTCATGCTAGCTTCGTTTACGCCATTTTTAACAAATGGGTCTGCCTTTTCAATTTCTTCTGATGGGTCAGCAGAAACTGTACAGAAAATGCCAACGCCAGCTTCGTTGTAGCCAGCTGCATCATAAACACCTTGCTCCATTTCCTTTGGCTTAGCAGAAGAGTCTGGAGTTGAGAAGAACTTTAGAGAGTCTTCTGGGTGTATGTAAGTAAATCCATTGTTTACGTCCACAAGCTTGCTACCCTTTTTAAATTCTCCACGAGGGTGAGTTACAAGTCTCATAGTTCTATTTCTTTGATAGTCTTCAGTTCTACCAAAGATAAAGGATCCGTCAGCTGTAAGGTCCTTTCCTACAATAATTCCTGTGCAGGCAAAAGTTGGAATTGCCATGGAAAGAACTAGGGTAGAGGCAAGACCTGCCACTAATAATTTTTTCTTACTATTTTTCATAATAGCCTCCTATTAAAAATATTCTCTTAATAAAATTGTTTTCCTAATAAATAAATACAATTTTTAAGAGAAAGACTAAATATAAATTAACACCTCATTGCCATTAAGTCAATGTTTTTATTCCTAGACAATTATTCGTCGCTATAGTGAAGAAAAAGGTTTGCACTATTTTACTTCTGAAGAAGAATCTAGCTTTTGAAAGATAAAGTCTTCTTTGGGTATAAGTAAATAGGTGATTATATGAAAAATATTAAAGTTATATATTTAGCTGGCGGATGCTTTTGGGGCACGGAAGCTTATTTTAAAAAATTAAAGGGAATTGCAAAAACTCTCGTAGGTTATGCCAATGGCGACAGCGACGAAACATCTTATGAAATTGTGGCAAGGACTGACCACGCAGAGACAGTGAAAATTTATTACGATTTTTCAAGAATTTCTCTCACAGAAATCCTCCTCCACTATTTTAGGATTATAAATCCAAAGTCCATAAATAGGCAGGGTAACGACATGGGAAGGCAGTACCGCACTGGAATTTATTGGGAAAAAGGAGATACTAAGTCTGAAGAAATAGTTAGAGACTTTATAAAATATGAAGAAGAAAAAATTGGAAGACTTGCAGTGGAAATTTCTCCCCTCAAAAATTTTGTAAAGGCAGAGGACTACCATCAAGACTACCTAGACAAGAACCCAGGCGGCTATTGCCATGTGAATTTAAGTAGGGCAGAAGACCCAATAATTGATGATGACAGAAAATTTCTTGAGGACAAGAAAGACTACCTGGATGACCTTTCCTACAATGTAATGGCAAAAGCAGGCACTGAAAGGCCCTTCACCAGCAAGTTAAATGACGAGTACAGAAGGGGAATCTATGTAGATAAACTTTCTAAGAAGCCACTTTTTGCATCAAGTGACAAATTTGAATCTGGCTGCGGTTGGCCATCTTTTTCTAGACCAATTGTGTCAAATTATTTAGATGAAAATGTAGACACTTCCTTTGGCATGGTGAGAACTGAAGTGAAGTCAATTTCTTCAGATTCACATCTAGGTCATGTCTTCGGTGACGGACCAAGTGATAGAGGTGGACTTAGGTACTGCATAAATGGTGCAGCTCTGGAATTTATTCCCTATGAAGAAATGGATGAGAAAGGATATTCTGACTACAAAATTTTTGTTAAGTGAAAAAATTTTTTGGGGCCTATTGTTACAATAGGTCCTTTTTTTATAAAATTCTCTATTTTTAAAAATTTTATAAAAAAATGAAGATCATCTCCTACATTTTAGCATATTAGTAAGCTCAAATTTTACATTGAAAAAGGCTTTTTGATATGGTAATCTAATTATTAGAGGAAAACAATTCCAAATAATTATAAGGAGGTGAGAAAAATAATTTACACAGATGAAATTTTAGAAGAAGCTCTCAACTTAGGTAGAAAATACTTACACGAGGGAGCTGTTGCAGATTATATCCCTGAACTTGCAAAGGTTGAGGCCAATAAGGTTGCCATATCAGTAATTGAAGATGGAAATTTAAAAAGCGTTGGCGACTCAAAAGTCAGGTACTCAATTCAATCCATTGTAAAGGTAATTTTATATTCCCTTGCAATGAAAAATTACACAGTTGCTGAACTAAAAAAATATGTTGGCGTTAGACCATCTGCAAAACCTTTTAACAGTGTCATTGAACTAGAACTTTCTGAAAAGAGAATACCAGTTAATCCTTTTATTAATGCTGGAGCAATTATTATAGTAGCTATTTTATATAATGTTTACAGAGAAAAAACTTTTGATGTTATTCTTGAAAAGACAAGTGAGTTTCTAGGAGAAAAAGTTGACTACAGCAGAGAAATTGCTCAGTCAGAAAAAGAATCTTCTTTCACAAATAGGACCCTAATTTATTTGATGTTAGCTAAGGGACTTTTGCCAAGTGATACAAAGGTAGAAGAAGTCTTAGATACATATTTTAAAGCTTGTTCCATTCTTGTCAACACAGAAAACTTGGCTCACATGTCCTATGTTATATCCAATGACGGTATTGACTTAGAAGGCAAGGAGATTATAACTCCAAGAGAAGCAAGAGTTTTAAGGTCCCTAATGGCAACTTGTGGAACCTATGACTACTCAGGAGATTTTGCAATTAGAGTGGGCATACCTGCTAAATCAGGTGTTGGTGGCGGAATAGTTACTGCATCAAAAAATAAAACAGGACTTGCAGTATATGCTCCAAGACTTGACAAGCATGGCAACTCTTATTCTGGAGTTAGAATGTTAGAATACTTATCACAAGAATTAGACTTATCAATTTATTAGAGAGGTGGAAAATGAGAGAATTATTATCAGCCGTTAATGGCGTTTTATACTATCCAATACTTATTATCGTATTACTTGCCTGTGGATTTTATTTCACAATTAGAACAAAATTTATACAATTTGGATTACTAGGCGAAGCTTTTAAAGTTATCACTGAAAAACCAGAAGGAAAAGACGACGTATCATCCTTCCAAGCACTTATGGTATCAACTGCATCAAGAGTAGGTACTGGTAACATCGTTGGTGTTGCCAATGCAATTTGTCTTGGTGGACCAGGAGCAGTGTTCTGGATGTGGATTATAGCACTTATTGGTGGCGCATCAGCCTTTATCGAATCAACACTTGCACAAATTTATAAAAAAAGAGGATCTGACGGAATATCCTATGGTGGACCTTCTTACTACATCGAAAATGCCATTGGCTCAAGAGGACTTGGAGTTCTATTTGCAGTAGCACTTATTGCAACTTATGCAGTAGGCTTTAACATGCTTGCATCTTTTAACCTTCAAGATTCCTTTAGAGTATATGACTTCTATGTACCAGGAAAAACTTCTTGGATGATAGGTGCTGTACTTGCCCTAATCGCAGGATATTGTATCCTTGGCGGTGGCAAGAGAATAATAAAATATACATCTTTATTAGTTCCAATCATGGGCTTAATGTTCGTAATCATGGCACTTATAATGATAGTTATAAACATTAAAAACGTTCCAGCAATGTTTGGAATGATCTTTGAAGATGCTTTTAACTTCAAGGCAATCTTTGGTGGAGTTGCAGGTTCAGCTTTAGTACAAGGTATTAAGAGAGGACTTTACTCTAACGAAGCTGGTATGGGTTCTGCTCCAAACGCAGCAGCATCAGCATCAGTATCTCACCCTGTAAAACAAGGTCTAGTACAAATGATTTCTGTATTCCTAGACACAATCGTTATTTGTTCAGCAACTGCCTTTATGTCACTAGCATCAGGCATTGCACCAACAGAAGAATTAGCAGGAGCACCTTTCGTACAAGCATCACTTTCAACAGTATTTGGACACTATGGAAACCTATTTATCACAGTTTCTCTTGCATTATTTGCCTTCACAACACTACTTGGTAACCTATACTATGTAGACTCTTGTTTGACATACCTAAACAAAAAGACACCTTCAAAGACATTTATGCTTTGCTACAGAATAATAGCAACAATCCTAATCTTTGTAGGAGCTGGAATGGAAATGTCACTTGCATGGGATGTTGCAGACTTTCTAATGGGCGTTATGTGCTTAATTAACATTCCATCAATACTTTATCTTGGCAGCATTGCCCTTAAAGCTCTTGACGACTACAAGAAACAAAGAGCCGAAGGCAAGAACCCAATATTTAAGGCAGAAGCAGTTGGCATCGACACTTCAAAACTAGATTACTGGAAATAATATTTCAATAATAATTTTGAAAAATTTGGTAAAAAAAGATTGGACCTAGGTTTATAACTTAGGTCCAATTTTTTGCAAAATTTTAATTAGAAGGAGGAATTATTAAGAATAAAAATTTCTAAGAACTATGGAAAACTTTAAAGCTTGGTAAATTTTTAAAGACAAAGGAAAATTTGTTGACGGTCTAAAAAATCTAAGAGCTTCTCGATTTGAGCCTTTTGTTTTTATTTTAAAATTTTTACTATCTCCTCTTGTGCTTCTCTTCCTTCTTTGAAGATTGATAAAAGTGGATAGCAGTGGCAAAGTCCCTCTCCCACAATTATTTTATACTTAACGCCATAATTTTTTAGGGCTTTCACATAGAGTGGAGCGAAGGCATAAATAACCTCGTGAGATCCGAAATAAAAATAGGTCATAGGAAAGTTACTGAAGTCTCCCTTATAGGGAAAGAGCATATAGTCAGGAACATCTTGACCCTTGGTCATAATTTCCCTTCCAGTTTCAAAGTACTTGCAGTCTACTATTATATCCTTCTTGTTTAATTCCCTTAGCCTATCCATGTTAAGGTCATCAGATAGACAAGAACCAGGAGAAGATGCGATAATCTCTCTTGGCATCTTTAAATTTAACTTATTTGCATTTATGTAAAGACAAATACCAAGAGCAAGTGATGCTCCAGATGAAAAGCCTAGAAGAGAAATAGGTTCTTCCCCATAGGTCTTTACCATATCTTCGTAAACCCCGACTGTTGCAGAATAAGTTTCTACTATGGTCTTGTCAATGCAAAGGGGATAAAAATAAAACCAAAGATCTTTGCCAGTATCGCGGCAAATTTTCTTGGCAAGGCTTAAGTCCCTCTTGTCAGGATTTGTTATGAAGCCACCGCCAAAGAGGTATAAAATTGCCCCAGGCTTTTTATTTTTTGAGTGTATTACAATTAATCTTTGGGACAAAAAAGTCCTATCTTCATAATAAATATCATCTTCGTCCTTAAGCTCGAAGCTTGGCTTTTGATTTTGCTTTCTGGCATAATTTAAAATTTTGTCCTTGGGCAAGAGAAAAATTTTTTTAATACCACTTGCCTTTACCAGACCCTCTAAAACTTTATAAGAAATGCTCATGACAACCCCTCCCATTTAAGGTGATTTTATCACTTTACTAGAGGCACTTTTATTTATATTTGCAGTAAAATTTTTAAAAATCAGTGAAAAATCAAGTTGCAACCAAAAGTTGCGGCCCATTTGCTTGTTATGATTTTACTTTTTTGCTATCCTTTTTATAGGAAATAATTTTTTATAAATCTTTGATAAAAAGTTTATAAGAAAATATTAGAAAATTAAGATAAAAAATTAAGGCGAGTGGGATTTATGTATGGAGAAAAAATTAAAGCTAAAAGAAAAGAATTGAATTTATCTCAAGAGGACTTGGCGAATAAACTTTTTGTAACGAGACAGGCAATTTCAAAGTGGGAAAATGACAAAGCCTCTCCAACTATGACAAATTTAAGGGAACTTTCTGATATTTTTGGCGTTGACATGACATATTTTATTGGCGAAGGCGAAAAAACTATAGATGATAAAAAAATTAATGAGACTAAAGACCTAGACAAGAAAAATCTAGTCGCCAAGGGAGTGTGGGATATTTTTATTTACGCCTGCCTTTGCGGCATTGGACTTTTCTTTTTTGCAGCCTATTATTATGGAATAATGGATAGGCTTTTAGACTTAAACCCAAAGGAAATGCCCTATCTCATCCTTACGATTTACATGATAGTGGCAGTTATAGCCTTTCCTCAAGCTTATAAGGACTTGGGCGACAAATTAGATGGACTTGAATACAATTTGTTTTCAAAGGTTGTCCTACCTATTGTATATATTTTTGCACCTCTAATAGTTTTTTACTACATCATAAAAAATAAAAGTTAATCTACCAAGAGTGGATTTTTTTATATTGAAATAGATTTAAAGGAGCCCTTGTGATAAAATAAGTGTATATGGAGGTGTTTACATGGATACCAGTCGACCCTGGAAAAATGTATTAGTCTATGCGATAAAGGAAGATTTAAAGATTTAGTAATAGCTAAGTCTATTTAAGTATGCCTCTTTACCGCCTAGACAGCGGCTTTTTTTATGCCAAAAATTAAGGAGGCTTTATGAAAAATTACAATAGAGAAGAATTACTAAAGACACAAGAATTAATCAACAGGATGGACCCTGTTGACATCGCAGAAAAACTAGAAGACCTTTCAAAGGAAGAAGTTGCCATTTGGATAAAACTTTTGAACAAGGACCTCTTGGCAGATGCCTTTTCACTTTTGCCAAGGGATAAAAAAATTGAAATAATGGGTTCTCTTTCCCAAGAAAAAATCATGTCCCTTATGAAGGACTTGGAAGAAGATGAACTTGTAGATACCTTGCAAGAGCTGCCAGCCAACATGGTTAGAAAGCTCATGAATCACTTCATCGAAGAAGATAGAAGGCCAGTCATAAATCAACTTTTGGGTTATCCACAAGAGTCCGTTGGTTCAATTATGTCTGTTGGCTTTATCTTTGTAAAGAAGACGGCAACTCCAACTGAGGCACTGGAAAAAATAATTCACTCAGAACTTGACGCAGATAGACTGGAACAAGTTTGGGTCACAAATGAGTCTCTAGTACTCATAGGCTATGTGAACCTAGCCGACCTTCTTCGTAACAGAAATAAAAACATTGAAGAATTTATGCACCCAATAAACTCCAGCGTCTATGCCACAGATGACCAAGAAGTTGTAGCTAAGCTAGCATTCAAGTACGACCTATCAGAAATACCTGTAACAGATTCTGAGGGTAGACTAGTTGGTATTGTGCCAGTAGAATGGGCAATCGACGTAATGCACGAAGAATACGAAGAAGACCTTGCCAATATCCATGGTATTAGCGAATCTTCACCAGAACACTATTGGGACAAGTCAGTCTTTAGACTTGCAAAGGATAGGACAATGTGGCTAATAATTTGTCTTGTTACGGCAACTTTTACTAGCTTTATAATAAAAAGATACGAAACACTTTTGGCATCAAGCGTAGCTCTTGCAGCCTACATTCCAATGCTAATGGACTCAGGTGGAAACGCAGGAACACAATCATCTACCACAATAATTCGTGGGATTTACACAGGAGAAGTTGACTTCAAAGAATTTTTTGGAGTAATGTTTAAGGAACTTCGCATTGGACTTATAGTTGGGGCAATACTTGTAGTAGTAAATATAGTTAGAATGTCCATCCTTGACACAGTTGACCTTGGAGTGACACTTACAGTATCTGTAACTCTACTTACGACAATAGTTTTGTCAAAGATGATAGGCGGAATACTTCCACTAATAGCAGAAAAACTAAAAATTGACCCAACAATTATGGCTGGTCCACTTATCACAACAATAGTAGATACCCTTGTATTATTTGTATATTTTGAAGTGGCAACAGTCCTAATTGGAGTGTAAAATTAATACAAAAATGAAAAATTAAAAGAAAATTGAGAAGGAAGAATTTCTTTCTCTTTTTTTATAATAATTGGATTTACAAAAATTTAGGAAAAAAGGCAAATTAATTAAAATAAAGGCCATAAAAGAGTGTTAAAATGAGGAAAAATATTATATAATAGGAAAAGAATATATTATAAAGAAAATAAACTATTAATATTTAAATTTAAGGAGTGAAAAAATGGGAAATTACCTAAAGAGAACCACGACATTTATACTGGCATTACTTATGCTTTTGTCAGTGCCACTACAGGCCTTTGCTACGGTGAATTATGAAAAATTAGCCGATGACAAGGAAAAATTTGTTAATACACTTACACCTGTTAAGCCAGCAAAAACAGACAATGCTGAGGAATTTATTAAAAATCCAGATCAGCCGGCTATCTACACTTTGCGTACTGACTATAAGGTACAAAGAGGGGAAAAGTATTATATTGACTACCAACCCTATATTGCCAGTGTAGGTGCAGGAGCTACGGCAGATGAACAAAAAAAGGTCAATCAGACTATAAAATTACCTGAGCTTGCAGGTTATGAAAAGCCAGAAGGACAAGAGAGTTTTAAAATCGACTACGACACTGTTAAAAATGCTGCAAATAATAAAAACGAAACAGGCGATGCTACTAACGGATTAAGATATTCTGACAGGCAAGATTTTAAATACACGGCTAGAAGCAATAGCATTAAAATCAAACATGTCTTCCAAGACCTAGAAGACTTTACCAAGTACACCAATCCGGATGGAACCGTTGGAGATGAAACTGCACTTTTTACAACTCAAAGTGGCAACACTGGGTCTACTATGGAAGTCAGTCCATTGGACAAAAATGATCCGAGAGTAAAAGGATTTGTTCCTGAAAGAAAATCAATTATGATGCAAGTTCCAGAAAACTCTGAGGACTTCATCTTAGAATACCGCTACAACCGTGCCCACTACGATGTAGTTTTTGACACACAAGGCGGCACAGCTCTTCCAACTCGTACACTTTATTATGGACAAGAAATGCCTAAAATTGCAGATGCAGATATTCCTACAAAAGTAGGCGGCGAGTTCCAAGGCTGGAAGCCATCTGTAGATTTAGAATCTATAAATGGAAGCAAATATAGGGCAGATGAAATCATTAAAGATACTAATGGCAAGGCTATTTTAAACCTAGCTGCAGATATAAAAATGCCGGCAAGTAAAGTTACTTTCACAGCTGTTTGGAAGGACAAGGAAAAGGCAGGCTACGCTGTCCAATTCTGGGCAGAAAAGGCAGACCACGCCGATGGTGCTTCTCTAGCAGATAAGTACGACTATATAGGTACTCGTGTATATAAAGACCAAGATACAGGTTCGAGACCGGACTTAGATAACGTGTCTGTAAAAGACATCGTCTTTCCGGACCTAGACCAATTTCGTCTAGCCAAGATATGGAAAGGCGATAAATTTAATCGTGGCAAAGATCTTTATCTAAACAAGTTCTATGTTTACAATCAAGCTCTAACTCATGAGCAAAACAAAGACCCTGCAAATGTAAATCTAGTTAAGTCTGTGGATGCAACAGGCAAGACTGTCTACAATATCTACTATGACAGACAAGTCTACGACCTATACTTCACGAAGTCTAATGCTCAACCTAAGGAAAATACCTTCTACCCTGAAATTTGGGGATATGATGAAGCTACAGGCGAGGTAGTGAAGAAGGGCGGTCCCGGTAATCCTTACCATTACAAGGCAAGGTTTAACCAGCTAATGTTAGGCTGGCCAAACGACGCCATGCAAACCAAGGGCTTTAGCAAAGGCATGCAATCCTATGGCTGGGGACCAAACTATGCTACGCCAGATTGGCCAACTCACTTGGACACGCCTCCTTATCGATTAAATGCCGATGAATTCTTGGACATGGGCGTGAAAACGGGAGATTACACCAGACGAGGCGGCTATACTAAACATATAGATAATGGTGATGGAACAACCATAGACTTAGATACATTAGATTTTAAAACTCTTTCCTTCGGCATAAAACAGAACGTAGACTCTATGCCACACCACATGGACTTTTGGATGGACGGCTTTAAGCCGGGCGAAACAATTATTCGCTACGACCTATATAGGTTTAAGGCAGATACCAATTCTGATTCTTATGGTCATAAGTTCTCCAAGGTCCAAGGCTTTACCCCTTATGAATATACACCAGGAGGCCCATGGCCAGAAATCAAAGAGGAGGACCAAGAAAACGGTCGTGTTGACGGTGATGGATTAGATGCATTAAACGCCGAGCGTGCAGAAGTAACCCCATTTCCTACTAAGACATATACAATTTTTGGAAATGCACTCCCTATAGGTAAGATGCAATATATTTCCACCTTCTTTAATAATGCCGATGACTGGGGCGATCCATTGACTGATGGAGAAGGTAATCCTATAGTTCCGGCCTACAATACAAACGGCTACATTAGATTTAAATACAAGCGTAACAAGTATCCACTAAGGTTTAACTACGACCCGTCAACGATTAAGGGCGACAGTGAGTTTGGACCAACTAATTCATTAAATACTTTCTACGAATTTCCACTAAAGGCTCTAAGCCCTGATTTAGAAGGCAACGAAGAATATAAAAAAGAAAATCCTGCCAACCTATTGGATAATCCAGAAAAGTTAAAAGAATTAGGCCTTACTGATCTTGTATTTAATGATCAAAATGACAATAACAAGTTAAAAGTTAAGCGTCCGGACAACCTTTCAGACCAAATGGTCTTTAAGGGCTGGGCATTAGACCCTGCCGGCACGAAGCTTATCTGGGAGAACCCGGGCGAAAAGATGCCTTCTCACCCAGTGAACCTTTACGCTAAGTGGGGCGAACCTGATTATCAATGGAAGGTAACATTCGACCCGAACGGTGGAAATTTAAGCTCAATTGACGAAGCAAAAGTAACTCAAAAACGCAAGACCATCCAAGTAGGGGACAAAGGTCAAGAAGAGACCAAAACTTTTGCGCAAAAAGAAAAGAATGAAGGCGACAAGCAAGTCTTTACAGTTATCCAAAGACAAAAACTTGTAGAGCCGAAATTTAAGCCGACAAGGAAGGGCTACGACTTTATGGGCTGGGAAGTAATTCGCTACAAGAAAGATCCTACATCAGGCGACTATACAGACCAAATAGATACTTCCTATAGAGACACCTATAATGTTCCAGAACTATATTCCTTTGGCAATGATGTCGTATCTCCAATCTACCTAAAGGCAATTTGGGTTCCAAACAATAGAGTCGATGTAAAAGTAGTACACCACTTCTTAAGCTTGGATTTGAGTAAAGAAACAAAAGAGCCACTTGAACAAACTTTAGCTAATAAGCGTGCAAACTATCTTGTTGCTACAACTGGAGACCAGCAAGACGATAAATATATTTTGGCAACTCATGAGGAGCTTGAAGAAAAACTACCGGATGATTTAAAGGCACTATACAAAGAATATAATGGCAGAGTAAAGGCAGATAACACCTTCTTCCAAACTTTTAAGGTAGAACCGGCAAAGAAATTAAATCCAGCAACCAATAAAGTAGAAGACAATCCTGATGTAAAAAACAATGTCTTCCACTTCTTCTACAGACCATTTAGAACTCGTGACTACAAGGTCAACTATATAGATGAAAGATTTAAAGGAAAGACAAATGAAGCAGAAGGTGCAATCATTGGACAAGAAGCTGTTTCAAATGGTAACCGACACTTTGATGCAAGAAACTATAGACCTATCCCAGGTTGGAAGCTTGTAAGTGCACCACAGCAACAATTATTCTTCGATGTAAATGAAAAAACAAATGCATTCCTAGGCATCAATGGCACAGGCAAAGATGAAATTACCTTCTATTATAAGGATGTAAGAGTAATTGAAGTTCCAGGAGATAAAGAACCACCAGAAGGTTATGTAAGAGTAACTTTCAAGGCAGACAAGGGTGGAGCATTTACCGACAAAGATGGAAATTCAAAGACAGAATTATACTACGATGTAATACAAGGTCTTAAGTCAGACCTACTTCCAGTTCCAAAAGAGCTAGAGGAAGGCAAGGAAAAAGAAGAAGGCAAGTACTATATCACACCAGAAACTGGAAAGAAATTTATAAAATGGGATGAAAAACCATTATTAAACAAAAACACAATAGTTGATAATGATACAAAAGACTTCTATGTATTTACTGCGAAGTTTGAATGGTCAGGATTAAGCGCATCTGGCCTAGTAAAAACAGAAGCCTTTAAAGATCCTAATGGTAAGTGGACAAATGACTTTGCTCCAAAAATTGAGGACTTAAAGAAACAACTTGTTTGGAAAGAAAAAGACCAAGTAAAAGATCTTCCTGCAGGAACAGAAATTAAATTATACGATGAAAAAGGCACTGAATTAACAACATACGACCAAGTTTATGATTTAGTCAACGAAAAAAATAAAGCCGACAAGGATGAGCTTGTTCGCACAGTAAATATTAAGGCTAAGGTTACTTTCAAAGACGGCAAAGAGCCACAAGAGCTTATTATACCTATTACAGTTTACAAAAATGTTTATGAAGCACTTACAGGAACAGAAAAACCACTATTCTTATCACAAGCTGAAGGAAAAGAAGCAAAAGATGGTGGATTGAAAGATGTAACTGGTGAATATGTAAAAGTAACTGTTGCACCAACTGGAGACATGAACTCCAAGGACAACAAGGTTTACTGGGTAAATAAAAATGCTTGGGTAGAAATTCCAGAAGTTAAACCAGATGGATCTTCAACATTTGTCAATTGGACTGCAGATCAAGCTGGTCAAAATGATGACGGTCAGGCAAATGGCAAATTTGACTTTGGAAAGCGTCATAAATTTACGACAGCTACAATCATTCAGCCGGTAGGCGCTGGAGATGTAGTAGAACAAACAGATCCAAGCAAGAAGCCAGATGTACCAGGAACTTATGTAAAAGTCATAGTTAAGACAACAGATAAGGCTACAGATGACACAGCTTTCGAAAAAACATTCTGGGTTAACCCTACTAAGGAAGTTTCTATAGATGTAACAAATCCAACAGGAAAAACTGTAGCTGCAGACCCTGCAAAAGTTGGGGCAGTTGGTTACACAATGAATTTCTCTAAGTGGGAAACAGAAGACAAGGCAAAAACTTGGGAAGATAAAATACTTGGACAATTCACAACTGAAACAACAATAGTAGCAAAATATACTGTAACACCTGAAAAGATAAAGGACCAAGTTCCGACAACATATACGGTTCACACACCACAAGGAAAGACACCGACAGTAGAAGAAATTACTAAGATGATTACTCCACCTGAAGGAAAAACTATTAAGGAAGTAAAAATAGTTACAGAACCAGATGTTACTAAACCAGGAGAAAGCAAGGTAAAAGTTATCGTTGAATATGATGATGGCTCAAGTGTTGGAACAAATGACAAGCCTTTAGAAATTCCAGTTAAAGTACACGAACCTATAGTTAAATCTAATCCAGATGGAACTAAGCCAGAAGAAGCTATGGATAATTATGTAAAAGTAATCTTCAAGGCAGGCGAAGGCGGAACAGTATCCGGCGATTTAGTTTACTATGTATCACCAGAAGTTGAAGTCAATATGACAAGTCAGGCAGAAGCTGTTACAAAAAAACCAAGCATTGGATACACTTCCAATGGTGGAACATGGTCACCAGAAATAAAAGCTGAAAAGATTATAGCTGAAAAAACTTACGAATTTAACTTTGTTAAGTCAAAAGATATAGTAGAAAAAACTGATGACAGCGTGAAGAAGCCTGAAGGCTACGTTACCGTCAAGTTTATCGCTGGAGAAAATGGCGAAGTTGTCGGAGGCAACAAAATTTATTACGTTAACCCCGAAGCAAATATCAAACTGGTAGACAAAGACAAGGCAATACAAGGTGCTACGAATGAGTTGATTATTCCCGAAGCAAAGGCAAGTGACAATTACGGATTCGCAGGCTGGGTTGAAAAAATTGACTATATCAATCCTATCAAGGGTGATCGTGAACACGTAGCAAACTTCACTTTAGGGAAAATTACCTTAACTTATGAAGCAGGCGAAGGCACAGGAACACCACCAGCAGTAGTTACAGTAGACCATGGAACAAGCATAAGACTTGCAAGACCAGATGGTTTGACAAAAGAAAATGCTACATTTAAAGGCTGGAAACTTGATGGCGAAGATGAAAAAATCTACCAACCAGGCGACCAAGTAACACTTAAAAAAGCAAGAACAGCAACAGCTCAGTGGAAAACTGATAAGCACAAGGTGAAATTTGACACAGATGGTGGTTCAGAAGCTCCAGCAACTCAAGAAGTTGAACACGGAAAGACAGCAACAAAACCTGCTGATCCAACAAAAGATAAGTTTGTATTCTTAGGTTGGAAAGAAAAAGAAACCGATACAACTTACTTTGATTTTGAAAATAAACCTATCGACAAAGATATAGTTTTATATGCACAATGGACAGATGCAGTTCAAGAAATTAGCGAAAATGACACTATTGATACAGAAAAATTCATCAAAGTAACTTTCAATGAAGGTCAACATGGTAAATTAAAACTTGCTGACCAAGAACAAACAAGTCCAGTAACCTATAAAGTTGCCAAAGGTTTAAATTTTGAAGAGGCACAAGACAAAGGTATGATAGTTCCAGGTATTTCTCCTGCTAAATACTATAAAGTAAAACAAGACCAAGCAGGCGAGAAACCTAAATTTGGTTGGGACAAGGAACTTAACTTGACACTTGCAACAGGAGAAACAGAAAAAATCTTCACAGCACAATACGAACCTATAGCAGATGTAATACCAGTAGATCCGACATTAACACCTGACAACAAGCTACAAGATGATAAACCAGAAGGCATGGTATTAGTAGAATTTAAAGTACCGACAGACAAAGCCTATATGCTTGGATATACAAAATTCTATGTAACAAAAGATAAAGAAGTCGAAATCACTCCACCATTAGTTGTAAAAACTGATGAAAATTATGACTTTAAAGGATGGGGCGTAGACGAAGAAACTAAGAAAGTTACCAGAAAATTTGAACAAGACACTGAAATAAATTCCGATGAGATTGGAGCACCTGATATTATAATTCAAATACCAAGTGCAGGAGTAAGCTTTGTAAAAATTACCAACTTAACAGATGGAGCTACAGGACACCTTGTTTTAACTAGAGGCGGACAAGAATATGAATTTACTTCTGGTAAAATGACAAAAAGAACTAAAGTAAGAAGAAAAATTGTCGAAGAAGAAATAACTTGCTTTGACTTAAGTAAACAAGGCGTAAAATTACAAGCTAATGATAAAATTAGTGTTTATGCAACAACTGGCAACTTACAATCTGACAAAAGGGAATACACAATTAGATAAGGAGTGATACCTTGAAAAAAAGAATAATTACACTTGCACTGGCAATTATAATGGTTTTTGAAACCATTATGCCAGTTGCAGGCTTTGCAAAGGAGAATACTCCTGAACAAAATAATCTAGTCAAGGTAGGGACTATTGATATTAAATCCTACCCACAAATTGATGCAAAAATTGCACAAGAAGCAAATAGACGAAAAAGACAAGAGTTACAAGGACGTAAAATGGAAATGGGAGCTCAATTATTTAGTGCCCCCTACTTCCCAAATCAAGATCCAGATGATAATCAAAAACCACTTATATTTGCAAATGTAAATGCGATTTTCAAAACAAAGGGTCTTGACGGAGGTAAATTTGACTGGGAAGGTGTTTTTGGCAAAGACTCAGATGGAAATCTTAATAAGGCACAGATTATTTTTGAACAAATGGACGATAAAACTTCAACAAGAACAGGAGTAAAGTTTTTCTTAAAGGTTGATAAAGATGGAACCTATACTTGGTCTGATAGCGAAGGTAAGCCAACTAAGCTTCCATTATATTCAACAGACCTCAAGCCTTATAGATATGAGGTGCTTCTTGATGAAGATGTATCAGACCATGTTAAACTATTGACAGCTAGATTTTTTGGAACCGGTGGAGGATATGCATTTGGCAAACCAGATCCTGATACAGGAGAGATAGTTGGATACATCAATCTTGACCTAACTCTTCAACAAATTGCTTCAACGAAATTTACTTCAAAGTGGAATACGGGAGTACTTGAAGCCGAGAGACCAACAGTTGAAGGCTCTTATTTAACAGGATATGAAGCAGCCCCGGAAGATTATGGTATTTTTAAATTTCCAAGTAACGATACTGACAAGACTATTATAAGAAACGACAAACTTGATCCTCAAAACCCGGGAGAATATAGTGAGTATCTAGCATCAGAACTTGATAAAACACCAACGGTTGGTGTGGCAGACCCTGATCCGGATGCTACTGACACTTATACAATTGATAGAGATAATAGTAGGATTTCTTATAAAGGCAAAACTTATAAATATAAAGTAGAATATGATGTCATTAATGGCGGAAAGCTTACTATGACAGAAGTCATCCATGTCACCTTTGATGCTAATGGTGGTAAGTTTAAAAACTTTACTACACCTGATACTGAAACTAAAATTGTAAAAGAAGTTGAATATGATGGCACTTTAACTGACAAAGCTGAAAACCCTACAAAGGACAGAGAAACTTTTAAAGGTTGGGCAACTGAAGCAAAGGGAAAACCACTTACCGAAGAAGAATTTAAAGAAGCTATAAAAAATATCAAAGAAGCAAAGACTTTCTATGCAATTTGGGACAACAACGACATCACAGCAGAAGAATTGACTGTTCATGAATCTTTTAAAGATGGAACAGGCTATGTCAATGACTTTATTCCTACGCTTGAAACTTTAAAGGGACAAGTTAAGATTAAAGATGGAAATGGAGTTCCACAAGCATTAGCAAATGATGATACACTTCAAATATTGGATGATAGTGGGAATCCAATTGCAGATGCAGATTTAAAAGAAAAATTATATGAAAAATTAAAAGAAGACGATGCTACAGAAGTTTCTCGTAATGTTACTTTGAAAGCAAAGGTAAATCTTAAGAATGGTACAAGTAAAGAAGTAGATATACCTATCAAGGTTATTAAAAACATCTACGAAGCAAAGACTGAAGAAGGAAAGCCAAACTATGTTCCAAATGACTATGTAAAAGTTACAGTAGACCCAACAACAAAGGCTCAAGATCCACAAAAGTATTTCTACTATGTAAATCCGGCTGCTAAAGTTGTTATACCTGGCAAGTATCCAGTAGGAGTAGATGGCAACACATTTACTAAATGGTTAATTGACGGTACAGATACTGAATACAAACTTAAAGATAAACCAAGACATAAATTTGAAAATGAAACAACAATAAAGGCTCAGTATTCAAAAGATGTAATTCCACAAGAAGGGGACACAAAACCTGAAGGAGTACCAGATAATTTTGTAAAAGTTACTTTCGTGCCAACAGACAATGGTACTATGGAAGGTGCTAAAATATTCTGGGTTAATCCTGAAAAAGAAGTTACTATTCCAGTAGACAATCCAGTAGGTAAACAATACTTCACATTTAAGGAATGGAAGATTGGTGTAAATGCAGAAGGTGATGTTTATACTCCATCAACTGCTAAGAAGTTTACTGAAGCGACAACAATCACTGCGACTTATACTGAATCAGATAATATAATTCCTTTTGATCCAACGAATTTAGATGACCCTAAAGTTGTAAGACCAGAAGGTTATGTAAGAGTTACCTTTGCAGCAGACCCAGGCTTAAAATTAACTGAACAAAAAGCATATTATGTTAAGAAAAACGCAGGTATCACACTTGGAAATACAGAACTTAAAAAGCCAGCATACAAAGAAGAAACTGGTTATAAGTTTGATAAGTGGGATAAAAAAGATGACCTTGAAATTGTAACTACAGACATTACTGTAACTGCAAAAGCAGAAGAACTTAAAGATGTAATTCCAAAGACAAAGCAAGATGAAACAGAAAAGCCAGATGGATATGTAACTGTTAAGTTTGTAGCAGGAGAAAATGGTAAGCTTAAAGATGGCGAAACTGAAATTAGTGATAAAATCTTCTTTGTAAATCCTGAAAAGTACGTAAAACTTGTACCTCCAACAGAACTGGCAAAGGGAAATACAGGTTTTGAATTCGGCGCTTGGGATAAGGATGCTACTATCCCAACAGTTTATAAAGACGCAGTAACAACAATCACAGCGCAATTTAACCCGATTAATGCAGTGATTCCAAAAATAGATGAAAATACTAATAAACCTGAAGGTTATGTAGAAGTTAATTTTATTATTGACCAAGTTGAAGGAAAAGACCCAGCTACATTTGTAGAAGGTCAAGTGACAACATACTATGTAGATCCTAACAGAGATGTAAAAATCCAACCTCCTGCAACAAAAGCCAACACAGGCTATGAATTTGAAAAATGGGATCAAGATACTGCAACAGCAAAGAAGTATGATAAAGATACAACAGTGAAGGGCAGTTTTACAAAGCTAGATGACATTATCCCAGGCAAGAAGGATGATGGAACACCAAATGCCAAACCAGCAGGCTATGTAACTGTTACTTTTGACAAGGGCGACCAAGGAAAAGAAATAACAGGACAAACTGTCTACTATGTAAATCCAAAGGCAGACCCGGCGAAAACATTGGGCGACACATCAATAGTAAAACCGGAAGTAAAAGCTGAAACAGGATATAAGTTCAAATCCTGGAATTTTGCTGACACTAAACAAATATTAAGTGATATTACAGTTATTGCACAATATGATTCAATTGATGATGTAATTCCAAAAGATAAGCCAACAGGTGGAGAAAATGAAAAACCAGATGGTTATATTGAAGTAACATTCTCAACAGAAACAAATGGTAAGATAAAAAATTCAACAGAAACAACAAAAGTTGTTTATGTAAATCCTAACAAAGCAGTAGTATTAACATCTTACGCACCAGAAGTTACTCCAAACACTGGATATGACTTTGCTGATTGGGATACTTCAATAAATAAAGCTATTCAATACAAAGATAAAGATGTAATTAAAGCTAAGTATAATGAAAAAGGCGATGTAATCCCTCAAGAAAATCCAGATGGTTCAGATAAACCAGCAGGTTATTTAACTGTAACATTTGATAAGGGTGCCAATGGTGAATTAAGTGGTAAGACTGTTTACTATGTAAAACCAAATAAAGAAGTTACAGTACCTGCTCCAGATGTTAAGCCAAATGTTGGATATGAATTCAACAAGTGGGACAAAGAATTAACACAAACATTTACAGATAAAAACACAATAA
>NZ_CAMQAY010000022.1 GCF_946998875.1 uncultured Peptoniphilus sp. | reverse complement strand
ATGAGGACAGACCTAAAATAATTAAAAGATTTCAAAAGTTTAATTATGTCCACATTGACCAGTCTAACTTTGATGCTGATTTTTCAGAAGACGATTTCACAAGACCTAGGTCTTCAGAAGATTTAATTGAAATTGACGACAAAATCAAGAGGTCAAAGGAAGACATTGATCTCTTAGTTCAGTTTAAGGAAAAGGAAAATCCTCTTAAGGCTATGAAAGAGGGAGTAGAAGACATAAGCTTGGAAGAGCTCTCTGCTAGGGCTCTGGAATTTCCCTTTGAAAAAATCGATGACCAGATTAAGGCTTTAGTAGATGCTAAAGATAAAAACAACAGCAAGATTCAAAACATCGACTCAAAGATTGGTGAGTTGAAACCTTGGGAAGACCTTTCATCTTCGCTAGATGGCATGAATAATATGGGTTCTGTAAACATTTACACAGGTACCATTTCTTCAAATCACGCGGCTGAATTTGAAAGTGAATTTATAAAAAATGATCTCGCCTACCTCGATAGGGTCTCAAAGGACAAGAATTTTTATTACTATCTAATGATAGTGGAAAATTCTGTTGATGCTGATGTAAAATCCTTATTTTCAAGCTATGGTTTCACACCTATAAACATCAAGGCAGATGGTAAAGTCAAGGACAAGATAGAGTCCTACGAAAGAGACAAAGAGTTTCTTTATGAAAAAAATAAAAATATAGAAGAAGAATTAAAGACTTATTTAAAATATTTGGAAGATTTTAAATTTTCCTATGAATTTTATCGAAATGAAAAAATTAAGATAATGTCAGAGAGAAAATTTTTAAAGACTACTGAGCTTGACCTCATAGAAGGTTATGTTCCAAGGGACAAATTGGAAGACTTTGAAAAAGAAGTTAAAAAAGTTTGTGGCGAAAATTATTATCTAAATGCAGAAGATGCAAAAAGAGACTCTGAGAAAGTGCCAATTTTACTTAAAAATAATTCCTTTGTAAGTCCCTTTGAACTTATGACGGAAATGTATTCTATGCCTAGATACAACGAAATTGACCCGACGCCGTTCTTTGCGCCTTTTTATTTTATATTTGCAGGCATAATGGTTGGCGACTTTGGTTATGGTCTTTTAGTATTTTTGGGCACACTTTTTGCCCTTAAAAAATTTAAATTGACGGAAAAGAAGAGAAGATTTATAAAATTCTTTAATTATCTTTCTATTTCCACAATAATATTTGGTCTTGTATTTGGTTCCTTCTTTGGAGGAATAATAAAATTCCCAGCACTTATAGACCCAGCAGATGATTCAACACTATTAGTAATTCTCTCACTAATACTTGGTGGCATTCACATATTCTTTGCCCTTGGTATCAAGGCTTATATGAATATTCGAGATGGCAAAGTGAAGGATGCACTTTTTGATGTTGGATTTTGGTACATGGCAGTATTGGGAGCAATTGGATTTATTTTAAGTAAATTCCTTCCACAAGTTGCAGCCTTTGGCAAAGTATTTTTAGTAGTTATGGTACTTGGAATGATAGGCATTGTGGCAACTGGTGGTAGAGAAGAAAAATCCACTGGTGCAAAAATAGGTTGGGGAATTTATTCCCTATATGGAATTTCATCTTATCTTGGTGATTTCGTATCTTACCTAAGACTTATGGCGCTAGTTTTATCAGGTTCCTTCTTGGGACTTGCCATAAATATGATTGCAGGAATGCTTTTTGAGTCAAATATACTTGGAAAATTATTTGCAATAGTAATTTTTGTGGTATTCCAATTATTTAATGCCTTTCTTTCTTATTTGTCAGCTTATGTTCATACAGCAAGGCTTACTTATGTAGAAATGTTTAATAAATTTTATGAAGGTGGAGGCATACCTTTCAAAAAAATGATAGAAAATTCAGATTACTTTAATATAGACTAGGAGGATTAATATGTTAAATGGATTAATGGGAGAATATGGTGGATTGATTTTAGGATCTATTGGGATCTTCTTTGCAGTTGCACTTTCAGGTGCAGGCTCAGCTAAGGGAGTAGGTATGGCAGGTGAAGCTGCTGCAGGAGTAGTAATTGATGAGCCAGAAAAATTTGGTAAGTCTCTTGTACTTCAACTACTTCCAGGTACACAAGGTCTTTACGGATTCGTAATTGGACTATTTATTTTATTTAGACTTTCACCAGATGTTCCAGTGAACACAGGATTTATGTACATGGCAAGTGGTGCCGTAATTGGTCTTGCTGGACTTGTATCTGCAGTTGCACAAGGAAAAGTTTCCGTTGCTGGTATTAATATTTTGGCAAAAAATGAAGAACAACAAGCAAAGGGTATTATCTTTGCAGTAATGGTTGAACTTTATGCAATTCTTGCCTTTGCAATTTCATTCTTTATACTATTTAGAGCCTAGGTGATACTATGGCAGGACTTGAAAATATTTTAAATAAAATTATTGAGGATGCAAAGACTAAGGCTGATGAGATTATAAAAAATGCAGAAGAAAAACAACATATTGTTGTAGAAAAAAGAGAAGATGATGCAAAATTTTTAGCTGACAAAATTAATGAAATCTCTATAAAAGAAAGAGAAGACCTTTTAAAAAGGGCAAAGTCCAGCGCTGAATTAAAGGCAAGAGATGACATCTTAGCTGAAAAGCACAAGGTAATCGATAAGGTTCTTGAAAAGGTAATAAGAGAGCTTGAAAATTTGTCAGAAGAAGATTTTGTAAAATTCGTAAAAAATAATGTTAAAGGTGTAGAGGACAAAAATTCCATATTAGATGTGCCAAGTAAATATAGAGAGGCAGTAAAAAAAGCTGATCTTGGCTTTAAGGTATCTGATACTGATGTAGAAAGAGGCTTTGTCCTACACAATGGAAATTTAATTTACAATGGGGATTTTATATCTCTTGTAAAATCTGAAAGAGAAGAGTTGGAAAAATTTTTGGCTGAAAAACTTTTCAGTTAAGAGGAAAAGGTGGTTAAATGGATAGAAGTAAATTTATCCAAAGTTCTACAAGACTTAGAGTCATGGAAAAGGAACTTTTAAAAAGTGAAAACTTTATAAGAGCTTCTGAAACAGATACTTTGGAAGACGCACTTAGATCTCTATCTGATACAGTTTACAACAAGTATATAAATAAAATCTCTTCTCCCACAGAGTATGAATATATTTTAAAAGAGGAACTCACAAGGTTTTATGATGAACTTTTTGATATTTCTCCTTCCAAAATTCCCCTTCGTCTCATTACCTTAAAATATTTTTACCACAACTTAAAGGTTCTTATAAAAGAAGACATTGGGAAAAAAGACTTAAAAGATCTTTACATGAACATTGGAGATTTTGACTTAAAGGAATATAGAGATGCCCTTGTAAAAGGGAATAAGAGGAATAAAAACATTGAACTTATTCAAAGAGTTGAGGAAATTTACGAAGAAAAGAAAGACCCACAACTAATTGATATTTATCTCGACAATGCTTACTTCACTGAACTTCTTGAACTTGCAGAAAAGTCTCAAGTGGACTTATTTATAAAATACGCAAAGGACTTAATTGATTTTACAAATATAAGGACACTTTTAAGGGCTAAGAAGCAAGAAAAAGATGTGGAATTTTTAAGGCAAATAATCATTGAAGGCGGCAATGTCAGAAAAGAAACTTATTTGGATTTATTAAATAGAGAAGTAAGTTCAGATACAGATGCCTTTAAAAAACTTGAAATTTACAAGTATATAAAAGAGGCACTCGATTCCTTTAAGGAAAGGGGAAATCTTTCAGACTTTGAAAGAGAGATGGACAATTATTTTATAGACTTGATCAAAGATGTAAAGTACATCACCTATGGTCCAGAAGTTATTTTTGCCAATGTCTTGGCAAAGGAAATGGAAATTAAAAATCTTAGAATTATTTTGGTTTCCAAACTAAATGGACTTGACAGTGAATTTATTAGAGAAAAGTTGCGTGATACTTATGTATAAAATTGCAGTTATTGGCGACAAGGATTCAGTTCTATCCTTCAAGGCAATAGGGATAGATGTCTTCGTAAGCTACGAAGAAAAGGATGCAAGGGCAAAGGTTGATGCTCTTGCCAAAAAAGATTATGGCGTAATTTATATTACAGAAGAACTTGCTGCTAAAATACCAAATACTATAGAGAGATATAATGATAAATTATTGCCAGCAATTATAGTGATTCCTTCAAACAAGGGAACTCTTGGTATTGGTATGAAGAATTTGAACAAAAATGTTGAAAAGGCAGTTGGAGCAAATATATTAGGTGATTAATCACCTTTTTATAAAGGAGGAGCTTTATTGAAATCAGGAAAGATAATTAAAGTATCCGGACCACTAGTTGTAGCATCTGGCATGGAAGATGCCAATGTCTATGATGTAGTAGAAGTTTCTAAGGACAAACTAATTGGTGAAGTTATTGAAATGAGAGGCGACAAGGCTTCCATTCAAGTTTACGAAGAAACTACAGGTATTGGCCCTGGAGATGAAGTTTATACAACAGGAGCACCACTTTCCGTTGAGCTTGGACCTGGAATGATCGAGCAAATGTTTGACGGTATTCAAAGACCTCTTGTTGGACTTAGAAATGAAGCCGGAGACTTTTTAAAAAGAGGAGTTATAGTAAATCCTTTAAATAGAGAAAAGAAATGGGAATTTAAAAAAGTTGCAAATGTTGGAGATTCTGTTGAGGCAGGAGATATTCTTGGCACAGTAGAGGAGACAGCAGTTGTAACTCACAAAATCATGGTTCCCAATGGTGTGAAGGGTAAGATTAAAGACATAAAGGAAGGTTCCTTTACTGTTGAAGATACTATTGCAGTTATTGAAACAGAAAAGGGCGATAAAAATCTTACAATGATACAAAAATGGCCAGTAAGAAAGGGAAGACCTTACAAGAAAAAAGTTGATCCAAAGGAACCTCTTGTTACTGGACAAAGAGTAATAGATACATTTTTCCCAATTACTAAGGGTGGTACTGCTGCCATACCAGGACCTTTTGGTTCAGGAAAGACAGTTGTACAACATCAACTTGCAAAATGGGCAGATGCACAAATAGTTGTTTATGTAGGTTGCGGAGAGCGTGGAAACGAAATGACTGATGTACTTATGGAATTTCCAGAGCTAATGGACCCTACAACTGGCGAGTCAATTATGAAGAGGACAGTTCTTATTGCCAACACTTCTAACATGCCAGTAGCAGCTCGTGAAGCATCAATTTATACAGGAATAACAATTTCAGAATACTTTAGAGATATGGGTTATTCAGTTGCTATGATGGCAGACTCCACTTCTCGTTGGGCAGAAGCCCTTCGTGAAATGTCTGGTCGTCTTGAAGAAATGCCTGGTGACGAAGGTTACCCAGCTTATCTTGGTTCAAGAATTGCAGAATTTTATGAAAGAGCTGGTCGTGTAATAGTAAATGGCTCTGAAGAAAGAGAAGGGGCACTTTCAGTTATAGGTGCAGTTTCTCCTCCAGGTGGAGATATTTCTGAACCAGTTACACAAAACACACTTAGAATCGTAAAAATATTCTGGAAACTAGATTACGATTTGTCTTATCAAAGACACTTCCCAGCTATTAACTGGATTGATTCCTATTCACTATATCAAGCAAAAATTGATAAATATTTAGATGAAAATGTAAATAGGGAATTTTCAAAACTTAGAAAGAGGGCAATGGCACTTCTACAAGAAGAAACAACACTACTTGAAGTTGTAAGACTTGTAGGTCGTGATACCTTATCTGATGAAGACCAAGTTAAACTTGATACAACTAAGTCAATTCGTGAAGACTTTTTGCAACAAAATGCCTTCCACGATGTTGATACTTTCTGTCCACTTGAAAAACAATTTAAGATGCTTGACACAATCCTTTACTTCTATGACAAATGTCAAGAAGCACTGGAAAAGGGAGCCTACTTTAGTGAAATTGAAAAACTTGATGTAAAAGAAAATATTGCCAGAATGAAGTACCTTCCTAATGATGACTTGGGAAAAATCGATGCAATAAAAGATAAAATTGACAGTGAACTTAAAGAATTAGAAGAGGTCGGTGATGTAGATGCTTAAAGAATATAAATCAGTAACAGAAGTTGTAGGACCTCTTATGACTGTCGAAGGAGTAGAAGGTGCAGCCTACGAAGAACTTGTGGACATCGAACTTCAAACCGGCGAAAAGAGGCGTGGTCGTGTAATTGAAATTGAAGGCGACAAGGCCATGGTTCAAATTTTTGAAGGTTCCAGTGGAATTAACTTAATGGACACAAGCGTAAGATTTTTAGGAAAGCCACTTGAACTTGGCGTTTCACCAGACATGATTGGTAGAGTCTTTGACGGACTTGGTGAACCAATTGACGATGGTCCAAAGATTATTCCTGAAGAAAAAATAGATATTAATGGAACTGCCATAAACCCAGTTTCAAGAGACTATCCATCAGAATTTATTCAAACAGGTGTATCTGTAATTGATGGACTTAACACCCTTGTTAGGGGACAAAAACTTCCAATATTTTCTGAAGCAGGACTTCCACACAACGAACTTGCAGCACAAATTGCAAGACAGGCAACTGTACTTTCAGGCGGAGACTTTGCCGTAGTATTTGCAGCCATGGGTATTACCTTTGAAGAAGCTCAATACTTTATTGATGACTTCACAAAGACAGGAGCAATTGATAGGGCGGTATTATTTATGAACCTTGCCAATGACCCAGCCATTGAAAGACTTGCCACACCAAAGATGGCACTTACTGCAGCAGAATATTTGGCATTTGAACTTGGAAAGCACGTACTTGTAATTTTGACAGATATGACAAATTATGCAGAAGCCCTAAGAGAAGTATCTGCAGCAAGAAAGGAAGTACCAGGTAGACGTGGTTACCCAGGCTACCTATACACAGACCTTGCAGGTATTTATGAAAGAGCAGGAAGAATTAAGGGAAGGGAAGGCTCTATAACACAAATTCCAATTTTGACAATGCCAGAAGGGGACATCACTCACCCAATCCCTGACCTTACAGGCTATATCACTGAAGGACAAATAATTCTTTCAACAGACCTTTATAAGCAAGGACTTGAACCACCAATTAACGCCATTCCATCACTTTCAAGACTAAAAGATAAGGGAATTGGTGAGGGCAAAACTCGTGAAGACCATGCTGATACAATGAACCAAATTTATGCAGCCTACACTGCAGGTAAGGAAGCAAAGGAACTTTCTGCCATCCTTGGCGAAACAGCCCTATCAGATACAGATAAGGCCTTTGCAAGATTTGCCGATTTATTTGAAAAACAATATGTATCTCAAGGCTTTGAAACAAATAGACCTATTGAAGATACTTTGAATTTAGGTTGGGAACTTTTATCTATAATACCTAAAACAGAACTAAAGAGAATTGACGACAAATTAATTGAAAAATATTTGGGCGATAAGGAGAAAGATTCTAAAGATTCTGAAAATTTAGAAAATGAGGGATTATAATGACAAGACTTAAAGTAAATCCCACAAGAATGAATTTGTCCATACTAAAAGACAAATTAGACAATGCTGCTAGAGGTCATAAGCTTTTAAAGGACAAGCAAGATGAACTTATGAGACAGTTTATCACTCTCATAAAGGAAAATAAAAAGCTTAGACTTGAAGTGGAAGAAAAACTTCAAAATTCCTTTAAAGCCTTTCTCATGGCATCAGCTGCTATGAGTCCAGAGATGCTTGAAGAAGCAATTTCACTTCCTACTATGCAGACTCTTGTTAAAATCAAAAAGAAAAATGTAATGTCTGTTGATGTGCCAGAGATGGAATTTATAACAAAAAAGACATCTGAAGACGCATCTCGCTACCCTTATGGATATGCACAGACAACATCAGACCTTGACTATGCCATAGACGATCTTACAGAAGTCATGGAAGAGCTTTTGACTCTAACACAAAAGGAAAAGGCAGCCCAACTTCTTGCCAACGAAATCGAAAAGACGAGAAGAAGAGTAAATGCCCTTGAGTACAAGACAATTCCAGACCTAGAGGAGACAATAAAATATATTCGCTCAAAGCTTGACGAAAGTGAAAGAGCAAATATAACAAGGCTAATGAAGGTTAAAGACATTATCTCCAAGGACGAAATGAAGGAAGAAAAATTAGAAAAAGTAAATGCAGAACTTGCGTAAAATGAAGCCGGAGAAAAATTCTCTGGCTTTTTTATAAATATGTATTAAAGAGAATTATGGTTATAAATAATTATAGATTAGATATGATTTTGGAGGGATGTTATGAAATTTTTACACACAATGATTAGAGTAAGGGACTTGGAAAAATCTGAAAAGTTTTATAAAGAAAATTTAGGCTTTGTTGAATCAAGGCGCAAGGATTTTCCAGAAGATGAATTTACACTACTATATTTAAAACTAGAAGACTCACCCTATGAACTTGAGCTGACATATAATTATGACGGAAGGGACTACACAATTGGCGACGGCTACGGTCATATTGCCATATCTCACAAAGACATAAAAACCTTTAGAGAAGAATTAAAAAATAAGGGCTGTGATGTGACAGAATTAAAAGCCCTTTCTGACAAATCAGATTCCTACTTCTTTGTAAAAGATCCAGATGGGTATAAAATTGAAGTAATAGGAGAAAAATAAATAAAGATAAAGTCCACATCAAAGCTGATGTGGATTTTTTATGAAATAAATTATAAGTTATTTAAAATATCATGGTGACCTATATCGATTAAAAAAATAAGTTCGTCATCTTGGTAGAACCAAATAATTCTTATGTCCATATTGATTGATGATTCCCAAGTATTGTCTAAACCTTTAATTTTTTTAGTTCTTAGAGATGGGTGAGTAGGATTTTCTATAAAAATTTTTAATTTATTTTTAAACTGATTTTTTTCTGCATTAGATAACTTTTTATAATGTTTTAAAAAATTTTTTGAATAGGTAATTTTAAAAAACATTATTTATCCAACTCTTCAAATAAAGAATCTAGAGAATCAAAAACTGGTTGCTGACCCCTTTTTATGTTTTCTTTAATTTCTTCCAAAGATTCTTTTATATTTTCAATAACATGGCTGGGATAAATTGCAACTGGAACAAGAATAATTTTTCCATTATCTTCAAGGATTTCAAACTGGTCGCCTTGGCTTAACTTCATGGAATTAATAATATCCTTGGGTATAGTTACTTGTGACTTTGCTTTTAATTCAACTAACATGAGAGCCTCCTTTGTTAGAAAATCATACTTTCTAACAAAATTATATTTCTGAAAATCTTATAAGTCAAGAAAAAAATTGCAAAAAAATTTATAAGTAAAAAAACCAGCTCGTGAAATTATTTCATAAGCTGGCATCTTTTTACATATTATTTTTTAATTTTTCATTTAATCTTTCTATGTCCCTTTTGGCAATTGTGTATTCAACAAACCAAATTACAAGATAGATTAAAAGGTAAATGCCAAGGAAGATGGCAAGGGACAAAGAAGACTTTTGAAACCAATAGAGCTTGTAGCCCACAAAAACCATGGTGGATGCAGTCAACAAGAAGTGAATGATGGTTCTTGTAAGTATTGAAAATCTTTCTTCTTCCCAAATTACAGAGGCAAATCCAAAGACCATGCCAAGAAGTCCAGAAAGACAAATGGACAAGAAGTTTGCTGCAAAGATTGACTTAGAACTTTCTATTAAGCTTGGGTTTGCAATAGAAAAATCCCCATCAGTAAAAATATAGGACATAATTAGGGAAATGACAAGCAAAACAAATTCACAAATCAAAAGACCATTTACCATTCGACTAATAATTTTTTTCATAAAATCACCTCATATACCTAGAGTAGTTTTAATTTTTTTCACATATCTTCGAGATACGAAGGTCTTGGACTTATTTTTCATAGTGACAGAAATAGTTCCAGAGTAGGACAAGTCGAAGCTATCAACTAAGTTTAGGTTGATGAGTTCAGAGTTTGAAATCCTAACAAAATTTTTCGCCTTCAACATTTCTTCAAGCTGATAAATTCTCTTTTTCACTAAATATTTTTCGTCGAGAGATTCGGCAAAGACCCTTGAATCCTCTGTGTAAATCCTGTAAATTTTTGCAGGCTTTAAAATTTTTATCTTCTCATCAAGAAAACCAATTAACAAATTTTCAGAATTTTCTAGCACAAAGGACTTCAGCCTTAAAACTTCTTCTGTAATTTTATCAGTGTAGACAAGAGCCTTGGGCACCTTATAATTTTCATCAATCTTAATTTCAAAATCCATTTCTGACCTCCTTTACCTATAATATAAACCTTGAAAAGAAAAAGTAAACAAAACTTCTCTAAGTGGTTGAAAATTTTACCTAAGTGGCAAAGGGAAAAGTGCAGGAAGTTTCCCACACTTAATCTAATAAAATTCCCCTTAAAAATCCATGAAGGAGATGGTCACCATTTTCGTCATAGACATCTGAAACTATGTCGATAAAATTTTTGCCACGCTTATTTTCCAGGTTTTCAACTAGGTTTAGGCATCTTATTTTTCTTCCAGTGTAAGCCTTTTTTATAAAATCAAACTCCATGCGATACATCAAAATATCGTAGTCGCCGCCAATTTTATTAGTAAGACTTGCAGTAAGTAGTCCCTGCAAGAGGTACTCGCCATCAGCGTTGGGACTTTCGTGGTGCTTGCCCCAGAAGTTTGCATTCTCTGCATAGTCTCTCAAATCTTTTTCAGTAAAAACTCTTTCGTATATAACTTCGTCACCCTTATTTAATCTCATAAAAACACCTCATTCATAATATACCCAATAAATAAATTAAAATTGGGTAAAATAAAAGGGAGGTGTTAAAGTGAAAAAAATTTTATTATACGGATTAGAAAAAGGAAAGACAAAAATCACAGAAAATGTGGCAAAAGAATTTGGCATTGAAATAAATAAAATCACAAAAAATAATTTAGACAAAAAAGTTGGCGAACTCTTTAACTTAGATTTGAGAGAAAATGAAATAGAAGAGTGTCAAGACCAGCTAATGGTATTTTCTGACTTCGACAGAAATATTTTGCAAGACTTTTTAATTGCCCTAAAAAAAGATGGAGTAATGGTGGACCACAAATGCGTCCTCACAGAGACAAATGAGAATTGGACTTTTGCCTTTTTAATGGGTCACATAAGAGATGAGCATAGGGTTGTCACAAAGTTTAGAGAACTCGGCGGTCTGGTAAAAATTGCCTTAGATAGATTAGAAGATGACAAGGACGACGAACTTATGGATCTAGTAGAAAGAGCCATAGAAAATAAAAATAAGGAACTCGACGAGCAAAAACTTGACTCAGCCATAAAAGATTTGAGAGAAAAATTAAATATTAAGTAAAAGAAAAAGCCTTGATGTTTTTACACCAAGGCTAATTTTTTGTCTAAAATTTTTTAATTTATAAACTTACAAATTAAAATTCTGAGATGTCATATATATCCATGTTTTCTTCGTGGAATTTTTTATTTTTTACGGCTACTCTTGCTGCTAGGGTGTCAAGAGATGTTACTATGTCGATGCCATATTCTGTTGCCATTCTTCTAATCTTGAAGCCGTCTCTTGTTGAGTCGCCACCTCTTGTTGGAGTGTTGACTACAATGTCGATTTCGCCATTTCTTATTACATCTAAGATGTTTGGTCTTGGGTCATTTATTTTTCCAATTTCTCTAGCTTCAATGCCTTCTTTTTTGAGAAGCTGGCAAGTTCCCTTAGTTGCTATAAATTTGTAGCCCAAGTCCTTCATAGTCTTTGCGATTTCTAAAAATTCATTCTTGTCATTGTCATTTACTGTTGCAAGGACAGTTGAAACTTCATTTTCTATTGCTGAACCTGATGCCAAGAAGCCTTTGAAAAGTGCTTCGTCAATATCTTTTCCTACTCCAAGAACTTCTCCAGTGGATTTCATTTCAGGTCCAAGGGAAATTTCTACTCTGTTAAGCTTTGACATAGAGAAGACTGGAACTTTTACTGCCATAAGCTTAGGCTCCTTGTAGATGTCAACGCCGTAGCCTAAATCAGATAGTTTTTCGCCAAGCATAGTCTTTGTTGCTAAATCAACTATTGGCACACCAGAAACCTTTGAGATGTATGGAACAGTTCTTGATGCACGAGGGTTTACTTCGATGATGTATAAATCATTTTTGTATTCGATGAACTGAATGTTAATCATGCCCTTTACATGAAGTGCTTTGGCAATTTTCTTTGTGTAGTCTAAAATTTTTGCCTTTATAGCATCAGAAATGTGAAGGCTTGGATAAATTGTAATTGAGTCGCCAGAGTGGACTCCTGCTCTTTCAAGGTGTTCCATAATTCCAGGAATTAAGACATCTTTGCCATCTGAAATTGCATCAACTTCGATTTCACGACCAACTAAATACTTGTCGATTAAAACTGGGTTAACTGCATCTCTTTCAAAGGCACTTTGCAAATAAGTTTTCAAACTTTCTTCGTCATAAGTTATTTGCATTCCTTGACCGCCAAGAACATAGGAAGGTCTAACAAGTAGTGGATAGCCAAGATCCTTTGCAGCTTCAAGTCCTTCTTTAACTGTGAAGACTCCATGTCCCTTTGGTCTATTAATCTTTAATTCTTCAAGCATTTCGTCAAATTTTTCTCTGTCTTCAGCCCTATCTATGTCTTCAAAGTCAGTTCCCAAGATGTTGATTTTTTGTGAGTGAAGATATTTTGCAAGCTTAATGGCAGTTTGTCCACCAAAGGCAAGGATAACTCCCATAGGTTTTTCGATTTCTATTATAGATTTAACTTCTTCTTCAGTAAGTGGCTCGAAGTAAAGTTTGTCTGATGTGTCAAAGTCTGTTGAAACAGTTTCTGGGTTGTTGTTAATAGTAATTGTTTCGATGCCAAGTTTAATAAGGGCCTTAATTGCGTGAACGCTACAGTAGTCAAATTCAATTCCTTGACCAATCCTAATAGGACCAGAGCCAATTACAATTATTTTTTTCTTGTCTGATACAATATTTTCGTCTGTCTTTTCATAAGTTGAGTAATAATATGCTCCGTTTTTTCTAAATGGAGAAGTGTCAACTCTTCTGTAGTTTGGAAGAATTTTATTTTTTTCACGGAGTTCAATTACATCATCCATATCTACGCCAAGAGCCTTGGCAATAGTCTTGTCAGAGAAACCAAGTTTTTTAAGTTTAGAAAGCTCATCAGGAGTCATTGTTTCAAGACTTAATTTTTTAAGGTTTTCTTCTTCACGAACTATGTTTTCGATTTTTTCCAAGAAGTAAAGGTCAATTCCTGTTATTTCGTGGATAAGTTCAATGGAAAGTCCACGTCTCATAATTTCTGCAACATCAAAAAGTCTTTCGTCATCTGGGAATTTAATTCTCTTCTTTAATTCTTCAGTAGTTCTTTCTTCAGAGAATTTAGATTCAAGAGAGAATTTAGAAATTTCAAGAGACCTAATTCCCTTCATGAGAGCTTCTTCAAAGGATGAGCCAATTGCCATGACTTCGCCAGTTGCCATCATCTTTGTGCCAAGTTTTCTGTTTGCAAATTTGAATTTGTCAAAAGGCCATTTAGGAATTTTAACAACTACATAATTGCAGTGTGGTTCATAATTTTCTATAGTTTCGCCAGTCGTTTCGTTTTCGATTTCAGAAAGGTTAAGTCCAAGGGCAATCTTTGTTGCAATTCTTGCAATTGGATAGCCTGTTGCCTTTGATGCAAGGGCAGAGGAACGAGAAACTCTTGGATTGATTTCTATAACTGCGTAGTCCAAAGTTTCAGGATTAAGTGCAAGCTGAACATTGCAAGCGCCAACAACATTTACATTTTCAACAATATTTAGGGCTGCATTTTTTAATTTTTGTAGCACATCTTTGTCAAGGCTTTGGCAAGGAGCAACTACAATGGAGTCGCCAGTGTGAACGCCAACTGGGTCCACATTTTCCATGTCGCAAACAATAATTTTTTCGCCAGCAGAGTCCCTAATAACTTCAAATTCAATTTCCATCCAACCGCGAATAGATTTTTCAAGAAGACATTCATTTACTGGGCTAAGGCTAAGTCCGTGAGATAAAACTTCTTCAAGTTCTTCTTCGTCATAGGCAAAGCCGCCGCCAGTTCCACCTAAAGTGTAGGCAGGTCTAATAACTAGAGGATAGCCAATTTTTTTAGCAAGAACTTTTCCTTCTTCAAGAGTAGTTGCAATTTCAGACTGGATAATTGGCTCGCCAATTTTTTTCATTGTATTTCTAAAAATATCTCTGTCTTCGCCTTTTTTTATAGCTTCAATGTCAGTGCCTATAATTTTTATTCCATATTTATCTAAAATTCCACGCCTATCTAGTTCTAGTGTCATGTTAAGGCCAGTTTGTCCACCCATGCCTGCAATAAGGGAATCAGGTCTTTCCTTTTCAATAATTTTTTCTATAAAGGAAATAGTTATTGGCTCGATATAAATTTTATCGGCAATACCCTTGTCTGTCATAATAGTAGCAGGGTTTGAGTTCACAAGAACAGTTTTTACACCATTAGCCTTTAGGGTTTCGCAAGCTTGTGTGCCTGAGTAGTCAAACTCAGCAGCTTGTCCTATAACAATGGGACCAGATCCTATTACTAGCGTCTTCTTAATCGAATTATCTCTTGGCATTTTTTTCTCCTTTTCCAAATAAAAGATCAAACATTCTTAAAAATGGGCAAAAAAAATTTAAGGTATTAAATTTGCTCAAAAAAAAATCATGCGCAAGGACATGATTTTACTCAGTCCTTGGACTGATTTTCTATTTTTTTATCTTTATTATTAAATCACTTTTGAGAAAAAATTGCAAGAGATTTTTAATAAAAAATTTTTAAAAAATTTTAATAAAATTAAAAAGAGAAAAGTGGACTTCAATTGACAGCTATTCTTCCACAAAAGTGTTAAAAATATTTAAAATTTATTGTATAATAAGAAAGATAAGGAGGAGAAGCTATGACAAAAGTTCTCCATTTAATTAGTGGCGGCGATACAGGTGGCGCAAAGACTCACATCTTTACGCTGATGAAAGGTTTAAGTGGAAAAGTTGAAACCAAAATAATTTGCTTCATCAAAGATACCTTTTATGACGAAGCAAAAGAAAGAGGTATCGACATAGAAGTCTATCCACAAGAAAAGAGATCAGACCTTTCCGTCGTTTCTAAATTAAGTGACGAAATAAATAATGGCAAGTACGACTTAGTCCACGCCCATGGAGCGCGCGCTAATTTTATTTGCATGTTTTTAAAAAAGAAAATAAAAGTCCCCATGGTCACAACTATTCATTCAGATTACATGCTTGACTTCAAGGACTCATTTTACAAAAATTTAATTTACACCACTTTAAATAAGATGTCCTTAAAAAGATTTGACCACTACATTTGCGTAAGTGACAATTTCAAAAAAATGCTAGTGGATAGAGGCTTTGACAAAAAGAAAATTCACGTCCTCTATAACGGCATAGACACTGAAGAAAAAATTGAGTACATTCCAAAGACTGCTTTCTTGGAAAAATATAAGATTAATTATAATGGTGAGCTCCTTGTGGGGATTGCTGCAAGACTAGACAAGGTAAAGGACCACGAAACTTTTATAAAGGCCTGCAAGGAAACCCTAGAAGTAAATCCAGACATTATATTTTTAATAGCAGGAGATGGCGACGAAAAGAAAAAGCTTGAAGAAATGGCTAAGTCCTTTGGTATAGAAAAGCACATTTACTTTTTGGGCTTTGTTAGGGACAAGTATTCCTTCTTTAACGCCATAGACGTAAATGTACTTACAAGTATTTCCGAGTCCTTTCCCTATGTAATTCTTGAAGCAGCTCTGCTATCTGTGCCTACAGTTTCAACAAAGACTGGCGGCATACCAGAGATAATAAAGGACGATTACACTGGATATTTATTTCCAGTGGGTAATTACAAGTCCCTATCAAGATACATCTTGGACCTCTATGACAAGAGGGACAAATTAAAGGAACTTGGCGACAACATAAAAAAAGAAGTAATAGAAAAATATTCTCATAAATCCATGGGAGAAAGACAAAAAGAAATTTACGATGAAATATTAATGGGAGGAAAAAAATGAAGATAATTGACAAAAGGGGCAGACTTTTTGGACTAATTAATATAGTCGATTTATTAGTAATAATTTTGTTACTTGCCCTTGTAGCAGTGGGAGTAAAGAGATTTGGCAATAAGGCAGCAGTAGGAGAAGCTACTACAAAAAAAGGTGTCATTACAGCAGAAATAAAAGATGTTAGAGATATAACAGCAAAAAATGTAAAAGTTGGTGACCCTCTTTATGATTACGACAAGGGAACTTTAATAGGTAAAATACTTACAGCTGATGTTGAACCCTATAAGGACGAAACAGAATACCAAGGTAAATTTTACAATGCAGAAGTCCCTGGCAAGTACAGAGTAATAGTTACTCTTGACGCAGATGTCAAGGAAACACAAGATTTTTATCAAGTTGGTACTGAACAAATAAGAATTGGTGCAGAAATGAGAATTAAAAACAAAAGTATTACATCCTTTATGACAATACTTGGCATAGAAGTAAAGAACTAGGTGATTACTATTAATTCATTAACTATAAGCTTTCTAAATAAAATCTACTCAACCTTTAGTGGCTACTACGAGAGCTCACTTACAAAAAAACTTCACGATTTTATAAGAAAACCAATAGAAAATACCTTTGCAAATTCAAAGACTAAAAAAGTCCTAACAGGCGAAAAAGTTTTATTTGCAAAATCCTTTATCTATAGAATTTATAGAGGACTTTTTAACTTAATAGAAAAATTTATGAATTTTTTGGGCAGGATTTTTGTGCCACTGATTAAGCACTCCTTTTTCCTTGGCTCAGCCTTTAAGTCCCTTGATGATTTTGACGAAATCGCAGGCATGATTTCAAACATTATGTTTTACACAGGCCTTTTCACCCTAATAATTTCCATAATTCTAAAGGCGAAGGTAATTTTGCCATGTGCCTTTATTGTACTTGGGATAATTCTCTCCCTCTTAAAGGGCAAATACATGGATATTCTTAAGGGTTCCAAGGTCCTAGAATTTTTTACATCTTTCTTTAAATTAGATGAAGGCGGTGAAAACTGGTGGTAAAATCAAAAAAAATTAATTTTATACTTTTGTCTGCTCTTTTCCTAAGTCTAATCTATTATTTCTTGGGTACAAAACTATTTTTGGCAGCCTTTGTGGGCGTAAGCGGACTTCTTTTAGTCATCTACGACATAAAAATTGGTCTTTTTGCTTCAGCCTTTTTATATCCCTTTGTGCCAGATGCCTTGGGACTAATAATGCTCCTTTCCATGGGATTTTTTGTCCTACTAAGGACCATCCTATATAAAGAAACTTTTACAGTAGGCGAGAGGACAGTTCCCGTAGCAATTTTTGCCTTTATAATAGTTTTTTCAACTATAACATCCATTGACCCATCAGGCTCAGTTCGTGACTTGGCACTAAATGCAGCAGGCATTTCCTTTTTATTTGCCATGACAAATTCCATAAAGACTAAGGGCGAACTCAATGCCTTTGTGTCAACTCTTTTGTTGTCAGCCCTTCTAGTTGCTCTACTTGGAGTTGTCCAATACTTTACGGGAGTAGAGATGAGGCCAGAGTGGCTTGACACAGAAAATAACACAGACATTGCAGTTAGAGTTTATTCAGTATTTTTCAATCCAAATATTTTGGCGGAATACCTGGTCCTAATTACACCAATAGCTGTTGGCATGACTTGGTACACAAAGTCCATGAGAAAGAAATTTCTCTTTGCAGCCTCAACGGGCATACTCCTACTTTGCATAGTCATGACACTTTCAAGAGGAGGCTGGGTAGGAATTGCCCTTGCAGCCCTTGCCTTTGTCTTATTAGTAGATAGGAGACTGCTACTTTTGGGCATACCAATAATTCTTGGAGGACTGGCAGTTCTTCCACAAAAAGTTGTGGATAGGATTACATCCATTGGATCAACTGTGGACACATCAAATTTATATAGAATAAAAATTTGGCATATCACTATGGATGTAATAAGAGATAACTTAATAGCAGGAGTTGGATTTGGTTATATGCCTTTTAAAGATACCTTTGAGAGATATATTAGAACCATGCCAATATATCACGCTCACAACACCTATCTTGAAGTGGCAGCAGAAATTGGCTTAATTGGATTTATCTTTTTCATCTTGCTTTTACTTTCAACCCTAAAATACGATTATGTAAACCTAGTAAAATCAGAGGACAAGTATTTCAAATACCTTGGAGCAGGACTCTTTGCCAGCATCATTGGCATCATGGGTCATGGACTTGTAGAGCACTTCCTATACATTCCGAGAATAATATTTACCTTCTGGATTGTTCTTGGCATAATTTTTACAGCAATAAAAGTAGAAAAAGATGAAAGAGAAAAAGAATCTACAATAGAAAATACAGAAGATTTAGAAAATAAAAATACAGTAGAAAGAAAACCAATAACAGAGTGATAAAATGAATGGTATGAAAAAAATCCTAGTATCAGGATACTTTGGCTTTGACAACTCTGGCGACGATGCCATCCTAAAGGCCATGGTAGAAGATTTTAAAAAACTAAATAGAGAAAATTTTGAAATAAAAATAACAGCACTTTCAAAAAATCCTGAGAAGACAAAAAAAGTTTACGGCATAGAAGCAGTAAATAGATTTTCATTACCAGAACTCATCTCTAGCTTAAAGGATGCAGACCTCCTTCTATCAGGCGGAGGCTCCCTTCTTCAGGACATAACTTCAACGAGGAGCATAATCTACTATCTATCAGTGATAATTTTGGCGAAGATGCTGGGGAAAAAAGTTTGCGTCTACGCCAATGGCATAGGACCCATTGACAAGAGAAAAAATAGAATTTTGACCAAGAGAGTCCTAAATAAAGTTGATTACATCACCCTTCGTGACAAACTATCCTACGACTTCGTAAGAGATTTGGGCGTGACAAATAAAAACATAGAAGTGACAGCAGACCCAGTTTTTACCCTAAAGGCAGCAGACCAAGATAGAGTTGAAGAGATACTAAGAGATGAAGGCATAAAAATAACAGAAAAAACCCTTGGATTTTGCATAAGAGATTTTAAAAAAGACGAGACAATAAAAGAAAAATTTGCAAAGACCATTGACCTCTTAATAGAAGCTGGCTACGACATCTTGCTTGTGCCCTTCCATACACCAAGGGACAATGTCTATTCAAGAGAAGTAGCAGAAAAGTGCAGCCACAAGGACAAAGTCATGCTAATAGAAAACACCTATTCAGCAGGAGATCTTATGGGCATCTTCAAAAAACTAAGGCTTTTAGCAGCAATGCGCCTTCACTCCTTAGTTTACGCAGCTAGCGTAAATCTTCCCATGGTGGGAATAATTTATGACCCAAAGGTTGAAGCCATGGTTGAAGAACTTGGCATAAAAGAAGCAGTGGAAGTAGAAAACTTCACAGCAGAAGAATTATATGAAAAAACCTTGCTGGCTCTTGATAACTTGGAAGAAAGGCGACAAGTACTAGGAGAAAATACAGAAAAAATGCGTCAAGAATCAAAGAAAAATGTAGACATAGCTATGAGGCTTTTGGGCGAAAAATAGGCTTGAGAATTAAATAAAAAATATGGAGAGTAACAGATAAGTTGCTCTCTTTTTTTGCGTGAAAACATATAAAGACAATAAAAGAAATCACTGACAAGGAAAAATATACTTAAAAAGCAAGTCACCATGGTCCTTTTAATTACAAAGTTTTTATGAAATCTTTATAAATTCTTATGCAGATAAAAATTTAAAAATAAAAAGACAAAAAGAGCTCATCAATAAAAAAATTTTTTAAAAAATTAAAAATATTAAAATAAAAAAATTAAAAAATAAAAAATCCTTGTTGAAAACAAAATATTAAATAAAATCAATACATCTAACTTTTTGTAAGATTTCTTCCAGCAAAAAATTTTTAGAAAAGCGTTTTTTAGCCAAAAATAATAAAAAAACTAAAGAAAATTATAGATGAATAGATACTGAAATGAATATGCTTGCTAAAGTATAGAATAAATATAATAGAATACCACGACAAAATCATTAAAACATTGTATAAAATAAATACAAAAATTACTGGAGGGGGTTTTAAATCTTCGACAAAGCTTGCAAACCTGCGAAAACTTAGGATTTTAAAGTGGAAAAAAATCATTTATTTTGATATAATATATCCAAATAAATAAAACAACTGGAAGTATAAACACAAAAGGATTTATCAATAACTACTATGCATTGCAAATACTTGAGATGAACATAAAAATGTTTATAAGTCCAGAATTGAGGAGATGATTTTCTGGGATATATTAAAGGAATATTAACTATAAGAGTAAGAAGTTTATAACTTAAAAAGTAATTAGTCAATAACTTAATAAAGAGTTTAATAACTTAAAAA
>NZ_CAMQAY010000021.1 GCF_946998875.1 uncultured Peptoniphilus sp. | reverse complement strand
ACAGTTGCATCAACAATTATTGCATCAAGACTTGCCGGAATAAAGATCTTCGTAACTGGAGGACTCGGTGGCGTTCACAGACATGCTGAAGTAACTTTTGACATATCAAGAGACCTTGAAGAATTAGCAGCAAATGACATTATGATTGTTTGTGCAGGTTGCAAGTCAATTCTTGACATTGGACTTACTCTTGAATATCTTGAAACTAAGGGTGTGCCAGTATTTGGCTATCAAACAGATTATATGCCAGCCTTCTTTACAAGAAAAAGCGAATTTAAGGTTGACTACAATATAAAAAATCCAAAGGAAGCAGCAGAAGCAGCAAAGGCTCAATGGGAATTAGGACTTCAAGGTGGAATCCTTCTTACAAATCCAATTCCTGAAAGTGATTCAATGGATGAAGAAAAGATTAATACTGCAATAGAAAAAGCTTTAGTTGAAGCAGAAGAAAAGGGAATTCACGGCAAAGAAACAACTCCTTTCTTACTTTCAAAAGTTCTTGAAGTTACTGAAGGTAAATCTCTTGAAGCAAATATTGCCCTTGTAAAAAATAATGCGAGATTAGGTGCTGAAGTTGCAAAATACCTATACTAAGACAAAAAAAGTTTCTGAGTCAAAGGTCATCTTCACTTATGGAGTAATGCCAACAGATTTAAACACTGGTGGTACCATGTATGGACCAAGGCTCTTTGAAATTGCTGACCACAGTTCAGGAACTTGCGCCATAAGACACACTAGGGGAAGAGTTGCAACAATTTCTTGCGACAATTTGACTTTTTTAAAGCCAATAAATCAAGGAGACTTTTTAACTGCAACCACATTTATTTCTGGAGTGGGCAATTCTTCTGTTGAAGTTTTTACCAAGTTTACCAAAGAAGCGCCCATGACAGGTGAAACAGAAGTAGCCGCCTTTTGTTTTTTGACTTTTAAGTGCAAGGGGACTGAGCCAGGAAAAATTCCTGAGATAATTGGAGAGACTCTTGAAGAGAAAAAAATAATTGAAGGATATGTTAGTAGAAAAGAGATAAATAAAATAAGACAAATAAATAATAAAGATCTAAGAGAAATTTTAAAATAAAGACAATTTAAACTTTAAAAAATTTATTTAAGAGGTGCACCCTTTGAGGTGCATTTTTTGTGTTTTACATGGATTTTTATAAAATATTTGAACTTTAATAATTTTATAAGGAAGGCTACATTATAAGGTTTCTTATGTTATAATTTTAAATATGATAATAGGAATATGCACTTGCGAAATATTTATTTATGATGCAAACTCTCTTAAGTCAAAGAGGTCTATTGTAAAAAGTATTATCGAGAAGTCAAAAAATAGATTTAATATATCAATTGCTGAAGTTGGAGAAAATGACAAGTGGCAAAGGAGCCTTATTGGCTTTACCACAGTTTCCAATGAGAAAAAAGTTGTAGATGAAACTATAGAAAGAGTAATACAATTTTTTAACACATACAGCGAAATTGAAATTATGAATATAGAAAAAGAAATTTTATAGAGGAGAATATGAAGGATATTTTAACTCATGAAGAGGCAGATTTATGCCTCGATATACTAGAGGAAACTTACCCAGATGCCCACTGTGAACTTGAGCACAACAGTCCCTTCGAGCTTTTAGTGGCAACAATTTTATCTGCACAATGTACTGATGTGAGAGTAAACAAAGTTACTTCTGAGATCTTTAAAAAATATAAGAGACCAGAAGACTTTGCCCATATGGATATAAAAAAATTAGAGGGACTAATTAAGGAATGTGGACTTTTTAGAAATAAGGCAAAAAATATTAAGGCAAGCTCTAGTGTAATCTTGGAAGATTATAATGGTGAAGTTCCAAATACAATTTCTGAATTATTAAAGCTTCCTGGAGTTGGCAAAAAGACAGCCAATGTAGTGGCGTCTACTGCCTTTGGAGTGCCTGCCATTGCAGTTGACACCCATGTTTTTAGGGTGAGCAATAGAATTGGTTTCGTCCACGAAAAAAATGTATTAGATACAGAAAGGGCACTTCAAAATAAAATCGACAAGAGCAGGTGGACAAAGGCTCATCATTTATTTATTTTTCACGGCAGAAGATGCTGCACTGCAAGAAATCCAAGATGCGAGAGCTGCACTATAAGTAAAATTTGCAGATATTACGAGGTTTAATTTTATGGAAAATTTAGGCAACAAAATTTTAAATGTTAATAAAAAAATTTTAATAACTCTTTCACTTATTTTGATGCTGATTTTTATTTCTGTAATGTATTTTACTGAAGAATACACCAATCCATATATGCATAGAGGCGTAAGGATCGAAGATATTGATGTTTCAAGTTTATCAAAGGAAGATGCATTAAAGGAAGTTAAGGCTATTACAGACGAAATGATAAAAAATAAAGTAGTTAACTTTACTTATGAAGACATTACTGTGCCAGTGCCCTTAAGGGACTTTGGCTACAAGTTAAACTTGGAAGATGCTGTAAATAAAGCCTATTCTTATGGTAGGTCTGACAATTTATTTTACAATTACATAGACATAATCAAGGGATATATTTTTAAAAAGAATTTTATAGCAAAGGCCGATATAAATAATTCTAAGAGGGAAGAAGTAATTTTAAATGTTGGCAGAAAAATTTATAAAAGGCCCCTAGATGCTCAACCTCTTATAAATGCTGATGGCAGTGTAACCATAAAAGATTCGGAAATTGGAAGATATATGGATATGAATGAGGCGAAGGAATTAATTAATTTAGATATTTTGCATGAGGAAAAAATCGAACTTCCAGTTTATAAGACTGAGCCAAAAATTTATTCTAATTATTATGAAGGAATCGACAAAAAATTAGCAGACTTTGAGACAGATTATTCATCTTCTGTAAAAAACCGTAAGGAAAACATAAGGCTTGCTGCATCAAAGTTTAACAATATGAAATTAAATCCAGGCGATGAAATTTCCTTTAATGATGTTGTGGGAGAAATTTCAGAAAAAACTGGCTTTAAAAATGCAACAGTAATAGTTGGTGGAGAATATGAAAATGGAATTGGCGGAGGAATTTGTCAAGTTTCAACAACTCTTTACAACTCTCTAGTTTTATCTGATTTAGAAATTACAGAAAGGCACAATCACTCAAGACCTATTCATTATGTGGACCTTGGCACAGATGCTGCGGTTGCCAGAGGTTATAAGGATTTGAAATTTAAAAACAATACTAATAATCCAATTTTAATTTTAGCTGAAGCAAATGGAGAAAAATTAAACTTCAAAGTTTTGGGTTATGGAAGCGACAGAGATTATGAAATAAAAATTGTGCCAGAACTTCTAGGCACAGTTAGTCCAGGTGTTAACACAATTTATTCAGACGCTTTGCCTGAAGGAGAATCAACTGTTAGAGAAAGTGGAGCAAGGGGTTACTCCTACAAAACTTATAAGGAAATAATAAAAAATGGCGAAGTGGTAGACAAAAAAGAAATTTCAAAATCCTATTACCTTCCCAAGGACAAAGTTATTGTAGTGGGAACAGGAACTGAAAATACAAAAGATAATGACGATAAAGACGAGGATTAATAAGGGCTTAGGCTCTTATTTTTTTGCTAATATAAAAAAGCAGGCTCTTGTGATAAAATAGAGACATGAAGTTATTTAAGAGATTCAAAAAGAAAAAATCAATTTATAAAATTCTTTGGGAAAATAATTTTGATTTAGAAAAATTAAAGGAAATAAAAGATTTTAATTTATCCAATGGAAGCTACGAACTTTCTCTTGCAAAGGGCGAAAGGCTAATAAATCATATTAAGACAAGAGAGATAAATAAGGCCGTTGATGATTATTATTTGAGAGATAGCCAAGCCATAGATGAATTTGAAGATTTTTTTAAAGACCACAGGGCAGTGGAAGCAGAGAGAAATTTTTTGACCTTTTTGCTACAAAAAATTGAATTTGACGAAGCAAAATTAGTTGGGCTTTCAATTTTACTTATGCGGGATTCACAAGTTGAGGAGTGTGTAAAATTTGGAATGCTCCTTACAAAGTACTACAATCTTCAAGAAGTTAGAAGGGCTTACGAAATATTTTTGAATTTATTAAAGCATCCTGCCTTTATTTATTACGGCATAGATGTTTTGAAAAATATAGATTATGGGATAATAGACGATTTATACGAAAAGACTACAGAAATTGGAAAAGAAATAATAGAGGAGAAGGCATGGAATTAGGAAAAATACAAAAATTAAGAGTAGAATCAAAAAATGGCAAGAAAGTTTTCTTAGCAGACGATGAAAATAATAAGGTTGCTCTTGCAAAAGGCGAGGGAGAGGATTTAAAGGTTGGTGACGAAGTTGAAGCCTTTGTCTACAATATTCACGAAGAATTTGAAGCAACTTTAAAGAGACCCTATGCACAAGTTGGCGACTTAAAAAAACTAAAAATTGTTGACAAGGCAAAGGTTGGTTACTTTGTGGACAATGGAATTGGCAAGGACATTTTCTTACCCTTCAAAGAAAGTTACGGAAGGCTTACTGTAGGTGAAGAATATCTTTTGTACCTCTACCACGACAAGAGCGATAGGCTTGCCCTTACCATGAATATAAAGGACAAACTTTTAGTAAATGACAAATACAAGGTCAATGACATAGTCAAGGGAACAATTTATAGCATGGGAAGACCTGGTGCCTTTGTTGCCATTGATAACAAGTATGATGGAATGATTCCTGCCGAAGAAATCAAGGGAATTTATAAAATTGGCGACGAAGTTGAAGCCAGAGTGCAAAGAATTTTGCAAACAGGCTTTATAACTTTGACTTTAAGAGAAAAGGCTTATAAGCAAATAGATGCCGATGCTGACTTAATTTTAGAACTACTTGAAGACAATGGTGGCGTTCTTGAAATTGGCGACAAGTCAGACCCAGAAATCATAAAGGATTTGACAGGACTAAGCAAAAAAGCTTACAAGAGAGCTGTGGGACATCTTTATAAAAATAGAAGCATAAATATTTACGATACAAAAATCGAGTTGAGACATGGAAGAAAATAAATTTACAAGAGAAATAATTGACTTTGACTTCAAGGGGCTCGGCATGACAAAAGTCGACGGACTGCCAGTATTTTTAGATGGCGGAGTCATTGGAGACCAAGTAGAATTTCTAATTACCAAGAAAAAGAAAAATTTTTGCAAGGGAAAAATTATAAATACAATAAAAAAATCTAAGGACAGAGTGAAGAGCTCCTGTCCTTATTTTAAAGATTGTGGAGGTTGCGACTTTCTAAATTATTCTGATGACATGGAGTTAAAGTGGAAGGAAGATGACACAAATAAGAATTTAGAAAAGATTGCAGGTCTCGATAATAAGGTTGATGAAGTTCTTGACTCACCAGAAAAAACTCACTACAGAAATAATATGCAGTTCCAAGTGCGAGATGGCGTAATTGGACTTTATGGCAAAAATTCCAAGGACATAGTTGCCATAAAAAAATGCCTAATGCAAAGAGATAAGGCCAATGAAGTCTTACAAATAATGTGGCGATACAAAAAACTAAAGGACCTAAAGCGAATTGGCATTAGAACGAATTACAAGGGCGAGGTCCTTTTAATCCTTGTAACAAGAGATGGAGAAGTGGAAATAAAGGATGTCCTTCCTGATTTAATTGATGCTGGAGTAAAATCAATTTATTTAAATTACAATGGAGGAGATAAATTTCATTACTCCAGGGAATTTGAGAAAATTTATGGCGAGGACTTTATCGAAGAAAAATTATTGGACATAAATTATAAAATTTCACCAGAATCCTTTTTCCAAATAAATAGGTTGGCGACAGAAAAATTATATCAAAAAGCAATTGAGTACTTAGAGCCAAAGGCAGAGGATAAAATTTATGACTTATATTGTGGAGTTGGCTCAATATCCCTGTCTGTAGCCAAAAGTGGAGCTCAAGTAATAGGAATAGAAATAGTAGATAGTGCCGTAGATGACGCAAGAATAAATGCAGAAAATAATAAGATTCAGGCAAGATTTGTAAAAGGAGCGGCAGAAGAAGTCATAGAAAAACTTTGGGAAGAAGAAAAAATTTCTCCAAATAAAATAATTGTTGACCCACCTAGAAAGGGACTAGACGAAAAATTAGTAGACTTCTTAAAGGAAAACCCAGTAGAAAGACTAGTCTATATCTCCTGCAACCCAGCAACCCAAGCGCGCGACTTAAAATCCCTAAAAGAAGTATATAGGGTAGAAAAAGTAGCATTAGTAAATCTCTTCCCAAATACAGCTCACTCAGAATCAGTGGCTCTTCTTGTAAAAAAATAAAATTATATTTTACAAATAAATGTCTAAATTATAAGAAAAGAAATTTTAGAAAAAGAAAGGAAATTATTTACATGTGAATTTTTAATAAAAACTGTTCTTATAATCTAATATACATCTAATATTTAGTTAAAGATTTCAAATTTTATAGAAAGATATATTGATATATTAATTATGTACTTGCTGTATATTAAAACGAATCAAAGTTTTATATAATATTTATTGATTAGTTAGAGATTTAGAAATTAAAACTCATAAAAACTTAAGAATGTGGAGAATTAATAATGTGGATAAATAAAAATGATAAAAAAGAAAGGCCATCAATTTATATTAAGTCTATTGATTTTAAAGATGGTACAAAACTTGATTTAAATCCGAATAGTATAGTCATTTTTACAGGAGCAAATAATTGTGGGAAAAGTCAAATACTACGAGATATAGAAGCTTTAATCCAGGATAGTAATTCTGATACTATAGTTGTAAATAAACTTAATTTGGAATTTAAAGGCGATTTGGATCAAAGTTTTTTTAAGGGGAGGATAAGTATAGACGAGAAAGGTTATTATTATCTTGAAAATTCTTCACTCCCCTACAATCAACTTAAAGATAGCTGGGATAGTAAAAATTTGTATTATTTGTATAGAATGTTTGTGAGTCGTTTAGATACAGAGGAGAGATTAATATCTTCAAAGACAAAACAATTGTATGGTCAGAACCATTATGAGAAAATTAATGCCTTAAATCAATTATATAATAGTAATGAACTTGAAGATAAAATTTCCAATTTATTTTATGAAAGCTTTAATCAAGAATTAATTGTAAATAGAAGATGTGGTATTCATGTTGCTTTACATGTAGGAAAGCGTCCTAAATGGGAAGGAGGAAGGGATGGAGAATCTATATACTATAGAATGGTTAATAGTCTTCCACTGCTTGACTCTCAAGGCGATGGTATGCGTAGTTTTGCTAGTATAATTCTTGACGCATTTACCTCAGACTTTCCTATTACACTAATAGATGAACCTGAAGCGTTTTTACATCCACCGCAAGCTAGAATAATAGGTAAAATGTTTGGTGGACATGAAATAAATAATCGTCAATTATTTATTTCAACACATAGTGCTGAAGTAATTAATGGATTATTAGATGCCAATAATTCGGATACAAATGTAATACGTATAAACAGAAATAATTGCGCTAATAACATATTTTGTCTTAACAATCAAGAAATACAAGAACTATGGAGAAATCCAATACTTCGATATTCTAATATATTTGATGGTTTATTTCATAAAAAAGTAGTAGTTTGTGAAAGTGATTATGATTGTTTATTTTATAAAGCAATGCTTGATTCTATTTTGGAAAACACACATATTTCTACTCTAGATATTATGTTCACACACTGCGGTGGAAAGGCAAGGATGAAAGATGTGGTGTCAGCTCTAAGAGCTCTAAATGTTCCAGTGATAGCAATTCCAGATTTTGATATTATTGATGATAAAAGACAGCTAAATCAACTTTGTAAATCATTTGATATTAAATTTGAAGAAATTGAAACTGGATTGAATAAAATTTATGATTGTATAAATTCTAATAATGGTGAATTACGAAAATTTATTAAAAATAATGGATATTCTGTGTTAAAAGGGGAGTCTTATAGTGCTTATCTAGATATTGAAAAGATTTTTTATAAAAAAGGATTATTTATTGTGCCAGTAGGTGAGCTTGAGAGCTTTGATAAGTCTAATGAAAAAAATAAAAAAGATTGGGTTTATTCTATTTTGGAAAGAGGAAATCTTAATGAAGATAAAAAGCTAAACAGTGCTAGAGAATTTATTCAAAAAATTATAGATTTTTAGATTTGTTGTTTTGAACAATTATATATTTTTTTAAGCATCGTAAATCATTATTAAAAAGGATGGAAAAATTATAGTGTAATCTCAGCAACTATAAATTTTTGTAAGGTCTTATATATATGTGTGTAATATTATTTATTAGGATAGATACTTGTATATAATAGTTTCAGGAGGTAAAGAAAAATGATTAATTTAAATATTATTAAGAATTGAAAAGAGAGGAAAAGAAATCCTCTCACAAAAACATAGGAGGATTTATGATATATATACAAAACTTAATAAAAACTTTACCAGATAGAAAGCTATTTGAAATTGATAGTTTATCAATAAATAAAAATGAAAAGATAGCTTTAATAGGTGAGAATGGAACGGGTAAAACTACTCTTTTAAGAATAATATTAGGCTTAGATAAAGACTATACTGGTCAAGTAAGAGTGAATAGAGAACTGGGTTATTTATTAAATTATAACAGTAAAGTCAAATACTTTTCTGATGAAGTCTACTCTAAATCACAGTTAAGGGCTAATGACAACTATAGTCCAGGCGAAGAGCAAAGATTAAAGCTAACAGACCTATTATCAGATAGTTTTAAATTTCTATTAATCGACGAGCCTACATCTCACTTAGACTTAAAGCAAAAGGAAGAACTTATAGGAAAGCTAAATTCAAGAAAAGTTGGATATCTTCTAATTTCCCATGATCGCGATTTCATAAATAAAACTTGTAAAAAGATTTTAGAATTAAAGAACGGAAGAATTGAAGAATATAATGGAGACTACAAATTCTATCTTGAAGAAAGAGAGAAAAGACTTAAGTTTAAAGAAAAAGAGTATTCAAATTTTATAAAAGAAAAAAGAAGACTTGAAAATTTAGCTAGCAATATAAAAGAACAATCATCAAAAGTAAGAACCACGCCTAAAAGGATGGGAAACTCAGAAGCAAGGCTCCATAAGATGGGCGGTCAAGAAAACAAGAAAAAACTAGATAAACAAGTAAAATCTGTAGAATCCAGAATAGATCAACTAGAAGTAAAAGAAAAACCTAAAGAAGAAACAGAAATACAACTATCCATTCCAGATAATAAACAACTTCACTCAAAAATCTTGATAAGAGGAGAAAAGCTAAATAAAGAGTTTGGAAATAAGATTTTATTTGAAAAATCCAACTTTCAAATAAAAAATAATTCAAAAACAGCTCTTATAGGAGAAAATGGAAGTGGAAAAACCACCCTTGTAAATATGATTCTCAATCAAGAAAATGTATGGGTGCATCCAAATCTTAAAATAGGTTATTTTAGTCAAATGAGTGATATTTTAGAAGAAGATGCTGATATCCTAGCAAATGTATTAAATACATCTATATATGATGAAACAATGACAAGAATTGTTCTTGCGAGATTAGGATTTAAGACTAATGATGTCCACAAGATTGTAAGTATTTTAAGTGATGGAGAAAAAGCCAAGGTAAAATTGGCTAAAATATTAACTTCTGGTTTTAACTATCTTATTTTTGATGAACCGACAAACTTTTTAGATATAAATGCTATAGAAAGTTTAGAAAAACTATTGAAATCTTATGATAGACCATTTATATTTGTAAGCCATGATGAGGAGCTTATAAATAACCTAGCAGATACACTTTTAATTATAGAAGACAAAAGAATCAAAAATTTTAAAGGTAATTTATCACAATACAAAAATAGAAATAAGAAAACAACAAATGGCAAGGAGAGAAATATTTTATTACTTGACTTTAGAATATCTTCCATAAGTTCTAGACTAGCAATGGAGATACCTAAAGAGGAAAGAAAAAAACTAGAAGAAGAGTATAATAAGCTCATTGAAGAAAGAAAAAAATAGATTTTAGCGTCTACACCAGTAGGTGCTTTTTTCATAACTACTTTTAGGAGATGGCGCTATAAACATTTTAAATTTAATATTTAAGTCGAGAGACAAACCTAATGACGGGGAGAGGATATCTTCATCGTCTTTTTTATTTGGGAGGACAACGGCAGGTAGGAATGTCAACGAATTTACTGCTATGCAAATGACAGCAGTTTAATCATGTGTGAGAGTTCTTGCTGAAACCTTAGCAGGACTTCCTCTTCATTTATAAAAATAGGCTTATTAATTAAAGTAGCTAGTATGATAAAGATTAAAAAATTAATTGACCTATTTCCACATACAAGGCGTTTGGAAAATACCAAATTTTATTCATACTGACCACTCAAGCCACGTTGAAGCCCTAACACTATTGGTACGAGATTCGCGCAGAGAATCGAAGTAGCGATAGAGGTAGGTCTCATGCCAAGAATCTCCAAGAAAAGTGACTAATAAGGGAGATTTGATTAGCAAGATTCGACGGCTGAGACTGTAGTATTGATGTCAAGAAAATAAGATGATGGGTTATAAGACTTTTGAAACCAATGGCTTTTAGGATTTTAGGATAAATCTTAAAGGCCTAATTTTTTGCTTTAAATTCTACTTTATGATGATAATACTAGAAAGAGTATAGAAAAAAGTTTACAAAATAAAGTTAGGGATAATGCACAGCGATAATACACTTTTATAGATATAAATAAGTTGAGATGGTGAAAAGGGAACAATAAAAATTATTTTAAGAGATAAAGAAAAAAACACATTGACAACTTTCTATATGATTTGTATAATTTTATATGAAAAGATGAAGGAGGTTTACATGAAGAATAAATATATAGAGATATCAAAAAAATTAAAGGTTTTAAGTGATCCAAAACGATTAGAAATTATAGATATGTTATCTTGTAATGAATTTTGTGCTTGTGAGATATTAGAGAAATTCGATATAACACAACCAACACTGTCTAATGATATGAAAAGATTAGAGGATGCAAATCTAGTTATCAGCAGAAGAGAAGGAAAAAACATATATTACATTGCCAATAAGAAGATTCTGAAGGATATGCAATCCGACTTAAAGGAAATATTTGATAGCGGAGAGGAATGTATTTGTCACACTAGGACTAAGTAAATTTTTCTGCACTACACATAGAAACATTTGAATGTATCTATACTAAAAGAGCTAGAAGAACTATAGAAAAAATAAGAATAGGGGAGAAGAACTATGGAAAAAAATAAGAATAAAGGGATTAATGTATTTCAAAAATACCTAACTTTATGGGTATTATTTTGCATGATTGTAGGGGTACTTATAGGAAAATATATACCTATAATCCCATCTGCTTTAGGTAAAATGCAAATTGCAGGTATATCTGTGCCGATAGCAATATTAATTTGGATTATGATTTATCCAATGATGATGAAAGTAGATTTTCAAAGTATTAAAAAAGTTAGAGAAAATCCAAAAGGTCTATTTGTAACATGGGCTGTTAATTGGCTAATAAAACCATTTACTATGTTTGGAATAGCTTATTTGTTTTTCTTTATTATATTTAAAAATATCATTCCTAATGATTTGGCCAATGATTATTTAGCTGGAGCTGTTTTGCTCGGGGCTGCGCCATGTACTGCTATGGTTTTTGTGTGGTCGACTCTTACAAAGGGTGACCCTGCTTACACTGTGGTTCAAGTAGCCACAAATGATTTAATTATTTTAATTGCTTTTGTACCTATAGTGAAGTTTTTATTAGGTGTATCTAATGTTGTAGTACCATATAGCACATTATTTACTAGTGTGTTTTTATTTGTTGCTATTCCATTATTAGGAGGTGTCATCACAAGGAAAACAGTAATTGATAAAAGAGGAAAGGATTATTTTGAAAAACAATTTTTAATTAAATTTGATGGAATGACAACAGTTGGACTACTATTGACCCTAATAATTATATTTTCTTCACAAGCAAATGTAATTTTAGAAAACCCATTTCATATTTTATTGATAGCTATTCCACTTACCCTTCAAACATTCCTAATTTTTACTATAGCGTATACGTTGAGCAAAAAAGTAGGTTTACCTTTTAAAATAGCTGCACCAGCAGGCATGATTGGAGCTTCAAATTTCTTTGAATTATCTGTAGCTGTTGCAATAGCAATATTTGGGATAGATTCACCAGTTGCATTAGCTTGTACTGTAGGTGTTCTTACTGAAGTACCAGTTATGTTATTCTTAGTAAATATTGCTAATAATACAAAGCACTGGTTTTTAGAAAATAAGGAATCTAAAGTTTACGGAGGTTAGAGATGTGGAGTTTTATTCAAGATCAAATTTTAGGAATGAAATGGCTCAATGTATTGATAGGAGAAGTATTAACAAATCTTGGCCTTGATATGACTTCAAAACTTGGAGGAAGCTTACAATTTTTCATCTATGATGTTATAAAGATTACAATCTTACTTTGCGTGTTAATTTTTATAATTTCTTATATACAAAGCTATTTTCCACCTGAAAGAAGTAAAAAAATTCTGGGACGTTTTGATGGATTAGGGGCAAACATTATATCTGCTTTACTAGGGACAGTAACACCTTTTTGTTCATGCTCTTCAATCCCTATATTCATGGGCTTTACAAGTGCTGGGTTGCCTATTGGAGTGAGTTTTTCATTTTTAATATCATCTCCAATGGTTGATTTGGGTAGTCTTATTTTACTTATGAGCATCTTTGGAGCCAAAATAGCTCTAGCATATGTAATCTTCGGGCTAATTATTGCTGTAATCGGTGGTAGCCTCATCGAAAAAATGCATATGGAAAGATATGTAGAAGATTTTATAAAAAATGCAAGTCAAGTTGATATTAGCTCTCCAAGCTTAACATTAAAAGACAGGGTTGATTTTTCTAAAACTCAAGTTAGTGACACTTTTAAAAAAGTTTTCCCTTATATTTTAGTAGGTGTGGGCATAGGGGCATTGATACACAATTGGATTCCTCAAACTTGGGTAGAAAATATCTTAGGCAGCAAGAATCCACTTGGAGTGGTTTTGGCAACTATTGTCGGAGTACCAATGTATGCTGATATTTTTGGAAGTATACCAATAGCAGAAGCTCTATTGTCAAAAGGCGCTCAAATAGGAACTGTCTTATCTTTTATGATGGCAGTAACAACGCTAAGCCTACCATCACTGATTATGTTAAAAAAAGCAGTTAAACCAAAGCTTTTATTTCTATTCATAGGAATTTGTACTTTTGGGATAATTGCTGTAGGATACTTATTTAACATTTTTAGCCCTATTTTAATTTAATGGGCAACTTAAAATGAAAGTATTAAGTAGAAAGTAAAAAATATATGCTCTTGTGAAAACAATCGTGTGGATTAAGGAGGAAAAAAATGAGATTATTTGGTAAGAAAGAAAAAAGAGATAAAGATTGTACTTGCGGAGGTAATTGCCAACCTGTTAATAATAAGGAAGTTAAAGAAACAAGTTGTTGTGATGTAAATTACCCGTCAGAGAATTTAGAAAAAGCAGAAGAAAAGAAAAAAGAGAAGGGGATAAAGATACTAGGTTCTGGCTGCTCGAAATGTCTTGCTTTAGAAAAATCAGCCAGGGAAGCACTTGGTGAACTTAATGTTGAAGAAGATATAGACCACATTACAGACTTTTCTCAAATCGCAAGTTATGGAGTTATGTCTACTCCGGCATTAGTTATAAACGGCAAAGTTGTATCCTATGGTAAAGTTTTAAACAAGGATGAAGTAAAAGATTTATTAGAACAAAATGGTGTAAATTAAAATGAAAAAACCAAAAGTTGCATTTATATGTGTGCATAATAGCTGTAGGAGCCAAATTGCAGAAGCCCTAGGGAAAAAATATGCTTCAGATGTGTTTGACTCCTATTCAGCTGGAACACAAATAAAAAACCAAATAAATCAAGATGCTGTCAGATTAATGAAAGATATATACAATATTGATATGGAGAAAACTCAATATTCAAAGCTGATTTCTGACCTGCCAGATATTGATATATCCATTACTATGGGATGTGATGTAGTCTGTCCAATTGTAGAAAATCAATATACAGAGGACTGGAATTTAGAAGATCCAACAGGTCAAGATGATGAGTTTTTTAGGAAAATTATATCTAAAATAGAAAAAAATATTAAGGACTTAAGCCTTAGAATTAAGAAAAATGAAATTAGTTTGAATGGAAATAGAAGTTGATTTTTGAATAAAGCAATAATTATTTTTTAATAGCTATAATGCCTATCTGCTAGAGAGTTATAATTAAGCAATTAGTGGACATATTCCCACATAACGGCTTTTGAAAATTTCTTTAGTTTTATAAGTAACGACCATTCACGCCATGTTCAAGCCATAACCCTATTGGTACGAGATTCGCACAGAGAATCGAAGTAGCGATATAGGTGGGGCTCATGCCAAGACTTTCCAAGAAAAGCTTCTAATAAGGGAGCTTTGATTGGCAAGATTCGACGGCTGAGGCTATAGCCATATTATCTAAACTAAATCCATGGGACCACTTAGATTTAGAATTAGGTGACGATAAATGACGAGAAATAGAATTTAAGAAAAAAGCAATAGAAGATGCATTTAAGTATTTTGGAATGGTGTAAGAATTACCTACATTTAAAGATTCTAAAAGAATCTTATATCTTATATCAGCTAAGAAGATTAATATAGAAAAAGGGAAAATACAATGGTAAAATGTAAGATTTTAACAAGTAAAGAAGAACTCGGGTCGGTTGTCAAAAAAGTTTTCTATGAAGCTAAAGATAAGGAAGCTTATAAGCCCATAACTATAAAAATTAATGAAGAATTAAAAAACTTTTTAGAACAAACTAAGGGTAGACATGGAATAGATAAAGAGTTTATAATCCCAGGTAGTTCAACCTTAAATAATCTTTTAGTTGTTCGTGTAGAGGATATAAGACCTGAAGACGACTATTATGAATGTGACTTATTGGTCCAATTTTTTGCAGAAAAAGAAGATTTTAAAGAATTAATGGAGCTGGAAGAAAAGATAAAGGGGAAGCTAGATAAAGGCTTAACAGATTTAGAAAAGGCTGAATTTCTAAACACCTACATTACCGAGAATATTAGCTATGATAAAGATCACAGATCCAGGTCTGCTCTTGCTGCTGCTATAAGTCACAAGGGAACCTGCGTTGCTTTTTCTCAACTTTTCCAGATCTTAGGAGAGGCAGTAGGCTTAAAGGTTGGATTCATCAGTAGTAATGTCATGAAACATCGTTGGAACTATGTAATCATAGGTGATGAGACTTATTATATTGACACCACTTTTAATGCAACAAATAATAAGTCAAAAAAACTTTTCTTCCAAACAACTCCGATTCATTTAGAAAGAGGAGCCGATCAAAAAATAGCTGTGCCAATTATAGACTAATATAATTCTAAGAAAAACTGTTTCAAAATAATCAAAAATAGAATATGAAATCTTCACTTTTGGAAATCCTAAGCTTACATTTTAGATCCATAAAGAGCTCATGAAGGAGATAGTTGTTGAAAAAACTACAGGTATTTTTGATTTAACTATCAAGGAAAGTGAAGATGTAATAGAAGCTGTTTACAGGAACTTTTGAGAAGGACGGTGTTATAATGTTAGCGGATGAAGTGATGGATAAATAAAACATTCTAGATGGGAAGAGTTTGGTTAACAAGGAAACCTATTCACAAATTATTTGGTTGAATCAAGTCCATAGTGGGCAAGGGTTAATAGTATCACGAAATGGAAAAGATTATGGCTCTGCCAAGGAAAAATAGAAAGAAGAAGATAATTATTTTATTAATCCTCCCTTTGTTAATTTTAAATCCATTTGACTCATGGGAAGGAGTTGTCTCTTCCTATAAAGCGGTACTATATTTTTATGCGACTTATGGCAGGGTAGACAGAGATGAATCGCATTATACTGTCAGTGGATTCTTGTTATTTCCACTCAACTTTTTGAATTAAATATAAAATTTAGGAGGAACTATGAGAACTATTAGAGTAACGGGAAGTGGAAGTGTGTCTGTGAAGCCGGACACAACTAGCCTAAGAATAATTTTTGAAGGAGTTTACAAAGACTACGAAGAAACTGTGAGACAGTCTGCGGAGAAGACCAAGATTTTAAGAGAAGCCATAGAAAAGTCTGGACTCTCTGGCGAAGCTCTAAAGACCAAAGATTTTTCGATCCAATCAGAATACGAAAGCTACAGAGATTACAATGGCGATTATAAAAAAAGATTTCTTGGCTACAAATTCTACCATAGGACACAGATCCAATTTCCAAAGGATAATAAAATGCTGGGTCGTGTCCTCTACGAACTGTCCCTATGTTCTGTTAAGGTTGAATTTTCAATTGACTACACTGTAAAGGATAAAGACGCAGTGAAAAAAGAAGTCATTAAACGTGCGGTAGAAAATTCCAGAGAAAAGGCAGAGATTATGGCAATAGCTGCAGGAGTTAGTTTAGGAGAAGTGCAATCCATAGATTATTCTTGGGGAGAAATAGATATAAGAACATCTCCAGTTGATAAGTTTGAAGTGAGAAAATCATATGCCTTGGAACCATCCTATGACATTGATATAGAACCAGATGACATAGACTTAGCAGATACAGTGACAATGGTATGGGAAATAAAACAGTAGGTGAATAAGCTTCGCTTAAAGATTTAAAATAGCAAAACTTTTTAATAAACTAAAGAAATTATAAGAGTTATGAAATCTACAAGTTGATGTTAAAATAAAGCTCTCGTGTCATGCTTATCTAAAGAAATGCCAATGGGTAGGAAGCATATACTGGTGAAAGCTAAGGCGGAGTGTGTGGTATCGATGTCAAAGATCAATTGTAGAACGGCAAATTAGAATTGTATGGAGAGTGAAAGAAGTGAATATCAAAGAAGAATTATTGGCATTGCAGGATATTTCATACGCTGATTTTCAGGCGAAATTGACACCAAATATTCCAAGACACCTTTTTATAGGAGTAAGAGTTCCTGAGCTCAGAAAGCTTGCTAAAAAAGTTATTGAGGAGCCAGAAACATCTAAATTTCTAAAGGATCTGCCTCATAAATACTATGATGAAAATATGCTTCACGGACTCATCATCTCTGAAATTAAAAACTATGATGCCTGCATTGTGGCAGTTGATGAATTTCTGCCCTATGTAGATAATTGGGCTGTTTGCGATATTATGTCTCCAAAGATTTTCAAGAAGAATAAAGAAGCACTTTTGGAAAAAATTAAAGAATGGTCCGCATCTGAAAAGACCTATACTTGCCGCTTTGGAATTGAGATGTTAATGTCTCACTTCCTTGATGATGATTTTAAGCCTGAGTATTTGGAGATACCTCTTTCTGTTAAAAGTGAAGACTATTATGTTCAAATGATGATTGCCTGGTTTTTTGCAACTGCTTTGGCAAAAGAGTGGGATGCGACTATAAAATATATTGAAGATCAGCGCTTAGATAGGTGGACTCACAATAAGACAATACAGAAGGCGCGTGAAAGTAGGCGCATTACACCGAAAGAAAAAGAATATTTAAAGTCGCTTAAAGTATGACGGATTTCAACTGATAGTGAACTTTGACTTGAACATCTTAAGACATATTTATGTATTTTTCACTAGGCAAGGTATTTTGAAATAAATGACATTATTTTTAAAAAATATAAAATTTATCCATACTGACAATTCAAGTTGCATGAAGAATTTAGCATTGATGAAAAAATATAATAAAAGTTAAAAAGCGTAACAATTAATGGCTTTTAGGATTTTAAAAAATCTTAGAAGCCATTATTTTTGTGCAAAATAATTTGTGAAGAAATTTAAACATTAAATTTTTTAAATATATTCCTCTCTAGTAAAAATTTTAAATCTAATAGAAGCTAAGGTGATATAATACAGATGATAATTAGTATCAAGGAGAGGAGTAAATGTTTAAGAGTTTTTTTGAGAATTTTAGAAAGCCAAAAGACAATTTTGGAGGCAGATTTATGTTAAAAAGCATGAATAAAGGACATGAAAAACTAGCCAAGTGGGGAAGGTCTTACATAAATATTGATAATAATCATACTATCCTAGATTTGGGCTGCGGTGGTGGTAGGAACATAGAATATTTTTTAACTAAAGCTGATAAAGTTTATGGTCTTGATCACTCAGAGACAAGTGTAAAAATGGCAAGTAAAATAAATAAAAAAGCCATAAAGACTGGAAGATGTCAAATATTGGTGGGAGATGTAAAGAGCCTTCCCTTTGAAGACGAATCCATAGATATTGTCACAGCTTTTGAAACTATTTACTTTTGGAATGACATAGAAAAATGTTTTAAAGAAATTTATCGCGTCTTAAAAAAAGAGGGACAGTTTTTAATATGCAATGAAGTGTCGTCAAAGGAAAGAAGAGATGTAAAAAAAATATTGAATATTATAAATTTTGAAGTTTACAAAGCTGAGGACTTGACAAAAATGCTAAGAGAATTGGGATTTACATGCCAATATCATTTAGACCAAAAAAAACAAATGGTAGTTATTGCTAAAAAATAAGATAAAAAAAAGGCAAGGCATAAAATATGAAAAATCACAGTTTTTATTTCAATTTATTTAAGCATCCTATGAAAAAAGTTTTGCTGGAAAATTATGGACAGGACTATGTAAGAGAAATAATGAAAAAAAGCAAAATAACTTATGGAAAATTAATAGAAGAAGCAGATGATATTGGCGATGACAATCCCATGGCATACAATGAGATCTTCGCCCTTGCCTTTGTCGCTCCATACATAGCAAGCGAAAAGAAGATTCCGCCAGAGACCATTCAGGAAATGATGCGTCGCTCTCTTTATTCTGTAAAATGGTATTTTTCCTTGGTTAATCTCAATACTAAGATGGGGAAAAAAGCCAATAAGAAAAATATTATTAAGTATTACAATTGGTACACCCCAGAAAAGGAAAAGCTCTATCCAACTTCTTTTAAAGTCGACTTCGAAGGTCAGCCCTATGAGGGTGCGTGTTATTATAGAATTACTCGTTGCCCAATATGTACCTACACCAAGAAACTTGGCGCCTTTGAACTGATGCCCCTTTTTTGTGATCTTGACCATGTGATGATAAGTCTTCAACATGGAGTACTTCACAGAAAAGGTACAATAGCAAAGGGAGCAGATTGTTGCGATTATTTTATCACAGGTGATAGAGAATGAAATCACAAGAATTTAAAATGCCTGCTTTTGGAGTTGGACCTATTTATGTCTTTACTTGTTTAATACTTACAATAGTAGGCTTATGCCTTCATTTCAAAGGATACCTATATCAAGGAGAACTAAATAAAGGGAAAATAATTTTTATTATAAGTGGAATACTCTTAATCCTTTTCGGCATATATTTATGGCTACAAGCAGTTATAGTGGAGAAAATAAATAAAAAAGTTAAGGAGAAGAAGTTGATAACAAGTGGGGTCTACAGTTTTGTAAGGAATCCTGTTTATTCGGCCTTTATATTTATATTCACAGGCTCTTTATTACTTACAGCAAACTATTTTTTATTAATACTGCCTTTTATTTTCTGGGCCTTCTTAACAATACTAATGAAAAACACAGAAGAAAAATGGTTAAAAAATGAATTTGGAAAAGAATATGAAATATATTTAAAGGAAGTAAATAGAGTAATACCTTGGATTAGAAGAAAAAGCAAGTAATTTTAAGTAACAGCTACCTTTGTAGCTGCTATTTTTTCGCAATTTCTTAGGAAATTTTAGTAAATTTTTTAAACTTAATTTTAAGTTAAAAGGGAACAACAAGTTCTATTCTCTGCTTATTTTAAATTATTGCCTTAAAGATTAATCGTAAGGAATGATATAGGATGGATGACTGAGGATTTTTTTAAGTTCTCCCAATAGAAAAGGCAAAAATTCTGTGTAGACTTTTCCTCCGGCTGGATAAAAAAGGTCTCCTATTTTAGGGAGGGAATGAAAAGCAGCTTGTCTGAATTCAAAAATTAGACTTAACAAAATTGGGATAAGGGGCAATAAGGCCAAGGCTAAAAAGTGGACCAAATGGGATCTTGCTTTTTCTATATCCTTTTTCAAAAAGTAGAATAAAGTAGAGAAAAGCAAGTACCAAAAGAGAAGAAATCCTACTATTAGGCCTATAATTGAAAGGACAATGAAGAAAATTCGAAAAGGCCACTGATAAGCTGGACCCTGAAAAAACATAGCTAAAAGAGAGTTAAGGGGACTAATTAAAAATAGTATAATTCCTATTTTAATGAGCACATAATAGTTTATATGAAAAAATTTATTTTTATTCATAAATAGCTCCTTGGTTAATTGGAAATTAAGGTCAAGCACAAGAATTTAAGTCTTCCTAGCTTATATGCTACTCTTTTGTTTTATGAATAGCAAATAAAAAGATAATAGGCCTTTTTTGAAATAAAATAAACTGTGTAAGAAACATAAAACAGAGATCTTTGGTGAGCATTTAAAATCAAATTTTCCACAAATTAATATTAATTTTAACATCTAACTTGAAGGTGTTTTTTTATTCCTAATTTTATAAAAATTTAAAAATTTTTATAAAACATCACCCTTTTGGGTGATGTGATAAAGGTAGACTTGATATAAAATTATTATAAAAGAATAAACTTTGACTTTTAATTAATTTTAAGGAGGTAATTATATGAAATTTATGAGAAAAACTTTTGCCGGGACTTTGGCTATGATAATGATGATTTTTATTCTCTCTTCAGCGGTTTTTGCTACAGAACTTGTGGGCAATGTCCAATATCCAGAGTTTAACGACACTTACGATAACCCAGGCGACTTAATTTTTGGCGATGTCACTGATCAGGAGCTTATTGATGATCTTGGTTTCAAGGACCTCAAGTCTGAGTCTTGGTACCTTAGGTATGTTTACATAGCAAACTACGACAAGATAATGAAGGGCAAGTCTAAGACAGTCTTTGATCCCCTTGGCAAGGTGACTATGGCAGAGCTTGCTTGCATCTCTGCCAAGGTTCACTCCAAGTTAATGGTATCAAGTTCTGATATCAAGCAAGTGAAGGGCGAGGTCTGGTACATGCCTTATGTGCGCTACTGCTATGAAAATGGCATCTACGATAACGACAAAGTTGCCTCTGGCGCTATAAGTCTTGAAAAGGCTGAGGACTGGAATAGGGCAGCTAAGAGGTGCGAGGTTGCTGGCATGCTTGGTCGCTGCGACAACTTTTACAAGAAGGGCTTCATAAATCCCGATGTGCCTCTTACAGACATATCTGATGTCAAGGAAAGCACACCCTTTGCAGAAGAGATTTTGCTTTTATACAGGTCTGGAGTTGCAGTTGGGGACGTAAATATGAACTTTAGTCCAATGCAAAAAGTATCCAGAGCAGAGATGGCTGCCATGATTACAAGGCTATTGCACGACGAATTTAAGATTGGACTTCCAAAGGGTTAAGATTATATAGACTATTTTATTTACATAAAGTCATGGCGCTAGTCTATAAAATGCAGAAGCTTTCTTTCTGTACTATAATTAAGTTAAGGGATACTTATTATTTATGTGAGGGATATCTATGAAAAGAAATTTTAAAATTTTTATTATTATGATACTTGCTCTTGCCCTCCTTGCAGGATGTCAGAAGGGAGAAACTTCGGCAGAGGGGCCAAAGGAAAATACAAGTAATACAAGTGAGGCTAATGCTAATAATAAGAAAAATTCTTCTGGAGAAGATTCTAAGAAAACTTCTTCTAAGGGTAAAGAGGATTTAAAGCTGGTTAAGGGGGCAATTATTGGTTCTATGTCTTCCTATGTTGAGGACAGGGAGGTCTGGAAGGACTTTGTCGATGAAAAAGGAATAGCTTCTGCAAAGGGAGATGACTTTGGTCTTCATTTACCTAGGATACTTTTGGACTCTAAGGATGCAAATAAGGCAAACCAAGAGATAGACGAAATTGCAGAAAATTTAAGAAAGATTTACCAGTCTGGCAAAGATAAGATTGAGGGTGAAAACATTGGCATCTACTCTTCATTTTCAGTTTACCAAGATGACCATGTATTGAGTCTAATGATTCAGATTTACAATACTTGGCATGATGATCCTCCAAGCTATTTTGCATACAACTTTTCTTTGCCTGATGGAAAATTTATCGACGACTATGAACTGATGAAAAATTTTGGCGTAGAAAAGGATGAGATTTTGGATATTATTGAAGATAGCTTGAGGGAGGAGCAAGATTTGACTACTAAAAGTTACCATAATGACGCCCTTGACTATACCTTTATCTATAATCAAAGCAACTCTACTGGCTTGATTCTCAAGGAACTGTGGGACAATTTCAAAACAAATGAAA
>NZ_CAMQAY010000020.1 GCF_946998875.1 uncultured Peptoniphilus sp. | reverse complement strand
CAAATCAAGCATTTTTGTATCTCTCCATTACGCTAAAATAAGAAATTCCTGCAAGGGCGCAGAATAAAATTATTAGTCCTGTGTTAATATCTGTGAAGAAGGCTACTAAGAAGACCAGAATAATCATAACAGCACTAAATCTTGGGTTCTTCTTGTAGGAAGATTTTCCCATGCGAAAAACTGTGATGAATAAAACTGCAGAGATTATTCCACTTATTCCTTCAAGGGCGGAGTTTATAAAAAAGTTTGCCTTAAATTCTTGGTAAAAATTTGAAATCACAGATAAAATTATTAGACAGGGAAGGGATGATGCAATAAGACAAGTTACTGCTCCAAGAGGTCCCTTTAGGTAGTAGCCAGTTAAGACTGAACAAGATATAGCCATGGCTCCAGGTCCGCCTTGGGATATGGCAACTATGTCCATCATTTCATCTTCGTCGATTAAATTTAAGTCTGATACAAAAATATCCTTGATGACAGGCACAATAGTGTATCCGCCACCAAAGGTAATGGCATTTATTTTAAAAAATGTTAAAAATAATTTTATAAAAGAAATATTTTTCATTAAATCACCGCATTAATTATAGCACATAAATGAAAAATTAAGTAATTTCGTGTATAATCTACTTAAGGAGTGATAGAGATGAAAATGGGAATAATAGGTCTTGGCAATATGGGTTCTGCCATGGCCCATGGTCTTTTAAATAATAACATAGAAACTTTTCTTTACGATAGGAGTAAGGAAAAGAGAGAAGCCTTTAAGAATTTTGAAAAGGCACAAATAATGGACTCAGAAGTTGATGTAGTGAAAAATGCTGACGCAGTGATTTTAACAATTAAACCCTATGTCTATGACGAGGTCCTAGATAAAATTAAAAATGAAGTTAAAAATCAAATTATTATTTCAGTTACATCAAGCTACGATTTGAAAAAACTTGGAGAAAAACTTCCAGGCAAAAAACTTTTAATGGCAATGCCAAATACGCCTGCGAAAATTTTATCTTCAATGACAGGAATCTGCCCTGGCGAAAATGTTACTGAGGATGAAGTAAGTGAACTCAGAAAAATTATATCTTCCTTTGGCGAAACTGAAATTGTGGAAGAAAAAAATATAAAAATTTATGAGGCAGTTTCTGGTTGCATGCCAGCCTATGTCTACATGTACATAGAAGCTGCAGCAGATGCAGCAGTGTCTCATGGAATGACTAGAGATATGGCTTATAGGGTAATTTCACAAGCAGTGGCAGGCTCTGCCAAGATGGTAAGAGAGTCTGGTATTCACCCAGGTGAGTTAAAGGACCAAGTTACTACACCTGCTGGCACAACCATTAAGGGCGTAAAATCTTTAGAAAGAGACGGTTTTAGAGCTGCAATTATAAATGCAGTGGATTCTATTATGAATAAATAGGAGGTCGACATGAAAGATTTATTAGTATTTTTGGCAGATGGTTTCGAAGAAATTGAAGCACTGACTATTGTAGATGTTTTGAGAAGGGCTGACTTAGTAGTTGAGACAGTTTCAATAACAGACAGAAATGAAGTGAGAGGGGCTCACAATGTAAAAGTCCTTGCCGATAAAATTTTTGACGAAATAAACATTGAAGACTACAGGGCAATGTACATCCCAGGAGGACAACCTGGTGCAACAAATTTAATGAGAGACAAAAAAGTTGTAGAGTGCGCCAATGTATTTAACGACGACGAAAGAATTGTCACTGCCATTTGTGCAGGTCCACAAGTTCTTGATGCAGCAGGTCTTCTAAAGAGCGGAAAGTTCACTTGCTACCCAGGCATTGAAGCTAGACTTAAGGTAGATAACCCCTTAGATGAAGCTGTTGTTGTTGAAGATAATATAATTACAGCCATGGGTCCTGCCCTTGCAATTTTACTTGGAGTAAAGCTGGTAGAAATTTTAGGCTCAAAGGAAAAGGCAGAAGAAGTTTCAGAGGGACTACTTCTACCTAAACTTAAAAAATTTATTTAATCGAGAAAAAATAAAAATTATTTTAAATGTACCAGAAAATTTTTGGTACATTTTTTTCGCAAAAATTTTCCTCAAACTTATAAGTATAAAACTTTAATTCCAAGCTAAAGTGTCTCTTTTCCTTTTATTACTTATATTTCAGTGTTATAATGATTGTAACTAAAATAAATCTTATAAATATGGGCTAAGAGCCTGTTTTTATTTATGGAGGATAAATGTTAGCAAAGCTCATTTTAAAAAGAGGTCACAACGCCTATGGCTATGACAGGGCAAAAATTTCCAAGGAGACTTCCTTTCTTGGACTTGTGTCAAATATAATGGCAGCTCTTTTAAAAGTTATTTTATATACTTTTACAGGCTCTATTTCAATTTTATCCGATGCAGTAAATAATGTTACAGATTGCGCGAGCTCAATTATTTCGATTTTTGGCATTAAACTTGCCTCAAAGCCAAGGGACAGAGATCACCCCTATGGCCATGGCAGGCTTGAATATTTAATATCACTTGTTGTAAGTGGAATCGTGCTTAGCCTTGGCTTTCAATTTTTGAGAACTTCTGTGGGAAAAATTCTTCACCCCGTAGAGATAAGTTATCCAAAATCTACAATAGTTATTTTAATAATTACTGTTATTATAAAATTTTGGCAAGCCTCATTTTATGCTCAAGTGGCAAGGGCAATTGAGTCGACGACACTAAAGGCACAGGAGAAGGATTCTCTTAGCGACATCCTTATAACTCTAGTTGTAATTGTCGCCATAGTTATAGAAAAGTTTACGGGAAAAATTTTAGATGGCTATGTGGGAGTAGTGGTTGCCCTATTTATTTTATACACTGCAATTTCTCTCATCTACGAAACAATTTCTATTATACTTGGCAAAGGCTTAAGTGAAGAGACTAAACACGAGATAAAGTCCAAGGTATCAACTTATGATGGAATATCCAATGTCCACAATATGATGGTGACAGACTTTGGACCGGACAATATTATAGTCTTAATTGATGCTGCCCTTGATTATAATTTGACACTGGAAGAGGCACACAATATAGTAGATAAGGTAGAAAGGGAAGTATCTGAACTTTTAGGCATAAAACTCATTATTCACGCTGACCCACTGGGCTCTAGTTCAGATATTATTAGATCAGTTTCTAAAGACCTCAAAAAAATTATTAGGGGGAGCTTAAATATTTATTCTTTTCACGACATAGTGCTTGAAGATAATAAAATTTACATCGACATTGATTACAATGCCGAGGCTGTTTCCAATGCAAAGGAAAAGGACGCGCTGAAAAAGGAACTTATTGATAAATTAAAATCAATTTACAAGGATTATGATTTCGAAATAATTCTTGATGCGATTTTTTAGGAGGGAAATATGAAGGCTTTAGTTGTAGGTGCTGGAAAATTAGGTTATAGGCTTGCAGCTGCACTTATAGATGAAGATTATGAAGTAACTGTAGTAGATAATGATGAAGATGTAATTGAGCATATTTCCAACTCACTAGATGTCCTTAGCATATGCGCAAATGCACTAGACTTTGGCGTTTTGGAAGAGCTAGACATCTCTCTATTTGATTATGTAATTGCAACTACTACTAATGACGAGGCTAATGTAATACTTTGCACAATTTCAAAAAAACTTGGTGCTAAATATGCCATAGCCAGAGTCAGAGACCCAGAATACAGAAAGCATTTAGACTTTATATCTGAAGAATTAGAGATAGATAAAATTATAAATCCAGATAATGCCACTGCAAGGTCCATAGTAAAATACCTCATGAAGAGATACCAACTTTACTCCGACGAATTTGCAGGCGGAAAAGTTTCTCTTGTTGAATTTAACATTGGCAAGGACCCAAACTTTATTGGCAAGAGAATTATGGACATTGAAAATATTAACGACTTACTTATTTCAGCAATTTCAAGAAGTGGAGATGCAATAATACCAAATGGTCGTACAGTTCTTGAAGAAAATGATGTAATAATCTTGGCGGGCAAGTCAGAAAACATAGAAATTTTTGACAAAGAGCACACAGGTGTAAATAAGACAAAAACTCTTAGAAGCACAATGATTTTAGGCGGAGGAAAGACTGGCCTTTACCTAGCCATGCTTTTATTAAAGGAAAATATTCGCGTCACAATAGTTGAAATAAATAGAGAAAGATGCCTGGAGTTAAAGGAAATGGTTCCAGGTGCAGAGATAATTAATGGCGACGGAACAGATCTTGCCATTCTTGAAGAGGAAATGGTCCACACTTACGATGCCTTTGTAGCATCTACAGGTATTGACGAGGCAAATTTACTTATGAGTCTTGTGGCAAAGCAAACGGGGATTTATAAGTCTGTTGCAAAAATTTCCAGAACTAATTACGACAAGATTTTGGACAAATTAGACATTGATGCAGTTTTTAACACTGCTTATATAACAGCTGCAGAAATATTAAAGGAAATTAGGGGTAAGTCTTCCCTTTCACTTAATCTTCTCTTAAATGGACAAGTGGAATGTATTGAATTAATTATAAAGGAAAAGCACTTGGTTTGCGGCAAGGCTCTTGAAAACTTAAATCTTCCTGAAGGTATTTTAATTATTGCAGTTATAAGAAATAATGAAATGTTAGTTCCTAATGGAAAGACAGTCCTTGAAGCAGGCGATAGAATAGTTTTATTCTCAATGCACGAAGTTGCACCTAAGATGCAAAAGATTTTTACCTCAGAAGGGAAATTTAAGGATGCTCTAAATTCAATTAGGAATCGAGGCTCTTCTTATGAATTATAAACTTATTTCAAAATTACTAGGTTATATTTTATTAATAGAGACAGCCTTTATGGCGCCATCTCTCATACTTAGTTTAGTGGAGAAGGATGGAAGTGCCTCTGGTTTTATAATCCCAATGGCAATAGCAATTCTATTGGGATTAATTTTAATTAATTTAAAAATTAAAAGCAGATCTCTTTCACCAAGAGATGGAATTTTAATTGTTACGGCATCTTGGGTACTAGTATCTCTTGTGGGGGCAATTCCACTTTTTATAGCAGCTAATATGACCTATGTGGATTCCTTTTTTGAAATTGTATCAGGTTTTACAACAACAGGTGCCACAGTTATATCAGGCATAGAGTCCTTCCCAAGGTCAGTAGTTCTTTGGAGATCTATCACTCACTGGATTGGAGGTATGGGAATACTTGTCTTTACAGTAGGCCTTCTTCCAAAACTTGGCGTAGGTGGTTTTCAAATTTTTAAGGCAGAGTCACCAGGACCAGTGGCAGGAAAAATTGAGTCCACAATTTCTCAATCATCAAAGAGACTTTATATCATCTACATTATTTTATCCCTTGCCCTTTTTACCTGCTTAAAAATTGCAGGTATGCCAGTATTTGACAGTTTCGTTCATACTTTTGGCGTACTTGGAACTGGAGGATTCTCCTCATACAACGACTCCTTCATGTCCTATGAAGGCAATGCAGTTCACTTTATCCTCGCCTTCTTTATGTTTTTAAGTGCCACAAACTTTACAATTTATTCACTTATTTCCAGAAAAAAATTTAAGGAAGTTATACAAAATGACGAGTTAAGACTTTGGATTTTAATAACTATAGGCGCCATTATTTTTATTACTATTGATTTATTCGCCAAGGGCTACCCTTCACTTTTATTGGCCTTTAGAGATTCAGCCTTTCAAGTTACATCAATATCATCAACATCTGGTTTTGCCAATGCAGATTATGAATTGTGGCCAAGTTTTTCTAAATTTATTTTACTAATCCTCATGATTTTTGGAGGCTGCGCAGGTTCAACTGGCGGTGGAATTAAAGTTACGAGAATTTCTATTTTGTTAAAATTAATAAGAAGAGAAATGAGAAAGGCGACACACCCAAAGGCAGTCCTTCCAATTCTTTCCGATGGAAAGACTTTGTCCGACGAAGTTGTCCTAGGCATAAATGCCTATCTTGGAACTTACTTTGTTATAGCTTTAGTTTCCACTGCCATAGTTACGCTTTCTGGTGTAGATGTAATAACAGGATTTTCTTCTGTTGCAACTACACTTTCAAATGTGGGACCAGGCTTTGGCGACATTGGTCCAACGAAAAATTTTGCTTTTTATAGTGACTTTTTTAAACTATATTTTAGTGCTCTCATGCTCCTAGGAAGGCTTGAATTCTTTACTATTCTCGCACTATTCTCCAAGGGCAGACGAAGAAAGGAAATTATTAAATTATAATGAAAATTTTAATTATCGGTTCAGGAAAAGTTGGCTCTACAATTGCAAACACATTAAGCCTTGAAAAGTTTGACATAGACATAGTTGATAGGGATGAATTAAATTTTGGAAGTATCACCAACACTGTGACAAAAATAAAAGGCGATGTATTAGACGAAAATTTTATGCTAAATTTTGATTTAGAAAAATACGACTACGCAATTATAGCCACAGATAGCGACAAGACAAATTTAATAATGGCATCAATTTTCAAAGGTATTGATGTAAAAATTATTTTGCGTCTTGACGAAATGGAAAATATTTCTGAAATTGGCATTATAAAAAATTCTCTTCCCAATGTTGTAAATATTTTTAACAGAAGCCTTGAGTCAGCAAAGCTTGCCACAAAATTAATTGGCTCTTCAAATTATTATGAGGCAGATTATTTTGGCAAGGGCAAAATAGAAGTCACAGGTCACTTTATTGACATGGACGAAGAGTTTGAAAATTTAAAAATAAAGGACATAGGCTCTCTTTCTACAATTTTAGTTGTGGGAATACTAAGAGAGGGAGACTTAATTGTGCCAGATGGTGAAACTCTTTTAAAGAGCGGCGACTATATGTATCTCATGGGTCTTTCTTCTGACATAAGAAACTTCAAATACTCTCACTTTGAGATAAAGGAAAAGGAAGAAGTGCGTGATGTAGTCATTGCATCAGGGGACATGACCTTTAACAGAATGATCTCCAACCTTGAAAATATTAATTTAAAAATAATTGAACCAAATAGAGAAAAGTTTGAAGATCTTAGAAAAAATCTTTCAAGAGCCTTTGTTGTCAATAAAAGTTTGAAAAATGACAAAATTTTTGAGGAAGAAAATATTTCAAGGAATGCAGTTTTTATTTCCATGACAGAATCAGACGAGTTAAATATAGTTCTTGGACTCTTGGCGAGAAGTCAAGGCATATCAAAAAATATAATAATTCAAAGTGACAACAATTACGACAGCATCTTAGAAAGTCTTGGCATTTATAGGGTTATTGACCCAAAGGTCATTGTGGCAAATGAAATTATAAAAGCAATTAACACTGACATGAAGGTCTCAATAAATTATATGTTTGGCGGCAAGGCACAAGTATATGAAATAAAAATTCCCGACGACTTTATATACATTGGCAAAAAATTATCTGAAATCAATCTTCACAGAGAAATTATTATTGGCGGTATAATTAGATACGACAACTCCGCAGTAATCCCAAGAGGCAATACAAAAATTGAAAAGGGCGATAGGCTTGTCATCTTCTCAACTAATGAAAGCAGAAAGGAACTGGAAGAACTTATCGACCCAACTTTAAAGAAAAGTATTTTTGATTTTTTCAGGAGGTGATTTTGTGAAGGAAATTTTTAAAAATGACTGGCAAGAAATATTGGAAGAAGAATTTGAAAAAGATTACTACAAGGATCTGAGAAAACTTTTAATAGAAGAATACAGACATCACCAAATTTTTCCACAGGCTCAAGATATTTTTAACGCCTTTCACTACACTTCTTACAAGGACTTAAAGGTCCTAATACTTGGTCAAGACCCCTATCACAATGTGGGTCAAGCCCATGGACTTGCCTTTTCTGTAAAAGATGGAGTGAAGATTCCACCTTCACTTCAAAATATTTATAAGGAATTAAATTCTGATTTAGGTCTAGCCATACCACATAAGGGCTACTTAAAGTCCTGGGCAGATGAGGGCATCATGCTCTTAAACACAACCTTAACTGTAAGGGCACATGAACCCATGAGCCATTCAAAAATTGGCTGGGAAATTTTTACCAATGCAGTTATAGAAAAAATAAACGAAAAAAAAGAGCCTGTAGTTTACATACTCTGGGGCAATCACGCCAAGGCTCGCAAAAAATTTATAAATAATGAAAATCATCTCATAATAGAAGGCGCCCATCCATCACCACTTTCTGCCAACAGAGGTTTCTTTGGCTCAAAGCCCTTTTCTAGGGCAAATGAATTTTTAAGAGAAAGAGGAGTTACGCCACCTTCTTGGGAAGTTAAATAGAATTTTTAAAATTTAAAATATTTTTTATTACAGCAGAATCATTTGCCAAGTGCAAGTCATCCTTGCTGTAATTTTTTTTGTAGTGGGGGTCATAATAATTTAATAAAAGGTCTCTTATTAAAAAATCGTAGTCGCCCTCATGGAATTTTTCTAAATATATTTTTTCCTTTTCAGGAGAAATAAATTTTTTGATTTCTAAAAGAGACTTATAAATTTCATCTTTATCTGATAAATTGTAATCTCTTTTAATTCTTTTTATGCGACTATTTATATGGTCTTCAATTATTATTTTTCTGCCAGAAAAAATTTTTTCTATTAAAGTTTTTGGCAGCTGAATATTTCCAATCTTTGAGCTTTCTCCTTCAGTGAAGAAAATTTTTTCATCTCCCTCTAAGGCGTCAAAGAGAAGGGACTCAAAATATTTTTGTGAAGGCTGTAGGGTAAGTCCTATGCCACCAAAGATGGAGCCTCTGTGGTTGGCAAGCTCTTCAAGATTTAAAACAGGATAAGCACTTTTTAATTTATTTAAAATCTCAGTTTTTCCCACGCCAGTTTTGCCGCAGAGAACTATAAATTCTTTTTCTCTTATTAAAGAATCTAAATTTTCTCGGATATATTTTCTGTAGGACTTGTAGCCGCCAATTAATTTTTTTACATCAATGCCTAAGGATCTCAAAAAGCTAAAAAAGACATTGGACCTGTAGCCACCGCGAGAGCAATAAAGAACTACTTCATCATAAGATTTTTTCAAATCAATAATTTTCTGGTAGTAGGCTGGGAGTTTATCCTTGGCAAAATTTATGCCCAGGTACTTTGCCTTCTCCACGCTTTCTTTTACATAAGTCCTACCAACAACTTCTCTTTCATTATCGTCAAGTATGGGAAGGTTTATTGCTCCAGGAATTTTATAGTCACAAAATTCTTTGGGACTTCTCATGTCCACAAAGATTATTTTTTTTCCGTCTTTTATCATTTCATGTATTTCATCATATCTTAATTCGTATTTCAAAATATCACCGATAATAATATATCACTTAATTGGGGCGCTTAAAATAAATTATGGAAAAATTTTCTTTTAAGAATATTTTGGATATAATGTAGGTGAGGTGTATTATGGAGTATTTAAAAATGAATTATTCAAATATAGATAAGGTAAAGATAGGCGATGTGCCAGCACTTATCATTGAGCCCAGAGAAAAAACTAATAAGACTATAATTTTTTATCATGGCTGGGGTTCCTCAATGAAAAATCAAATTTTCCGCGGAAATATTTTTGCAAGTTATGGATATAGAGTAGTCCTTCCTGAAGGAAGATATCATGGAGAGAGAAATGATATAAATTTAGATTACGAGGACAAGTCCATGGAGGCAAAATATATTTTAAGGGTCATTATGCACAATATTGAAGAGGCACCTTCAATTTTTAACTACATAGAAGAAAAATATCCAGAAAGTCAAATTGCAGTTGGTGGTCACTCCATGGGAGCAATAACTGCTGGTGGTCTCTATACCTTTAAAAAAGATTTAAAAATGGCATTTATTTTTAATGGAGTAAACAACTGGCAGGCCCTTGTTGATTCAGTAAATAAAATTAAGGACCAGGAAAAAATAGAGGAAGAAGAATTTAGAATCAATGAATTTTTCCTAGACATGGATCCCATGGCTAGCCCAGAAATTTTTAAAGACAGAGCCATGGTTTTATATAACGGGAAAGATGACGATGTAATTGACCCAAGAGGTCAGGAGTCCTTTGCAAGGGAAATCGAAAAATTTTACAGTGACAAAAAACTTTTAGACTTTCAAATTTTTGACATGACTTCCCATCAAATCACAACTCAAATGCTGGAAGCAGCAATTATGTTTTCAAAGGAAAAGGCGGGATTTTAATGAATACTGAAAAATATTTAGTAAGTGAAAAGAAAAAATTAAATTTGTACGATGTACCAACTTCTTACAATGGTAAACTTGAAAAAAAGGAAGTTAAAGATGTTTTAATTCCAAAAAATATAGAAAAGATGCGTGACTATCACGAAAGGCTTTATGCAGAAAACAATCAGTCCCTTCTCATAGTCCTTCAAGCCATGGACGCTGCAGGCAAGGACTCCCTCATAAAAAATATTATGACAGGGGTAAATCCACAGGGCACAAAGGTCGTTCCTTTTAAAAAGCCAAGTGACGGCGAACTAGACCACGATTATCTTTGGAGAGTAGCCAAGGAACTTCCTCCTCGTGGCGAAATTGGAATTTTCAACAGAAGTCACTACGAAGATGTCCTTGTGTCAAGAGTTCACAATTTAGTTTTAGACCAACCCTTCCCAAAAAACTTAGTCACTAAGGATATTTGGGAAAAGAGATTTGAAGAGATAAATAATTTTGAAGAATACCTATCAAACAATGGAATAACAATTGTAAAATTCTTCCTTCATGTTTCTAAAAAGGAGCAAAAGGAAAGACTAATGGAGAGAATTGAAAGGCCAGAAAAAAATTGGAAGTTCGCTTCATCAGACATAACAGAGAGAAGATATTTTGACGATTACATGAAGGTCTATGCCGACATGCTTGTAAACACTTCCACAAAAAGAGCTCCTTGGTATATTGTGCCAGCTGACAGAAAATGGTTCTCAAGGTACTTGGTGTCAGAAGTTATTGTAGAAAAACTAAAGGAAATGGACCCACAGTATCCTGAACTTTCAAAGGAAGAACTAGACAGCTTAGACAAGTGGAAAAAAATTTTAGAAGAAGATTAATAAAAGACCTCTTTACCTTATGTAAAGGGGTTTTTTATTAAGAAGCACAAAGTTTTATAGATTAAAAAATTGCACAAAAAAAGAAGGCAGGAGCCTCCTTTAATATTATTATTCAGCTGGTTCAAAATCAGATTTTTCAGCTCCACAAAGTGGGCATACCCAATCTTCAGGAAGTTTTTCAAAAGGTGTACCTGCTTTGATTCCATTGTCTTCGTCGCCTACTGCTGGATCATAAATGTATCCGCAAAGTGAGCATTCGTATTTTTTCATTCTATCTTCCTCCTAATAAAAATTATTGCTTTCTCAAGCCTATTTCCATTATAACAAATTGATAAATATAATACAGTAAAATTTTAAAATTAATAAATTTATAGGAAGTCTTTAGAGTTTAAAGGGCAAAAGTATTGGGTAATTTCTAAATAGATGGAGTGATAACTATGGATACTTTATATAGATACAAAGGATTTGTTAATAGTGATTTATCTTTAATAAAAAACTTTTTAGATTCAGCTATAAGGGATTTAAATCCCTTCATAAGAGACCAAGAAAAATTATTTGATATAAAAGTTATTTTAAATGAATTAGTTGTAAATGGTGCCATGCATGGCAATGAAGAGGACCTAAATAAAAAAGTTTGTCTAAAGCTTATTTTGGATAAGAATTCTTTAAAAATAATTGTAAAAGACGAGGGCAGGGGCGTGAACTTCGACACGGCTCTATATGACTGTACTCAAAAAAGATGCAATGGCAGGGGACTTTTAATAGTTGAGGCCCTTACTGACCAATTGATCTTAAATGAAAACGAAGTAATAGCAATAAAAAAATTATAAACCAATACATATTTACTACAGAGAAGCCCTTAGGGCTTTCTTTTTTTACCCTTAGATGAATTTTAAGAAGTAAAAAATGGCTGCCTCATGACAGCCATAATTTTTTTATTAAAGAGCCTTTAAAACTTTTACAAGGTGGTCGTAAACTCTCTTTGTTGATGAAATTGAAAGATTTTCCTTTTGTGAGTGAGCTCCTCTAATGTCTGGTCCAATGGAAATAATGTCAAGGTCCTTATTCTTTTCGAAGAAGACGCCACATTCAAGTCCACCGTGAGTGAACTCTTCTTCCATTTCCTCTCCCTTCATTTCCTTGTAAATGTCCTTTACGATTTCTCTAAATTTAGATTCTTTTCTGTATTCCCATTCAGGATATGGGTTTTCAAATTCAGCTTCTGCGCCAAATTTTTTCACTATGTCCATATAAATATTTCCAAAGTCTTCAGAAAGTGAAGAAGATGCAAATCTTAGTGAAACGAAAACTTCTATTGTGTCATCAAGAAGTTTTGCTATGGCAAGGTTTGATGATGATTCAAGAACTTTTTTAGCTTCATTTATAAAAGTGTGAGGGCCAGTTGGAAGTTCAAGTAAATATTTTGCAAGCTTTTCAGTGTCTTTAGCTGTCACTATTTTTCCCTCATGAGAAATTTTTTCACATTCTATAATTAACTCGCCTTCAACGCCCTTAAACTTGTCCCTTACAAATTCTATGGCAGCCTTTAATTTATCTTCGTCACAAACAAGAGAAACTTTACCTTCTCTTGGGATTGCATTTTGTTTTGTGCCGCAGTCAAGGGAAATTAATTTTGCATCATCAAGCTTATTTAAAATTTCTGCAATGACCTTAATCATGTTGCCCTTGTTGTTGGCAATTTCCATACCAGAGTGACCGCCCAAAAAGCCGTGAAGCTTAAGTGCATAGGCTTCTCCTCTGAAGTCTTCTCTTTCAACTTTTAATTTTGAGTGAAGTAATTTTCCACCGGCAGATGAAACTGTTAGGATGCCTTCTTCTTCTGAGTCGATGTTGATTAAATACTTGCCTTCAAGATATTTTGCCTCAAGGTCCTTTGCTCCGTGCATGTCAGTTTCTTCAGACACAGTTACAATAATTTTAAGGGGACCATGTTCTTCTTCTGCAAGTGCCATTGCCATTGCAACACCAATGCCGTCATCAGCGCCAAGAGTTGTTTCATTGGCATGAAGCTTGTCGCCATCAACTATTAGTTCAATTGGATCAGTTAAAAAGTTGTGGTCTGAGTCCTTGCCCTTTTCGCAAACCATGTCCATGTGACCTTGCAAGATCACCTTTTCTCTATCTTCCATGCCCTTTGTGGCAGGCACTTCCATAATTATATTTAAAGAATCGTCTTGATAAACTTCATAGCCAGCCTCTTCTCCAAATTTTTTTAAAAAGTCAGATACAGCTTTTTCATTTCCTGATTCTCTAGGAATTCCTGCTAATTTTTCAAAATAATCAAAAACTTTTTTTGGTTCTAAATTCATATTAACCTCACTTTAAAATAACCTTGTGGTAAACTTTCTTGCCCTTTCTAATGATAATTTCTCCATTTTTGAAATCATCCTTAGTAAGTTCAAGCTTAGGATCACTTATTTTTTCATCGTCAAGGGAAACTCCACCTTGAGTTATTAGTCTTCTGCCTTCAGAATTTGTCTTAATTAGACCTAGTTCAGTCATTAAATTTAAAATTCCAACAGGTTCAGCAAATTTTTCTGCTGGCATTTCTGTTGCAGGAATGTCTTCAGAATCTTTTTCTCCACCGAAAAGTGAGCGTGAAGCCTCAAGGGCAGCCTTAGCAGCTTCTTCGCCATGAACATCTTTTACAACTTCGTAAGCCAAAACTTCTTTAGCCTTATTTATTTCTGCACCTTCTAATTTTTCATATTCAGCAATTTTATCAAGAGGAAGCATAGTTAGAAGCTTCATAAATTTAATAACATCACGATCGTCACAGTTTCTTAGGTATTGGAACATTTCGTATGGCGTAGTCTTTTCTGGGTCAAGCCAAATTGCTCCAGCCATAGTCTTGCCCATCTTGATACCAGCTGCAGTAGTAAGAAGTTTAAAGGTCATGGCATAAACCTTGTCATTTTCTAATTTTCTAACAAGTTCGTAGCCGCCAAGTATGTTTGACCATTGGTCTGAGCCGCCAACTTCTAGCTTGCAGTGGTGCTTTCTATATAGGTACAAGAAGTCATAGGATTGCATAAGCATGTAAGAAAATTCAAAGAAAGTAAGTCCTTGTTCCATTCTGTTTTTGTAGCAGTCAAATTGTAGCATCCTATTAACAGAGAAGTGAACGCCAATTTCTCTTACAAATTCCAAGAAATTTAACTTTAAAAGCCAGTCGGCATTGTTTTCAATTATGCCCTTGCCATGAGAAAAATCTAAAAATTGTGAAATTTGTTCCTTAAATCTATTGGCATTGTAGTCGATTGTCTTTCTATCCATAAGAGTTCTCATGTCGCTCTTGCCAGATGGATCGCCAATAGTTGTAGTTCCGCCGCCAAGTAGAGCTATAGGAATGTGACCTGCTCTTTGCATGTGTTGCATTACTCTAATTTGAATGAAGTGACCAAGAGTTAGAGAATCTGCAGTTGCATCAAAGCCAACATAAAAAGTTACAGGCTCTTTGCCAAGCATTTCCCTAAGTTCATCTTCATAAGTGCATTGGTCTAGGTAACCTCTCTCACTTAAAATATCATATACATTTTCCATAAATTCCTCCAAAAAAATAAAAAGAGACCAGGGGATGAAAGGACGCATTCGTGGTACCACCTTTCTTCGCCGAGGCCTCAAAAATTATTAGACTCCAATATTGTAATTCAGCTCCCGCTTACTGTATATCTTCACCGTCTTATATTCATACTATTTATGATATAATAATCGAAAATAAATAAATTGTCAAATGGGGTGAGACTTTGATAGGCATAGATATAGTAGAAGTAAATCGAATAAAAAAAATAATGAGGGACCATGAAAATTTTTTGGCAAAAGTTTTTAATGAAGATGAAATAAAAAGGATAGAAGAGAGAAAAAATCCCTACGAGAGAATAGCAGGCATGTACGCTGCAAAAGAAGCTGTGGCAAAGGCAATGACTACAGGCATTGGTAAAATTTCCTTTCACGATATAAAAATAAAATACATAGAAAACCTTCCTCATGCAGAAGTTTTTGACAAAAAATTTTATTTATCCATTAGCCACGAGAAAAATTATGCAGTGGCTGTGGCAAAATTATGTGAAGATGATCTTGCAGGAAAAAATTTTGAGGAAAAAATAATCTTAGACCAGGAATTAAAAGCCCTTTGGAAAAATAGAGATGAGGACACTCACAAGGGTGACTTCGGAAAGATTGCCATAGTGGGCGGCTCTCTTGGCATGACTGGTTCATCCTATCTGTCATCTAATGCAGCCCTAAAAGCAGGGGCAGGTCTAGTCTATAACATAGTGCCAAGAGAAATTTTTGACATCATGTCCATAAAATTCATTGAGCCCATAGCAAAGACTTTCCATGATTTAGATGAAATGGAAAATTTTTTAGGAGGACTTGACTGTGTAGCTATGGGACCAGGAATGGGTCTTGGCGAATATGCCAAAGGTGTTTTTGAAAAAATAATAAAGACAGAAAAAAATCTCTTGATAGATGCTGACGGCTTAAATATTTTGTCAAAGAACCTAAATTTATTGGAAGAGAGAAAAAATTTTACTACAATTTTAACTCCTCACGAAGGAGAGTTTGCTAGGCTCACTGGCTTATCCCTTGAAGAAATAAAAAATAATCGTAAGAGACTCTCAGTAGACTTTGCAAAAAAATATAAATTGATTTTAGTTTTGAAGGGACACAATACTATTGTCACAGATGGAGAAGAAGTCTATATAAATAAAACAGGAAACTCTGGCATGGCAAGTGGAGGCTCAGGCGATGTCTTGACGGGAATAATCTCTGCCTTTATGAAAAATTATGACCTGTTTGATGCGGCAAGACTTGGAGTTTATGTTCACGGACTTGCAGGTGACATTTACGCAAGAAAAAATTCCAAGACCAGCCTAAGGGCAAGGGACTTAATAGAAAACCTAAGCACAGTATTTAAAAATTTTGAAGAAAAATAAATTTGTTTTTTTTGATTTATGATAAAATTAAAGTAAGGTAACCCGAACTCTGATTAAATGTTTACATGTAAATATTAAAAAACCGAAAATTAATTTATTAAAAAAGTGAAGGTAGATGAAGAAATTTTATGAAATCATATCCATTTAAGGTCCATGCCTTTTGGCAGATCCTAAACATTTTTGTCCTAATTACAATGTCAGAGTCTTTCAAAAATCATAGAAGTCCAATAATTGTAGCCTTGCCCGGTTTGTTGGCTCTTGTCTTAAATTTGATTTGGATAAAAAAAGAAAGGGACAATTGGAGCAAGGGATACAAGATAGCAATGGGTATTTATGTAGTAGTTTTAATTTTATTTACAATTTTCATGGTTAGGATGTCAATGTAAAGGAGTTATTATGTTTAAAAATAGAAAAATACTTTTTATAATTTTATTTGCCCTTGATCTTTTTTATACATATTGTGCACTCACTGGAGTGGCACATTTTTTGCAACAGTTTAGAGGGCCAATCTATGTACAAGTTCTCTGGTTTGTAGTAGTTTTTGCACCGGCAATTGTTCACTACCTACCAGGAGGAACAAAATATAATTTAAAGGAAACAAGGAAATATACAATTCCTTTACTTATTATGATTGCAATAAATTTTGTCATGCCAATGTATTTGAAATAAATTATTAAATATTTGTAAAAAATAAAATTAATTTCTATTATTTGTATATATTTACGAAAATTGTGATAGAATGTTATAAAGGTTGTTCATAGTTCAATCTTTAAAATCTCTCTCGCCTTAAAAGGTGAAAAATTATGATGATAAAAAGAGGGGATATATTCTATGCCGACCTGTCGCCAGTTATTGGGTCAGAACAGGGAGGAGTAAGGCCCGTAGTTGTTGTTCAAAATGACATTGGTAATAAGTACTCGCCTACTACAATTGTTGCGGCAATTACATCTCAACTTAACAAGGCGAAGTTACCAACCCATGTTAATGTGAGAGCTAAAGATGTTCCGCTTCCAAAAAATTCTGTAATTCTTTTGGAACAGTTAAGGACAATCGATAAAAAGAGGTTGAGAGAGAAAATCGGTAAATTCGGCAAAGACGTTATGGATGAGGTTGACGCTGCAGTAAAAGTAAGTTTAGCGATGAAATATTGAACAGCATACATATTTAAAAGACTAGGTCTCATTTGATCTAGTCTTTTTCTTTTGCAATAAATCTTTAAGTAATTTAATTTTTGCAAAATTTTAAAAGAAAAATAAATTTTAAAATATACTATAGTAAAACTGTAAAAAAAACAAAAGATAGATTAACGATATTAACTATAAATTAACGATAAATTAACGATAAATATAATATAATACAGTAAAGATAAAAAGAGGTGGATTATGAATAGAATTTATGTAAGTGCAGACAAAAGTAATATTTATTTTTCTTACGATAATGTTAAAGAAATAGTTTTAGATTTGAAAATTTATAATAATGTTGTTGAAAATATGGACAAAGATGACTACAAATTTTTTGAAAGAATAATAAGTAATTATGAAATTAAGACTCAAAGAGAACTGGAAAAAAATTTTTTATATTTATTTAATTTCATTTTAATAAATAACTTAGCAAATTATTTGTTGGACAAGGCGAGAGATATTGAGGCTGATGAAATTGTTTTTGACGAAAAAATTAAAAGAAGCAAAAAGCAAATTATTAAGCTTTCTTCAAAATTAGATGTTGAAGATGCCTTAGGCGACTTAATTATTTGTCTAATTAACTCTGATGAGTATTTAGATGGAAAAGTTAAAATAGACTATGGAAAAATTGAAAATAAAGTTAGTGAAAAGAAAAAAGTTCTCATTGAAGATATTTTTAGATACAGAGCCTCTAAGGTAGATGATTTTAGAAATAAATTGTTAGAAGACTTGGTAGCTTTTAAGTTTGTGAACCAAAAGTCTTTAGAGGAGGAAAATTTATATAAGCTTCCTATATACATAGATCAGGAAGGACTTTCAAATAAGGGAATAGAAAACTACATTGATTTTTTACCTAACTGGACTTCCTTGGCATACTTGAAGATGTTGGAAAAAATTTATAATTATTTTGTTGATTATTATAAGCTTGATTACGATAAGGGTTTAAATAACAATGAACTTTTGCTAGCTCTTATTGAAATTTTGGATTATGAAGTTAAGGACTATCCTCAGGGACTTGAAAAATCTATTGAAGTTGGAAGGTCTACTGCAGGCAAGTGTTTCTTTATTGATTCCTTTGTAACTCCTCTTGCTTTGAGCCAAGAGTTAGCTCTAGTTTTACAATCTAAGGATGCTTTTGGAGTGGTACCTAAAGTTTTTAAGAATAATTAAGGAGGATTTATGGCAAATATTAATTTTAAATTATTTGGTAATCCAACAATTACAGAAAATGGAAAAGAAATTTATTTGCCGCCTGGTAAAGTCAGCGCCCTATTATATTATATTTTGCTCAAGAAAGTTGTATCCAGGGATGAAGCTGCTGCTATTTTTTGGGGCAGGTCTAATGAAAATAGGGCAAAGGTAAGTCTAAGGAATGCAATTTATAAAATCAAAAGGGCTTTCGGTGAAGATGTTATTGAGACACCAAATAAGACAATTCTTACTATAAACGAAAAGCTAAATATTTTTGTGGATGTAATAGAATTTGAAAAAGATCCAATAAGCAATTTAAATTTATATAAGGGAGATTTTTTGGGAAGCCTTTATATAAAGGATTGTACTGAGTTTGAGTATTGGGTCTTGGAACAAAAAAACTATTATAAAGACATGTATATTAAGAGCATAAAGTCAAAGATTGAAAAGGATTATAAGGATAAAAGCTTTTCTGATTTGGAGAACAATATAATGAGCCTCATTTCACTTGAAAACTTTGATGAGTTTGGTTATTTGTATCTTTTTAAGATTTATCAATCTAAGGGAAGATATGACAAAATAATAAATGAATATTATAATCTAAAAAACATTTTGGAAGAAGAACTTGGAATTGAACCGTCTGATGAGATTCAAGATATTTATAAAGAGGCTTTAAAATATTTAGATAAACAAAAAAAATCAAAAGATTCCAAGATTAAATTGTACGATAGAAATTATGAAATTGAGAGAATACAAAGATTACTGGAAGATTTTAACAACAATATAAGCACAAAATCCATATTATTATTCGGAGAAAGTGGAATTGGTAAAACTACTCTAAAGAAAGAGATACTTGAAAACAATAAGGACGGATATCATATTTTTGAAGTTCAATGTTACAGCTTAGAGAAGATTTTTTCTTATTCTCCTTGGTTGAAACTTATTAAAATATTAGATGAAGAACTATCAAAGAAAAAGATAAAAAAGCCTGAACTTTGGGGTGATTTGTTAAAAAATTTATTTTATGATACAAACAAGCTTAAACAACCAATGGTAAATATATTAGAGAGCAGAGAAGATTTCAATTTAGATTTAATATATTTAGCAACAGAAAAAGTATTAAAATTACTATCTTTTAATAAAAAAACAATAATAGTTTTTGAAGATTTACAGTTTATGGATAAACTTAGTGCAAAATTACTTGTAAATATGCTATTACAAGGAAATGAAAATTTTTTATTTTTCAATATTATTTCTAATGAAATTGAACAAGACCTTTTAAAGACTATAAATATGCTGAAAGAATTGAATAAAATAGAATTAATTGAGTTAGAAAAATTTAGCAAGATGGATGTTGGCATTATCTTACAAAAATCTTTGAAAGGTAGAGAATTAAAAGATGAGGATGTAGATAATATATATAATATGAGCAAAGGGAACGCTCTTTTGCTAAACGAATACATAGAACTATATAAAAAGAACGAAAATTTGGAAACTGTAAGCCCTAAAATGAATTCACTTTTGCAGACAAAATTTGCAATGTTGGGAGATATCGAGAAGGAAATTTTGAGTGTTGTGTCGGCCTTTTATGGAGATGTAAATATTAATAATATTTTAAATTTATTAGACTATAAAGCTTTCGATGTTGTAAATGGAATAAATAATTTAACAAGATTAAATATTCTTGAGGAAAGAAATACTAAAAATGGAGTGTTCATATATTTTACAAATAGTCTTTATAAAAATTATATTTATAATGGTTTAAGTGAAATCTCAAAACAAGTTATTCACGCTGAAATAGCAAAGATGATTGATGTTACAGATCTTAGAAGTCACAATGATGTTACAACTTATATAAAATTAAAATATCATTATGAACAAGCTAAGGATAAAACAAACACACTTAAATATGAAATTTACATATTAAATTATTATCTAAATTTCAATCACGAAGTATATCCAAGTTTAGATGACTATGATGTGAGTAGACAAGTAAAAAATTTTATCAACAACAACGAGGTTTTGACAGAAATAAACTCCATTAATGATAGAATACTTGTATTGAAAAATGAAGTAACTAATGAAAAAGAAATTGAGGAAATAAAAAAGCTAGAGCTTATTTTTCTTTACTGCAAGGGAAGATATTTAATTAGAGCTGGAGAGTATAAAGATGGCGTAAAAGTTATGAAAAGGGTTATCGACCTTGCCGAAGCTATGAATGACTACAAGACAAAACTTCAAGGCAATAAGCAGATGGTAATTTATGGGATTCAAATAAATGACACCAGTGTAATGCTTAGTCATATTATTGATGGGATAAAAGATGCTAAAACTTTAGAAGATAATCTAGAGATAGGAATAATGTATAGACTTTATGGTGTCTATTACACAATGAACGGAAATCTAAAACAAGCAGAAGACTTTTTCAACAGATCCATTGAAACAATTACAAAATCTGGAAGAGTAGAACACTCAAGTTCAATTAGTGTTGCGGCAAATTATAATTATATTGGAGAGATTAGAAATTCACAATTTTACTATGAGGATGCCATGAACTACTTCAAAAGGGCTATAGAATTAAGCGAATATTCAGGGGCATCTTGCCTCTCAATATTTTATATAAATGCAGCAAAGACTTCTTTCTTCATGGATAATGCTGATGAAATGAAAGAATACCTAAAAAAATCAAAGGAAATAGTAAGAAGATTTGATTCTTATTGGAAAGCTCCAGTCCTAGATGCTTTTTTATCTCTCAGCAGTTTTATTGATAAAGATTATGCTAAAAGCTTAAATTATTTAAAAAATGCCATTGGCGAAGTTAAAACCATAAATAACCCAAAGGATATTGGAGAAATTTATTTTGTAAAAACTATTTTGAGAAAAATGATAGATGAGCAAAAAAATGATTTAACTGAAAATGTAGATAAGTTTTTAAATCAAAACTGCGAATATTACTATTACAGATCAATGGAGTACCTGGATAAGTACAAAAATAGGGCAGAGATTAAATACTTAGAAGATAAAATAATGAAGAGAGGTTAATATGAGTTTTTATATGTTAGTTGACTTTGGAAGCACTTACACAAAAATTTCTTTAATAGATATCGAAAATGGGCGTTTATTTGAAAGAGTAAACGCCCATACTAGCGTAAAAGAAGGTGTGGACAAGGGCTTTGAGGAAGCTTTAAAGAAATTAGATGAAAAAGTTAATTTAAAAAATTTGGAGATAAAAGAAGTGCTTGCTTGCTCTTCTGCCTATGGTGGCTTAAAAATGGTGGGAATAGGGATAACTCCACAATATACTACAGAAGCGGCTAAAAGAGCTTTAGTAGGGGCAGGTGCAAAACTAATTAAGGCCTATAACTACTATCTAAAGGAAAGAGATATTGAAGAGATAGAAAAATTAAATCCAGACATAATCCTTTTAACTGGTGGAGCTGATGGTGGAAACAAAGATTATATTATCGAAAATGCAAAAAAATTAAGCAAAATAAAAAACATTCCCCTTGTTATTGCTGGAAACTCTTCAGCAAAAGAGGAAATAGAAAATATTTTAAAAAATTCTAATTCAAATTATATTTTTGCAGAAAATGTAATGCCCGATGTAAATAGATTTACGCCAGAAGATGCTAAAGAAAAAATTAGAGAAATTTTTATGGAGAAGATAACTCACGCCAAGGGAATGGACAAGATAAAAATTATAAAAGATAGAGTTTTGATGCCAACACCAACAGCAGTTTTAAAGGCAGCGGAGCTTATGGCAATGGGCACAGAAAAATATGAAGGCTTTGGAGATTTAATTGTAGTAGATATTGGTGGAGCAACTACAGATATTCACAGTGTATCTGAAGCACATAAACTAGAGTCAAATATTTTAGAGGGACTCAGAGAATATTTTTTAAAGAGAACTGTGGAAGGAGATATGGGCATGAGGTACTCCGCTTACAGTGCCTTTGAAAATTATAGGGAAGGGTTTTTATCTCATGACTACTCAGAAGAAGAGATTATAAAAAAGTGTACTATGAGGCAAAAAAATCCAGAAATTATTTTTCAAGATGAGGAAGAATTAAAATTTGACAAAGTAATTGCAGAAAATTGTGTGAGAGTTTCAATAAATAGACATGCAGGAAGTA
>NZ_CAMQAY010000019.1 GCF_946998875.1 uncultured Peptoniphilus sp. | reverse complement strand
ATTAATTGAAATGCCGATTTTTAAAATTACAAGGGAGAGAAATTTATGCAAAACTTTGGGAAAATTATTTTTAAAATAGACCAGGTTTTAGAAGAAAAAAATATAAGCAAAAACAAATTAGAAAAAGAAGCAAATCTTCAAAGGACGCAACTCAATTCTTATTGTAATAATAAAGTTAAAAGAATTGACTTAGAAACTATAGCAAAAATTTGTTATGTTCTTGAGTGTAAGGTTGAAGATATTATGGATTATGTGAGGTAGGTTATGAAATTTTTAGATGAGTTAAAAAAAGTTTTGAGTTTTGATGAGCGTTTTGTTGGAGAATCCAATCAAATTATTAAGACAAAAGTATCAGATGCAGCAAGGGCTAATGATGAGAAATTATTAAAGGCCTTGCTAAATAACGATTTATTGAAAGAAGCTTTTTTTACAAAAATTGATGACATATATGTTTTTGATAAAAATAAATTTGTCTGGGTACTAGAATCAAAAGAATTTCTTCCGGATTCTTTTACTATGTATAAAAATAAGATAGGACTGGTAGATTATAACAATAATCTAATTAGTCAAAAACAAGATGTTTTCTTGGTATGGCCTTACAAAGACTGTGTTCTTGAAGGAGGGCAGACCAAAGAAGACCAAAAAAGAGATGAAATTTTTTATAATGAAACCTTAGCCCCAGACCAGGTAAATAGACTTCTTGCTCCAAAAGTTTTAGGTAATGCTAAGAGATACACCAAAGAAAGAATAGAAGAAAATATAGAATTTAAGGAAGATGATAATTTAATTATAAAAGGAAATAATTTGCTTGCGCTATCTTCTCTATTAGAAAATTTTGAAGGTAAAGTACAGCTTATTTACATTGATCCACCTTTTAATACCGGAGGTGATTCTTTTAAATATAATGATAAATTTAATCATTCAACTTGGTTGACATTTATGAAAAATAGGTTTGCTATAGCAAAAAGATTACTAAAATCAGACGGTTCTATATTTGTACATTTGGATTTTAATGAGTCTCATTATGCAAAAGTATTAATGGATGATATCTTTGGAAAAGAAAATTTTAAAAATAATATTATTTGGTGTTATACTGGTCCATCAGGAAGCTCAAGGTTTTTACCGAGAAAACATGATGATATTTTATATTATGGTAATGGAGAAAATACATTATTTAATCAGCCATACGTTAAGCATAAAAGTGGCGTTCATAATACAGGTCAGGTATTTGGAAATGCTGATACTAAAGAAGATTTTAAAGAAAAAGCTGAAGCTCAAGGGAAAAAACTTGAAGATTGGTGGGATGATATATACCCCACAGATAGATACAGATCTGAATTATTAGATTTCTCTGGACAAAAGCCAGAAAAATTACTTCAAAGAATTATCGAAATGGGAAGCAATAAAGGAGATATTGTATTAGATTATCATCTTGGTTCCGGAACAACAGCGGCAACTGCCCATAAATTGGGAAGAAAATATATAGGAATAGAGCAAATGAGTGAACAAATATCCATTGGCTTGGAAAGACTACAAAAGGTCGTTGAAGGTTTTGAGTTTGGTATTTCTAAAACAGTAAATTGGCAAGGAGGCGGTTCTTTTGTTTATTGTGAGCTTTTAGAAGATAATGAAAATCTTGTTAATGAACTAGAAGATGCTAAGAACTCAGATGCCGTTAAAGAAATATTAACTAAGGCCATTGACCATGGAAAATTAATTCCTTCTGTCCTCCCAAGTGATTTAAAAGAAAATCAAGATGATTTTGATAAGCTTAGTATTGATGAGCAAAGAAATCTTGTTATGGAGCTTTTAAATAAAAACCAACTTTATGTAAATTTATCAGATATAGATGATGAAGATTATAAGGTGAGTGAGGCTGATAAGGCATTTACTAGAAGCTTCTATGGCAAGGAGTGATATTATGGCTGACCAATATTTGTACCAAGAGTTAGATGTTATTAAAAAAATAGGAGCTTTAAAAGAATTGCCTTCCTATATAGAGTCAAACTTAAATCCCAATATAATTTTGCGTGATTACCAAGAAGATGCTTTTAGATATTTTATAACCTATGTTGAAAGTGATTTGATTAAAAATAAACAAATCCATAATTTATTTCATATGGCAACTGGTTCTGGCAAGACTGTTATAATGGCAGGACTTATTTTATATTTATATACCAAGGGCTATAGAAAATTCTTATTTTTTGTAAATCAGAACAATATTATAGAAAAGACTAAGGAAAATTTCCTCAATCAATCTTCTATTAAGTATCTTTTTGCAGAAAATATCGAATTGATGGGCGATCAAGTTCAAGTAAAAGAAGTAAATAATTTTGCCTTTTACGATAAAAATTCTATTAATATTTGTTTTACTTCCACACAAAAACTTCACATGGACATGAATTTTCCAAAAGAGAATTCGCCTACTATTGATGATTTTGAGGATGATAAGATTGTTTTAATCTCAGATGAATCCCACCATATAAATACTGTTACTAAGGGTCTTACAAAAAGTGAAAAAACAAACCTAGAAGAAAATGCCAAAAGCTGGGAATACACAATTGAAAAAATATTTAGAGCAAATAGAGATAATGCCTTGTTAGAATTTACAGCAACTGCTGACTTGAAAGACCCTAATGTTGAGAAGAAATATTTGGATAAAATTGTATATGATTACACCTTATCTAAGTTTAGAGAAAGTGGATATACTAAAGATTTTAATAATATGCAAGGTGATTATGACAGGTGGACAAGAACGCTGCTATCGCTTGTAATAAGTGAATATAGGAGACATTTGTTTGGAGACCATGGTCAAAATATAAAACCTGTTGTTTTATTAAAATCAAAAACTATTAAAGAGTCAAAAGCATTTTATGATGATTTTTACCAAAAATTGAATAATCTCAAGGCTGATGAAATTCTAAAATATAAGGATTCTGATAATGAATACCTTAGAAATTCTATAGATTATTTTCTAAATAAAGACCCAAGTCTAAATGCTCTTGTATCTGATATAAAATTAGGATTTGCAACTGAAAACTCTATAATATTAAATTCTAAGAGTGAATCTGAAGAAAAGGAAAAACAGGTTGCCGTAAACTCTCTTGAAGCAAAAGATAATCCATATAGAATAATCTTCACAGTTGATATGCTAAATGAGGGTTGGGATGTATTAAATCTTTTTGATATTGTAAGGTTGTATGAAACAAGAGATGGAAAAAATGGGAAGCCTGGGAAAACAACTATCAGTGAAGCTCAACTAATAGGACGTGGAGCTAGGTATTGTCCATTTAAAATTGAAGATGATCAGCCAAGAAATAAGCGTAAATATGACTATGATATATCTAATGAAAATAGGATATTGGAAACACTCTTGTATCATTCAATGCAGGATTCACGATATATTGGTGAGTTAAGATATGCTCTAAAACAGACAGGTTTATTAGCAGATGCTCCGATGGAAATAAATTATATATTGAAAGATGAATTTAAACAAACAGATTTTTTCAGAGAAGCCTATGTATTTTCAAATAGAAAAGTTGAAAAGTCAAGAAAGTCAGTCACAGGTATAGATAAAAAAATACAAAATAGTTATTGCCAGCATAAAGTTTCAACAGGGACTTCATTTATATATGGATTATTCGATGAAGGAAAAGTAAAGGCTAATGGGATAACCAATACTTTTCAATATGAATTTAAAAATATACCTTTAAATATTGTTGAAGGTGCAATGTCAAATTTTGAGGTCTTAAAATTTAATACACTTAAATCATATTTTCCTAATTTAAAATCAAAGAAAGAATTTTTACAATCTGAAAATTATTTAGGAAATATAATGTTGCAAATAGAAAGTCCGTATGAAAAGTTGCAAGCTAAAGATCTTTATGATGGAACAATGAAAATACTTAAAGAAATATCATTATATCTACAAAAAATAGAGACTGAGTATGAAGGGACAAAGGAATTCTACGCTAAGAGGATTTACGAGGTTTTAAAAGATAAAAAAATATATATATCTAATCCACATGGTGAAGGAGTAGGAGTATCTCAATCCATGATTGCAAATGAAGATGTTTTGGATTTATCATACGAGCCTTGGTATGTCTATAATGATAATTATGGAACAGGTGAAGAAAAAGCATTTGTCAAATACTTTAAAGGGATAGTTAAAGATTTAAGAAGTAAATATGATGAAATTTATTTGGTAAGAAATGAGAGAATTCCGGCCTTGGCTATTTATGAATTTGACACAGGCGAAAGATTTGAGCCAGACTTTTTATTGTTCTTACAAAAGAAAGGTTCAGATGGATATTTGCAAGAACAAATTTATATCGAACCTAAAGGAAGCCATCTACTAGAAAAAGACAAATGGAAAGAAGATTTCCTGTTAAAGATTGAGAATCAAGGGATACCTACAAAAACTTATGTGGATGATAATAAGTATAGGATTATAGGGCTTCCATTCTTTAATAGAGAGCTTAGGATTAATGAATTTGATAATTCTATAAGACAATGCTTACAATGATGAATAATATTAAGTATGCTGGGAGGTACAATTGTCAGTAACAATAGATAAGATAAGATTAATAAACTTTAAGAGTTTTGAGGATTATACAATATGTCCAAATGAAAGAGTTAATATATTAGTGGGTGATAATGAAGTAGGAAAAAGCTCGGTACTGGAAGCTATTGAGCTTGCTGCATCAGGAAGTATTAAAAGAGTTGAAAATATAGGATTGGATAAATTAATAAACATTGATGCTATTAATAAATTTCAGAATTCTAAAAGATATGAAAATTTGCCAGAAATGAAGGTTGAGTTGTACTTAAAAGGTGAATTTGATCATACTATGAATGGTAATAATAATTCGTTAGGAATTGTTACAGATGGAATTAGACTGGTTTGCTCTCCAAATGATGAATATAGGAAAGAAATAAACGAATTTCTATCAGAAGAAACATCGGTTTTTCCTTATGAGTACTATCAAATAAGATTTTCTACTTTTTCAGATGAAACTTTTAGTGGGTATAAGAAGAAACTTAGAACTGTGTTTATAGACAGCGGCAATATGAATTCTGAATATAAAACAAATTATTTTGTACAAAAAATGTATCAACAATATACAGAAGGAAACGAACTTGAGAGAATAAATCACAAAAGTAAATATAGACAAATGAAATCAAAATTTTGTGAAGATAATCTTAAGGAGTTAAACGAAAGGCTCCCAACAGACAAAAATTATCAGTTTGCCTTACAAAATAGTTTTTCAAATGTATTTAGTGATGAACTTATGATATACGAAAATTCAATTGCATTAAATAATAGAGGAACTGGGCTACAAGTTTTAATAAAAACTGACTTTGCATTAGAAAAATCAGGTGAAAATGTGGACATTTTATTATTTGAAGAACCTGAAAACCATTTAAGTTATACTAATTTAAAAAAATTAATTGCAAATATTGAACAGCATCAGAATGGTCAAATTTTTATTGCGACACATAGTAGTCTTATAAGTACTGGGCTTGAATTGTATAATTTGATTATATTATCTAAACAAAAAAGTAATGTTCCTCTTTATTTAAAATCTCTAAATAAAGAAACCTCTGATTATTTTTTAAAAGCACCACCAGCTGGAATTTTAGAATTTATATTATCTGAAAAATTGATTTTAGTGGAAGGACCCTCAGAGTTTATACTTTTTAATGAGTTTTATATGGATGTGACTAAAAAAAGCCTTAGTTATGAAGGCGTTCATGTTTTAGCCATTAGGGGTTTAAGTTTCAAAAGGTATTTGGATATAGCGAAAATAACGGGCTCTAAGGTTGCGGTAATAACCGATAATGATTCAAATTATCAAGAAAAATGTATCAATAAATATAATGATTATAATTCTGAAAATATAAAAATTTTTTTTGAAGAAGATAATGAGAAACCAACTTTTGAATATTATTTATATGAAAAGAATAAGCAGGTTTGTGAATCTGAGTTTGGTAAAGAGGCACTACAGTATATGTTAAAGAATAAAACTACTTCAGCTCTTAGACTAGCTGAGATTGGTGATTTAGAAGCGCCTGAATATATAGAAAGAGCAATAAATTGGATAAACGAGTAATTTTTGCAGTAGCAGGTTCTGGTAAAACTAGCTATATTATTGATAATTTATCTTTGGATAAGAAAAGTTTAATTATAACTTACACAACAAATAATTTTTCCAATATTAAGAAGAAAATATTGGAAAAATTTAATGGAGAGTTCCCTAGCAATGTTAGTTTAATGACATATTTTAATTTTTTATATTCCTTTTGTTATAAACCATTTTTAGCTGACAAGGTAAGAGCTAAAGGAATAATTTTTGAAAGCAATAAATTAACAAGCATAAAGAAAACGGATTTAAAGTATTATCTTACGTCATCAGGATATTTTTTTAGTAATAGATTGGCTATGAGTTTCGAATACTTTGATATTATTGATGACATAAAAAAAAGAATAGAAAAATATTTTGATGAATTACTTATTGATGAAATTCAGGATATTTCAGGTAGAGACTTTAACTTCCTTTTAAAAATTATGGAGTCGCAAGTAAAGATACTTTTTGTTGGTGATTTTTTTCAACATACCTATGATACAAGTAGAGATGGTCCTGTAAATAAAAACTTGTTTAAGGATTACAATAGTTATAAAGATAAGTTCTTATCAAATGGATTTATTGTTGATGATAATACTTTTGATAAGAGTTGGAGATGTAATAATAAAACTTGTGAATTTATCAGAGATAATTTGGATATAGAAATATATTCGAATCATATTAGTGATGATAATTCTAGGTTTCAATATATCGATAAAGAGGATGAAATAAAGGGTATTTTTAATGATGAAAATATTATTAAATTACATTACAACAATTCAAAAAAATATGGATATACTCATAAAAATTGGGGAGATGTAAAAGGAGAAGATTGCTATAAAGATATTTGCATAATATTGAATGAAAAAACAGAGAAATTATTCTTAGATAACAGTTTAGATAAATTACCTGCATCTACCAAGAATAAATTATATGTTGCATTAACAAGAGCTAGAAGGAATACATTTTTAGTAAGTTATAAAAATTTGAAGTATATTCAAGAATAAGAATTCTATTCTCTGGTACTGGGACTGAGACGGGACTAAAAATTTGAAAATGTCCTATAATTAGGTGGATTTGGTGATATTAGAAAAATAGAACCTATTATTTTGAATAGTTTGGGATATATTGGACGTTTGGAAAAGAAGAATGGGAATAAAATTTAAATACAAAATAAAAGACCCTAATATTAACTAGGGTCTTTTATTTTGCAACCATTGTCTTTCATCCTATAATAAATGAAGGTGATGTTATGAAATTTTTTATTTTATTTATATTTATAATAAATTCTATCTATAATTTTAATCTTAGGAGGAAAAATCTTGTTTCTGTTAAACTTGAAAGGAAGTTTTTATTCATACTTGCTATTTTTACTCTTGTTGTTTTCGCTATGCCTTTTAAGTTCTCCTCTAAGTCTATCTTGGACTTTATTCTCGCCTTCTCATCTCTTGTCTTGCTTTTTTCTATAATCTCTTCTCCTGGCATAAGGCAGAATGGTTTTAATATTTTTATGGGATCCACGACTTTGATTAAGTTCCTTCCCTTTGACAAGATAAAAAATATTAAAATTAACTATTCTGATGATAAAAAAATTATTCTAAGTCTAGATGCCTTTTCTAATTCTCACAAGCTGACTTTTGATGTAAAAGATAAAAATAAAATCGAAAATTTAATTGCAAATTTTTTATAAATTCATAGACCGAGCCCTCGGTCTTTTTTATTTTACTTACATATTTTTATTTTTGTAAATCCTATTGTATTTTATTATTAATAGATATATATTTGAACTATCTAGGAGGCAAGTATGAAAAATTTTTGGTCCTATGATAAGGATGATATTTTAAAAAAATTAAATTCAAGTGAAGCTGGTTTGTCAAATAAAGAAGCTGAGGATAGAATTGCCACTTATGGTAAAAATATTTTTGAGGAAAAGAAATCTGCTTCTAATTTTATGATTTTTTTGTCTCAATTTAAAAGTCCAATAACTATGATACTTATTTTTGCCGCAATTTTATCTATATTTTTAAAGGATTATTCTGACGGGGTCATTATTTTAATCATAATTTTGATTTCTTCTTTTTTGAGCTATCTTCATGAAAGCAAGGCAAAGGATGCTGTAAAAAAACTCCTTTCTTCTGTCAGTGTTAAGTCTTCAGTTTTAAGGGATGGCACTTTTAAGGAATTGGACAATGCAAATTTGACTATTGGCGACATTATTAAGGTAAAAACAGGCGACATGATACCTGCTGATTGTTTGCTTATTGATGATAATTCTCTCTCTACTGATGAGTCAAGTTTAACTGGAGAAACTTTCCCTGTTGAAAAGTTATGTGGAAAGTTACCTGCTGGTACTAGTCTATCTGAAAGAAAAAATTCCCTCTGGATGGGCACTCATGTTATTAGTGGCTCTGGCAAGGCAATTATTGTTAACTTAGCCAAAGATACTGAGTTTGGTAAAATTACTTCATCTCTCAGTCAAAAGGATTCTGATACTGATTTCGAAAAAGGCATAAAGGATTTTGGCAATTTAATTTTACATGTTACAACTATTTTAATTGGTTTAATATTTATATTTAATATTGTTTTAAATAAATCTTTTTTAGAATCCTTTATGTTTGCTTTGGCTCTTTCTGTTGGCTTAACCCCTCAAATGTTGCCAGCTATAATTAGTGTGAATTTGTCACAAGGTGCCAAGAGAATGTCTGAGGAAGGTGTAATAGTAAAAAAATTAAATTCCATAGAAAATTTTGGCTCAATGACAATTATGTGTTCTGATAAAACTGGAACAATAACAAAGGGCAAGGTCAAGCTTGATAGAGTCTTAAATTTTAAGGGTGAAAAATGCGAAGACTTAAATAAATTTGCTGCTATTAATTCCTATTTTCAAGAAGGCTATAAAAATCCAATTGATGAAGCTATTTTAAGTTCAAATAAAAATGATTTTTCTACTTATAAGAAGCTTTTTGAAATCCCCTACTCCTTTGAAAATAAAATTCTAAGTGTAATGGTAAAGACTGGCTCTGATTTTTCAAATAAAAATTTTATGATTACAAAAGGTGCCTTTGAAAGCATTGTAAATATATGTGATTCTTATGAAAAGTCTGATAATTCTATTGGAAACATTAATGAAATTAAAAGTCAAATATTTGATTTATTTGATAAGTTTTCAAGCCAGGGTTACAGAGTCCTAGGACTTTCCTATAAGCTTTTAAGTGAGGAGACTGACTTTCAAAAGGAAAAAGCTAAGAGCATGATTTTTAAAGGATTCTTATTATTTATTGATCCCTTAAAAGAAGATATCAAAGATGTAATAAGCCAAATGAATAATCTAGGCGTTTCTTTAAAAATGATAACAGGCGACAATGAAGAAATTGCCAAAAACATTGGAAGTCAAATAGGTCTTAATCCAGAAAAAATTTTGCTTGGCGAAGAGTTAAGTTCCTATTCAATAAGTCAACTAAACAAAAAAGTTCTAGGCATTGATATTTTTGCTGAAATAAGTCCAAATCAAAAGGAAAAAATAATTAGAGCCTATAAAGAAGCTGGAGAGGTAGTAGGCTATATGGGCGATGGCATAAACGATGCACCAGCTATAAAAGAAGCAGATGTTGGCATATCCGTTGACACAGCAGCTGATACGGCAAAAGATGCAGCTTCTATTGTTCTATTGCAAAATAGTTTAAAAGTATTGTTATCTGGAATAAAAGAAGGTAGAAGAACTTTTATAAACACTTTGAAGTATATATTTGTTGCAACAAGTGCAAATTTTGGAAATATGTTCTCCATGGCAGGTGCAAGTCTTTTCTTAAAGTTTTTGCCACTATTGCCAAAGCAAATTCTACTTACAAATTTATTTACAGACTTCCCTTCTTTGCAAATTGCTTCAGACTCTGTAGACGAAGATTGGTTAAAGAGTCCAGTAAAATGGAATATGAAATTTATCAAAAAATTTATGATAGTATTTGGAATAACATCTTCTCTTTTTGACTATGTAACATTTTTTGTTTTGCTTTTTATTTTTAAGGCTGACGAGAAACTTTTCCAAACAGGCTGGATGTTAGAATCCGTAATTTCTGCAATGGTTGTTATGTTAATAGTCAGAACTGCAAGACCTATTTTTAAGAGCAAGCCTTCTTCAAAATTAATTTTTGCCATAGTTTTTGTGAGCTTAATCTTAATAGGAATAATATACAGCCCTCTTAATTCTTATCTTGGACTAGTTAGCCTACCAATTGATGCCCTCCTTGCTATGCTTTCCATTTCCCTAGTATATGCATTAGTGGCAGAACTAATGAAGAAAAAATTTTATAAGCATAACTCCTTCTCAAGAAAATAAATTTAAAAGCTTACAAAAAAATCAGGTCGAGTTTTACTCGGCCTTTTCTTCATACTATAATCGTAATTATAAAAGCTTTATTAATTGTTTAACTTGATAAAATTAAAATTTATTTCTCCTTAACTTTTAACTCAAGAATATCAGGGCGAGCATAATAACCAATTACATCATGCTCCATTTTGCATGCTATTGGCAAATTCATATGAAATTCTGCCGTATATTATCTCTTCTTTGTCCCAAACCGGCTCTGTCAGATAGTGGTCAAATATGTTTTGAATAAAAATTTTAGTTTTATAAAATGAGGACATTCTTTTTGTACTGGATTTTATTTTCCTGGCAAAATTCGCAAAATTTTAGAGAGCTAAAATTTAAACCGAAGGCTCTTTTTAATTTTATTTCTGAGTCCATTTCTCCCTTTAAGCCTAATTTTTCTTTAAGAATTTTGTAATTATCTTTATCTAAACAATAGGTAACCTCAATGTCATCACCGCCAAAAAGCTCTACATCGTAATCTTCATAACCTATTAGGAAGGAGCCATCTTCTCTTTTCTCAAAAAATAATCCACTGCTTTTCATTTTCTACCTCCTTAAAATCACTTGCCCTTCTATTAAATTTTTACCCGATTTTTATTTTTGTTAGCTTGTTTTTTCTCCTATAACTTTTTAAAATTTTTTTGTTTTTTGCAATAAACCTATTTGGCTGACCTTTCATTGACAATCTGACTAAATAATTGTATAATCGTAAAAATTACTTTTTAATTTTTTCTGTTTTTTTGTACTAAACATGAATTTTTTAAACATAATTTTATACTTACTTATTTTATTTGAAAAAAGGAGAAAAAGATGAAAGTTGCAAAATTTGGTGGCAGTTCTCTTGCAGATGCTCACCAACTGAAAAAGGTTAAGGATATTATCATGGAGGACCCTGACAGATCCTATGTCGTTGTGTCTGCGCCTGGCAAAGGCATAAGCAACAATCACAAGGTTACTGACCTTCTAGCAATGTGTCACGAGCTAAGTGACCATGATTTGAATTTTAATGAAGTTTACAAGATCATCGAGAATGTTTTTATTAATATTGTTGATGATCTTGTTTTGGATATTGACATCAAAAAAATTCTAGCTGATGTGAAAAATGAGATTACTAAGGGCGCAAGTTACGACTTTGTCATCAGTCGTGGCGAATTTATCAGCGCACAAGTCCTTGCTAATTATATTGGCTATGATTTTGTGGATGCAAGGGACTTAATTGTTTTTAATGAAGGGACTTTAGATTTAGACAAGTCCTGTGAAAATATTAGAAATATTTTGACTAAGCACGACAGGGCTGTTGTGCCAGGTTTTTATGGCTTAGATGAGTTTGGCAAGGTCCACACTTTTTCTCGTGGTGGTTCTGATGTCACTGGCTCTGTCATTGCATCGGCTCTAGATGCAGAAATGTATGAAAATTTCACTGATGTCAGCGGCTTTTTAGTTGCCGACCCAAAAATTGTAAGGGACTCATGCCCCATTGGTACTATTACTTATAAGGAGCTTCGCGAGCTTTCCTACATGGGCGCAAAGGTCCTTCACGAGGAGGCAATCTTTCCTCTTCGCGACAAAAATATTCCTATAAATATTAAAAATACTAATGCTCCTCACGAAGAGGGCACTTTGATTTTGTCTAAGTGTGCTTATAAAAATAAAAATATTGTGACGGGCATATCTGGCAAAAAAGATTTCACTGTTATTAATCTTGAAAAGGTAAATATGAACACTGAAAAAGACTTTTTCAGGAAGCTAACTACTGTCTTTGAATCTAACGACCTTTCCATTGAGCACATGCCATCAAGCATTGATTCTGTATCTGTCATTGTTTCTGATTCGCAAATTGCACCAAAGTTAAATAAGGTTATGGAAGAGTTAAAAATCTATTTGAATGTGGACAGTATCTCTTGGGAGCGTGACATCTCCCTTATTGCAGTTGTTGGCCGCGGCATGATAAATGAAAAGGGCGTGTCTTCAAGGACCTTTACTGCTCTTGCCCGAGCTGGCGTAAATATTAAGATGATAAGCCAAGGTTCCAGCGAAATTAATATTATTATTGGCGTTGAAACTAAGGATTTTGAAAAGGCTATTGAAGCTATTTACAGAGAGTTTTACAAGGAGGAAAAAGATGAAGAAAATTAATGTAGCAGTTGTTGGTGCAACTGGTCTTGTTGGAAGTATGATGTTAAAGGTTTTGAGCGAGGAAAATTTCCCCATTGACAATTTGTACTTGTTTAGCTCAAAAAAATCTGCAGGAAAAATTATTAATTACTGCGGAAAGGACTACACTGTTGAGGAGTTAAAGGAAGACTCCTTTGATGGAAGAGACATTAAGGTTGCCCTCTTCTCTGCTGGCGGTTCTGTCAGCGAAAAGTTCGCTCCCATTGCCGCAAAAGCTGGCGTAACTGTTGTGGACAACTCCTCTGCCTTTAGGATGGACCCAGAAGTTCCCCTAGTTGTTCCAGAAATTAACCCTGAGGACATTAAAATGAACAAGGGAATTATTGCCAATCCAAATTGTTCAACTATTCAGTCAGTCCTTCCTCTTAAGCCAATTCACGACAAGTACAAGATTAAGAGAGTTATTTACTCAACTTATCAATCTGTATCTGGCTCTGGCATCAAGGGAATTTCTGACCTTGAAAAGGGAACAAATCTTGCCTACAAATATCCAATTGTAAATAATTGTATTCCACAAATCGATGTTTTCTTGGACAATGGCTACACAAAGGAAGAGATGAAGATGATTAACGAAACTAAAAAAATTCTTCACGACGACTCCCTACTTGTGACAGCTACAACTGTGCGTGTTCCTGTAAAAAATTCTCACAGCATTTCTATCAATGTTGAAGTGGAAAAACCCTTTGAAATTGAAGACGTGAAAAAAATTATATCTGATTATCCTGGCATGATTTTAAAGGACGATCCAGCCAATGAAATTTACCCAATGCCACTCATGTCAGCTGACAAAAACGAAGTTTATGTTGGAAGAATTAGAAGAGACTTTACTGTTGAAAATGGCATCAACCTTTGGTCCTGTGCCGACAACATTAGAAAGGGCGCTGCAACTAATGCTGTGCAAATAGCAAAGAAACTCTTGGAGGTTTGATTTGAAAATTACAATAATGGGCTTTGGCACTGTGGGAACAGGCCTCGAAGAAATTTTGTACAAAAAGAAAAAAGATTTACTGAAAAATAATTTTGATATAAAAATAGAAAGAATTTTAATAAAAAATAAAAATAAAGAGAGAAAGCCTCACGACAAGACTTTGATCTTCACAGATAATTTTGAAGAAATTTTAAATTCTCCTGTGGACACAGTTATTGATGTTACTTCAAACTTAGAGGAAACTTATGAGAGAATTGTAAAGCTAATGAAATCTGGCAAAAATATTGTCACTGCCAACAAGGCTGTAGTCTCAAAATATTTTGAAGACTTAAATGACCTTGCCAGAGAAAATAAAGTTTACTTTGCCTATGAGGCAGCTGTTGCAGGTGCCATTCCCATAATTCATCCCCTCATGGAGGAAGTTTTCTTTAACGACATCTATGAAATTTCTGGAATTTTAAATGGAACTTCAAATTATATCCTCTCAAAAATGGAAAGAGAAGGTCTTGACTATAATGAGGTTTTAAAAGAGGCGCAAGAGCTTGGCTATGCAGAGGCTGACCCTTCTGCCGATGTAGGTGGGCTTGATGCCATGAGAAAAATTAGGATTCTATCCTCCCTAGCTTACAGGGCAAAAATTAGTGAAGATGAAATTTTTACCTTTGGCATAGATAGTGTGAAAAAATCTGATTTTGACTTTGCCAAAGATTTGGGCTACTCCCTTAGACTCCTTGGCAAGTCCTCTTTAAGTGATGGCAAGATAAATATTTCTGTCATGCCAAGATTTTTAAGAGATGATTTTTTTGCAAATACCTTTGATGGAACCAATGCCATAAAAGTTCACGGCGAAAATTTTAAATCCTATGAACTAAAGGGACCTGGCGCAGGAAAACTTGAGACAGCTGATGCAATTATGCGCGACCTTCTTAGAATCCTTGCCAAAAGAGAAATAAAGGCTTTTTACCAGGCAGAAAATTCCTACCCAGTGGAAAATAATTTAGAGAAAAAATATTACTTGAGATGCCAAAAAGTTTCTGACGACCTTAAAAATTTAATCTCATCAGAAAAAATTGTGGGAGAAGACCACCATTTAATTACAAAAAATCTTAAGCTCGAAAAATTAATTCATGTTATAAGTGACTTAGAAGGCATCTTCATTGCAGAAATAGAGGAGGAAATATGAAGTTTTTATCAACTAGAAATTCCAACTTAAAAATATCAGCCAGGGAAGCAATTGTAAAGGGGATTTCTGATGACGGCGGACTTTTTGTGCCAGAATCCTTCCCTAAATTTGACATAAGTAAAAATTTAAGTCTAAAATACACTGACCTTGCCCACAAAATTTTGTCCCTATACTTGACGGACTTTGACAGCGACGAACTTTTAAAGCTAATAGAAAAATCCTATGGGTCCTTTGAAGATGAAATTGCAAGGGTAACTTGTAAAAAAGATTTTTACCTAGAGCTTTATCATGGAAGGACTGCTGCCTTTAAGGACTTTGCTTTATGCCTTCTTCCAAACCTCTTGTCCTATGCCAAAAAATCTCTTGGCATAGAGGACAAAACTCTGATTCTCACTGCGACTTCTGGCGACACGGGAAAGGCTGCCCTTGAAGGTTTTTATAACACAGAAAATATAGACATCTTAGTTTTATATCCAACAGAGGGAGTTTCTGCCATTCAAAAAAGGCAAATGGACTCCACAGACTCACTGAACTCAAAGGTTATTTCAATTGACGGAAATTTTGATGACGCCCAGTCTGCTGTGAAAAAAATTTTTAAGGATGGAGACATAAAAGAAAAATTAAAGGAAAAAAATATTTACCTTTCCTCTGCCAATTCAATAAATATTGGAAGGCTTTTGCCACAAATTGTCTATTACTTTTATGCCTATGCTGATTTAGTAAGGGCAGAAAAAATTTCCTGCGGCGACAAAATTTCTTTCTGCGTACCAACGGGAAACTTTGGCGACATCTTGGCTGGCTACTACGCAAGTAAAATGGGCCTTCCTATAGAAAAGCTGGTCATTGCATCTAATTCAAATAATGTCCTAACAGACTTCTTTAAGACTGGAAAATACGATGCCAATAGGGAGCTGAAAAAAACTATTTCGCCTTCCATGGACATTTTGGTTTCAAGCAATTTGGAGAGACTAATTTACCACAAGTCATCTGATAAAGTAGTAAGAGAAAAAATGAAAGAGCTTGCTGAAAATCATGTCTTTGAATTTAAAAATGACTTCAGTGAATTTTTGTGGGGCTATGCCAGTGAAGATGAAACAAAAGCTACTATAGAAAAGACTTTTAGGGAAGAAAATTATTTAATCGACCCCCACACAGCTGTGGCAAAACACATAGTAGATGAGCTTTCCTTAAAAAATACAGTGATCCTTTCCACTGCCAGTCCCTATAAGTTTTCTTCATCAGTTTTATCTGCCCTTGGCGAAAAAGTATCACTTGATGAGTTTGAAAATATTGACGCCCTTTATGAAATCTCTGGCGTTAAAATTCCTTCTGAAATAAAAAAATTAAGGGACAAAAAAATTATTCACAAGACAAAAATAAATAAAAGCCAAATAGATGAAGAGGTCCTAAAATTTGCAAGCCGCGGCAAGAGAATTGCTGTGCCTGCCACATCTGCCAACCTTGGACCTGGCTTTGACACTCTTGGCCTTGCCTTAAACTTATATAACACTTGTGAATTTAAAATAAGTGAAGACAGAAAGGCTTTTGAGGAAAACCTAAAAAATAATTTGATTTATGAAGCCTACGCCCAAAGCTTTGAGGTCTGTGGCGAAAAAATTGTCCCCCTAGAATTTAAACTAACATCAGACATACCTATGTCTCGTGGACTTGGCTCTTCTGCCTCCTGCGTTGTCATGGGCATAATGGCAGCCTTTGATGTCATGAAAAAAGATTTTGACAAAAAAGAAATTTTAAAAATTGCAACAGAAATGGAAGGTCATCCCGACAATGTTTCACCAGCAATTTTTGGCGGAGCAACAGCAGCAATTTATGACCAGGGTCAAGTTTTTGTTGAAAAGTTTAAGCTTTCTCAAAAGATAAAATTTTTGGCACTAATACCTGACTTTAAACTCAGCACAAAAGTGGCGCGAGAAGCACTGCCTAAAACTTACACTAGAGATGATGCAGTCTTTAATCTATCTCGCCTATCACTTTTGATTTTGTCACTGATTTCTGGCGACGAAGAAAATATAAAAGTTGCCCTAGAAGATAAAATTCACCAGCCTTACAGGTTTAAACTCATACCAGAAATAGATGAAATAGAAAAAATTATAGGCGAAAGCCCTGCCCTTGGTCACTACCTAAGTGGTGCTGGCTCCACTATCATGATTTTATTGGACTCCGAAGACAAAAATTCTAAGGACTTCATAAAAAAGCAAGTAAAAAAATTAAAGGGCGATTACAAGGTCTTGCCTCTTGAAATCGATAAGACTGGCGCCTTTATTATTTAAAAAAATTTGAAGAGTAAAAAATATTTTACAAAAAGGTCGCATTGTCGACCTTTTTTTCTTTATTTGTGACATAAATCGTGCTATTATAAAATTAAGAAAATAAAAAGGAGCAATCATGAAAAATTTTAAAGTAAAAGACTTAGTTATCACATCACTTTTTATCGCCCTCGTCTATGTATTTACATGGATTGTAAAAATTCAGCTGCCCTTTGCACCTAATGGAGGACTTATCCACCTTGGCAATGTTCCCTTCTTTTTAGCTGCAATATTCTTTGATAAAAGAGTTGGAATGACAGCAGGAGCTCTCGGCATGGGACTCTTTGACCTCACAAGTGGCTGGGCAATGTGGTCCCCTATGACAGTTATATCTGCACTCATCATGGGTTACATACTTAACAAATTTAATTACAAGCACTTGAAATTTGAAAATTTACTTCTTTCCTTTGTCCTAGTTGCCCTAGTAAAAGTTGCAGTTTATTACATTGGAGAAGTTTTTATACTTTCATCCTTTGTAACTCCACTGGCATCAATACCAGGCAACATAATTCAAATTGCAGTTTCATCTGTAATTGTACTTGTAGTATTAAAGCCAATGGAAAAAGTTTTTAAAAATATTTAAGCATGAAAAAAGATAGGCTCTCACCTATCTTTTTATTTTGCAAATTTTTACTTAAAAATTATCATGAATAACAATTTCTCTATTTTTATTTATGTCCTCTGCCTTTTTTAGCATTCTCTCTAAGTCACTTTCGTCAAAATCATAGACCTTGTCGCAGAAGTAGCAGGAGACTTCAGCCTTTTTGTCCTCTCTTAAAATTTCTTCAATTTCCCTGGGACCAACAGAGACAATTGCATCTTCAACCTTTTCACGAGAGCAGTTGCACTTGTAAGTGATCTCCCTCTTTTCAAGAATTTTAAAATCAATGTCCTTCATGAGGATTTCAATTAATTTTTCTGCGTCGTGATATTCATCTAAAATTGAAGTTACACTTGGAAGGTCCTTTAAATTTTCTTCAAGCTTAGAAATTTGCTCTTCAGTGGCATCGGGCATTAGCTGAATAATAAATCCGCCAGCAGCCTTTATTGAATAGTCAACATCAACGAGAACTCCAAGTCCAACAGCTGATGGCACTTGGTCAGATTGTAGAAAATAAACAGCCAGGTCCTCTGCAATCTCTCCAGTAGTTAGATTAACTGTTCCTGTGTAGGGCTTCTTCAAGCCCGTATCCATGACAAGAGTTAAGTTTCCTTCGCCAACAATTCCAGCCACATCAATTTTTCCGTCGGCTTCCCTTATAGGAAGGTCAGCCCCAGGATTTGTAACATAACCCTTTACATAGCCGTCATTTTTGCAAGTTGCAACAATTTTTCCAGCAGGTCCATTGCCGTTTATGGAAAGAGTTATGGAGTCCTTTTCATTTTTTTGCCATGAGCCAATAATTGCTGCAGCTGTTAAAACTCTACCTAGGGCAGCACTTGTAGTCTTTGATAATTTATGAATTTTCGCCGCCTCTTCCACTACATCAGTGGTAATGGCAGCAGAAATTTTTATAGTTTCACTTTCATCTATTGCTCTTAAAATATATCCCAAATTTTCCTCCTAAAAAAAGATAGCCTCTGCTATCTATTTTTCTTATAATGTTCTGAACAGGAAATTATAATTAACAAATCTCCTTCAATTTTGTAAATAAGTCTATCTTCTATATTAATTCTCCTGGACCAATATCCACTTAATTGGTAGCGCAAAGGCTCAGGCTTTCCAATGCCCTCGTAGGGGTTTCTCATAATATCTTTTATTAATTCATTTATTCTCTTTAAAGTTTTTTTGTCAGTATTTTGCCAGGACAAATATTCCAAAAAAGCCTTGTCGTGAAACAATATTTTCATTCTATGTCAATGAGTTCTCTTTCTTTATAAATTCCCTTTTCAACGTCCTCTGCTCTTTGTATTAATTCTTTATAATACTTTGGATCTTTCATGATATGAGCATTTTCTATTAAACTATTGTATTCATCTAAACTTATTACAACAACATTTTTGTCATCTTTTCTTGTAACCAAAACTGTTTCCAAATCATCAACGGCTGCGTCGCAATAATCTTTCAAATTTTTTCTAAGTTCACTATAATTAACAGCTAACATAAGCTCACCTCTTTAAAGATATTGTACAACATCTTGTACTCTATTGCAATCTACTTATAAAATTTTCTAGCGACAAAAGTGTATCTTGAAGTTTCTTCTCCCGCCTCTTTAAAGTCGTAGTCGTCGTAAACTTCTAGGTCCTTAAATCCAGTTTTTTCCAATAAATTTTTCACGAAGCTAAGGTCATATGCTCTCTCTAAGTGTTCCTCGTAAAATCTCCTGTAGTCATTGTCCCTTATATTTCTAAAAAAATTAACTCCGTAGGTGTTTAGTTTTTCTTCTTCATCGTAGATATTTTCCCAAATATATAAGACATCATCCACTTCGTCCACTGTCACTGAGGGAATATTTTTAAATTTGTATTCTGTATTGAGGTCAAAAATAAAAATTCCATCTTCCTTTAAGTAAGCGTAAGCAGATTTTATTGCAGCCTCAAAGTCCCTGACATCAGTCAGGTAATTTAGGCTGTCGCCAACAGAAATTATTGCATCATAAGTTGATGGCGCAGAAAATCCCGCCATATTTTGCTTGAATAATTTTAAATTTTTACTTCTTATTTTATTTTGGCAGACGCTTAACATGTCATCAGATAAGTCAAAGGCGTGAAGCTTGTAGTCCCTTGCCAACTTTTCTGTCAGTCCACCTGTGCCACAAGCCATTTCTAAAATTAATTTAGGCTCTAGAGACTTTTTCCCCAGAAGCTCTTTTATAAATTTATAAATTTTCTCGTAGTCAAGATCGTACATGAGCTTGTCGTAAAAATATGCGAAATCTCCGTACATCATGATCTTTCTTCAAGCTCCTTTAAAATTTCTTGAAGTACAACTGAAGAATTTTCATGAATAACTACATCTGCTCGCCTATCCATTGGCGTAGGGTCATTATTTATTATGATTAAGTGGTCCACATAGTTTGGCAAAAAGTTTACTGGAGAAACTGTAAGTGATGAACCAACAACTATTAGGGTGTCTGTGTCATTAAGCTCTCTTGCTCCCCTGTCGAAGTCGTCAGGCATCATGTCTCCAAACATAACTACATTTGGACGGATTGTGCCGCCGCAGTGGTCGCACTTAGGTGGAATTTCTCCCCTCTCAACTTTTTCACGCATGAGGGCAAAGGGATATTCACGTCCACATTTCATGCAGTGAGTGCCACGAGTTTCCCCATGGACTTCGTAAATATTTTTTGAGCCAGCCTTGGCATGAAGGTTGTCGATGTTTTGCGTAATTATGCCTGCAAGAAATCCTTCCTCTTCCATTTTTGCCAATGCCTTGTGTCCATCATTGGGCTCTTGGTCGTTTAAGTCCTCAAGAATTTTGTAGCCTTCCTTATAAAAAATTTCTGGATGGTTTATTAGTCTATCCTTGGAAAGGGCAAGCATGGGGTCCATCTTGGAATAATAGCCAGAGGAAGATCTAAAGTCAGGTATGCCTGAATCTGTAGAAATTCCTGCGCCAGTTAGGGCAAAAACTTTTTTTGACCTTAAAATTAAATCAGCTGCTTCTCTTATCTTATCCATATCCTACCTCCTAAAAAACAATGTAGTGATAGATGAAATACAAAATCACAAGGGCAATTATAGGCACGAAGTTAAATAAATCAATGCCTTCCACATCTCTGTACCTAATTTTTATTTCCACATCCTCTTGGTTTTCCTTTTTCAAATTTTTAAGGATTAGTCTAATTAAAATCACAGAAAAAATTGAAACTACAATAAGTAAAATTATAATTGAAAGCTCAAGAGAGCCAATTTCGCGAGAAAGTTTTGTCTTGCGTAAAAATTCAAAGAGCCTTTCATTGACATACCTTGCCGTCAAAACTGCAATGACATTGTTGACAAAGTGCGCCACTATGGCTGGGATTATTGAGCCCGTAACTTCGATTAAACTTGAAAACAAAAGTCCCAACAAGAAGGGGGCGATAAAATTTTGTATGTCAAAGTGAAATAGAGCGAAGACAAGACCAGATACCACTATGGCAAACTTCTCCCCATAGACATTATAGGCATTAGTGAGAGTTCCCCTGAAGAAAACTTCTTCGCAAATAGCAGGCACTAGGCACATAAATATTAAATAATTAAAAATTGGAACATTTTGCAGCATTAACTCCATGGGGAAATTTTTGTATTCAATAAAATTTGAAAGAAGGGACAAAAATATTCCATTTAAAAGTAAAATCACTGGGTAGGACAAAATCACAAGTATAATTGTCTTTAAAATGCTCTCACCAGAAATCTTTTTAATTTTTAAAACCTCTTTAATATTTCCCGTTGAAGAAATAAGAATTGCTGGGATTAAAATTATAAAAATTTCTGTAATAAAAGTTCCCCAAAAGCTGTATTTCTCTTGAATATTAAAACCAAAGGTCAAAAAAATAATTGCAAGCACAAGAGTCAAGGAATTGACGCTCATGACATTTAAGTTTTTCTTTTTATATCTTTTCATTTTTTTCCTTATAAGTGTAGATGTAAGGCACATTCCTGTAGTGGTCGCCATAATTTAAACCGTAGCCAACAATAAAAATATCATCAATTTCAAAGCCAACATAGTCAGCAGATACATCTGCCTCTCTCCTTGAAGGCTTGTCAAGTAAGACGCAAGTCTTTAAGGACTTTGGCTTGTAGCTTAAAAGTTTTTCCTTCACTGCATAAAGAGTGTTCCCCGTGTCTAAAATGTCGTCTACAACAAGAACATCTCTGCCCTCTATATTTGTGCGTAGGTCTGTCAAAAATCTCACCTCTCCACTGGAAGACTCACTGTGTCCATAGGATGAAGTTGTGAGAAAATCTATCTCAACTAATTTATCAATCTCTCTAACTAAGTCTGCCGCAAAAATAAAGCTGCCTCTCAAAAGAGAAATGACTACGAAATTATCGTCAAAGTCTTCTGTAATTCTTTTGCCCAGACTTTCTACCTTTTCCTTTATCTCTTGACGAGAAAATAAAATTTGTCTTTCCATAATTCCTCCACCTACATTATATCAAAAAATGGCAAAAATTCATCTTTAATTGCTATTAGAAGCCCTGCTTTGGTATAATTTAAGAGAAGGTGATAACATGGAAAAAAGTTCCTTTGAACTTGCATTAAATAAATTATTGATCCTCTACATCATAGATAAGTTTAACCACAAACTAAAGGAGAATGACCTCTCCTATTTTGTCTTAGACATAGAGCTCTTTAACTACTTTTACTTCAAACAGTATTTAAATGACTTGGAGTCGACGGGGCTCGTCCTCTTTGACGGCGACAAAAAATATTATCTATCAGAGGATGGAGAAAAGACCCTAGATATTTTTTATGAGCAAATACCAGAAGAAAATATAAAATTTTTAGATGAGAAAATAGATTTATATCGCCACGAACTTCTCCTTAAAAATTCAGTTTCAGGAGAAGCTTTTGAGGAAGATGATATAAACTTCGCCCACCTAAAAATAAAGGACGACGAAATAGCTGTCTTGGACTTAAAAATCGAAACAGCAGATGAAATCATGGCAAAAAAAATTTCTGCAAACTTTAAAAAGAATGCAGAAAATATTTATTCGGAAATATTAAAAATTTTGACAGAAGAATAAAGTTATATAAAAAAACTACCTCTTTACAATTCCATGTGAAGAGGTAGCTTTTTATGAAAAAAGGAACTAAGCACTTGGCTCAGCTCCTTCTTTTATTGCTAAGATTTAGCAAATATTCACTTTTCTAAGACTATAAGGTTAGATTTATAAGTCTTATGGAAAGTTCTTTTCAGCTTTGAAGTTATTATTTTGAAACTTCTCTTGTGATTAGTACTTCCTTTGTATTTCCATTCCAGAAAATATCCTTGCCATCTTTTAAGCCCAATGCTCTTGCTATATTTGCTATTGGTAGCATTGTTCTGTCATTTCTAATGACTGGTTTTACATCACTTTCATAAACCTTTCCGTTTACAATTATTTGATTTGTATCTACTGGAATTTTAACTACATTTTCTTTGTCAATTAGGATTACTGTTCTGTTTTCATTATCCCATTGAACATTAAATCCTAATGCTTCTGCTACAAATCTAATAGGTAACATTGTTCTATCTTTTTCAATAAATGGTGCAATGTCCATAAATACTTTTTGGTCTACGCCATCTACTGATTTGATCATTTCTTTAGAACCAATTACTAATTTTGCTTCTAGTTTTACAAGATTTGACTTTGCTGGTGTTACCTTTGTTGTAGTAGATGGTCCATAACTATATGTCCAGTATGGTCTATACCAGTAATCATGATCCCTGTCTACGCTTGGGTTAGGTGTAGGAGTTGGTGTTGGTGTAGGTGGTGTTTGTCCTCCAGCTGATTTTTCTTTAGCTTCTTCTACAACTTTTGCTACTTCGCCCTTTGTCTTTGCATCGTCAACTTGTTTTTTATATTTATCTTTTTCTGCGTCACTTAGCTTAGGTAGCTTGTCAATTTCTTCTTTAGCCTTTTCTTTATCGGCAACTGTTGCAGGAAGTGCTTTTTCTTTTTCTTCTGCTTCTTTAGCTTTTTTATCTGCTTCTTTTTGTGCATTATCTGCAGCTTCTTTTGCTTCCTTAGCGTCTTCAGCTGCCTTCGTTGCTTCTTCAGCTTTCTTTTCAGCTTCTTCTTTTGCATTATCTGCAGCTTCTTTTGCTTCTTCTGCTGATTTCTTAGCGTCTTCGGCTGCCTTTTCAGCTTCCTTAGCTTTTTCTGCTGCTTCCTTAGCTTTTTCTGCTAATTCTTGGTTATTAGGATCTGCTTCTGATGCTTCCTTAGCTTCTTTTGCTTCTTCGGCTGCCTTTTCTGCTTCCTTAGCTTTTTCCTCTGCTTCTTTAGCTTTTTCTTCTGCTTCCTTTGCCTTTTCAGCTGCTTCTTCTGCTGCTTTTTTTGCTTCTTCGGCTGCTTTTTCTGCTTCCTTAGCTTTTTCTTCTGCTTCTTTTGCTTTCTTTTCTGCTTCGGCTTTTGCTTCTTCGGCTTCTTTCTTTGCTTCTTCCGCTTCTTTTTTTGCTTTGTCTGCTGGGTCAGATGCCTTTTCTGCGTCTTTTTCTTTAGCGTCTTCTACAGCTTTGTCTACTCCTGCTTTGTCTGTTGCTTCGTCCACTTTACCTTTTGCGTCATTCTTTTCGTCGTCGCTTAGATTTGGTAGTTTGTCTATTTCATCTTTTGCTGCTTTTTTGTCTTCTTCAAGAGCTTTTTCGGCTGCTTCTTTATTTTCTTTGTCCTTTGCCTTGGCGTCTTCTACAGCTTTGTCTACTCCTGCTTTGTCTGTTGCTTCGTCTACTTTACCTTTGTATGTGTCTTTTTCTTCGTCGCTTAGGTTTGGTAGCTTGTCGATTTCTTCTTTGGCTTTGCCTTTTTCTTCTTCAAGAGCTTTTTCGGCTGCTTCTTTATTTTCTTTGTCCTTTGCCTTGG
>NZ_CAMQAY010000018.1 GCF_946998875.1 uncultured Peptoniphilus sp. | reverse complement strand
AGACATTTAACCAAAGTCTATCCATGGACATGACACCTCTTGAGTCGATGACAAACAGAAACAGAGAGTAATAGAAGGCGAGTTAGATAGGCTTGATGATGGTAGGTATTTTTATGAAACTAAGAGATATAGCACTCAATTTGAAAAATATTTTATTGGATACCTAAGAGTTGAAATTTATTATACTATTGATGGCGTGGACTATGTTTCTACCTTTGGGACCTTCCAAGATAATGCCAATGAGGGCACAGACTTCTTTGATAACGAAACTTTAGAAAAACCAATCCCACCAGAAGAATAAGACAAGAAGATCTTCCCTTTGAGGAAGATTTTTTTATTGTAAATTTTTATTTTTATTAATATCAAATGGGGTAATAATAAAATAGGTGATATTATGAAAAGTAAAGTCGTGAAAGTTTTTAAAATTTTATTTATTATTTTAGCAATTTTATTTGTTCTTGCAATAATTTTATTTGCAGCAGCCCAAATTTATTTTTCACCAACTCCAGAGTCAAAGAGAAATAATTCTGTCCATGGTGTCAAGGTAAATGTTCAGGTGTCCAATGATGAGAGGAAAGCAATTATTAGGACCTTCGAGAAAGAGAAATTTGAAAATCTTTCTGAAAAAGAAATAATGAAATTAAGAGATACGATTGGTGGAAGGGTAGAAGGTGACATCCCTTGTATACATTTAAATGAAGACAATAAGATTTATTTTACTTTTGAAAGCGGAGGAGAAGTCTATCAGCCAGAAATTCCAAAGATTAAAATCTTTGCCTCTGCCTCTCATCATGATGACAAACAGAAACAGAGAGTAATAGAAGGCGAGTTAGATAGGCTTGATGATGGTAGGTATTTTTATGAAACTAAGAGATATAGCACTCAATTTGAAAAATATTTTATTGGATACCTAAGAGTTGAAATTTATTATACTATTGATGGCGTGGACTATGTTTCTACCTTTGGGACCTTCCAAGATAATGCCAATGAGGGCACAGACTTCTTTGATAACGAAACTTTAGAAAAACCAATCCCACCAGAAGAATAAGACAAGAAGATCTTCCCTTTGAGGAAGATTTTTTTATTGTAAATTTTTATTTTTATTAATATCAAATGGGGTAATAATAAAATAGGTGATATTATGAAAAGTAAAGTCGTGAAAGTTTTTAAAATTTTATTTATTATTTTAGCAATTTTATTTGTTCTTGCAATGATTTTATTTGCAGCAGCCCAAATTTATTTTTCACCAACTCCGGAGTCAAAGAGAAATAATTCTGTCCATGGGGTTAAGGTAAATATAAAGGTGTCTAATGACGAAAGAAAACCAATTGTAAGGACTTTTGAGAGAGAGAAATTTGAAAATTTTTCTGAAAAAGAAATAGTGAAATTAAGAGATACAATTGCTGGTAGGGTAGAAGGAGACATACCTTGTATACACTTAAGTGAAGATAATAAATTTTATGTAGAGTTCATAAATAAGGGAAAAGTTTATGAGCCAGAAATACCAAGAATAAAAATATTTGTCTATTCATCTCCTTTTGATGACAATCAAAAGCAAAGAGTTATAGAAGGCGAGTTAGATAGGCTTGACGATGGCAGGTATTATTTTGAAACTAAGAGATACAGCACTCAGTTTGAAAAATATTTTATGGAATATTTAAGGATTGAAATTTACTACACAATTGATGGGGTGGACTACCTTTCTACCTTTGGGACCGTTCAAAGTAATGCCGATGATGGGACTAACTTCTTTGACGATGAAAATTTAGAAAAGCCAATCCCACCAGAAGAATAAAAAAGGACAAAAAAAGACCTCAGCAGTGATGTTTAACCATCATAGCTGAGGAATTTTTCTTTTTTATAAAAATTTAAGTTTGTTATTATTTTAAGTCGAATAAAACTACTTTATTTGCAGCCAAGGATTTTTTTATGTCGATTATCCTTTGGTTGGATGAGCCGCGAAACCTGAGACTCAAATCCTTTAGGGCTTCTACAAATCTTCCGTCTACAAGGACGTCACATTCCTTTAAGAGGTTTTTTTTATCTTTGTCCCTTAAGATTTCTTCATAAGTATAACCAGAGAAGATCCAAATTTCCTTTTGGACTTCTTTTTTTATGTCACGAATAACTTTTAAGAGGTCCACTTCATTTTGAAAGGGCTCACCGCCTAGTAGCGTAAGCCCCTTTACTTCATCTAGTTTTAAATAGTCAACGACTTCTCTTGTTTCCTTGTCTGTCCAAGGTTCGCCAAAGTTAAAGTCTTGGTATTCTTTGTTAAAACAGTTGTGACAATTGTGAGTGCAACCTGTGACAAAAATTGTGGTCCTTATGCCAGGTCCATTTGCAACATCATATTTTCTTATTTGCGCATAATTCATTAGATGTGTAGCACCCTTGCGTTGATTTCTTTTGTACGGCCTTCGTTCCAGAAGTTTTCTCCAAGGTAGCCACAAGTTCTTCTTACAACGCTAAGAGTTGACCTATCAGTGTTGTGACATTGTGGACATTCCCACTGACCTTCATCGTTAAGTTTTATTTCTCCATCAAAGCCACATTCAGAGCAGTAGTCTGATTTTGTGTTGAACTCTGCGTATTGAATGTTGTCATAAATAAATCTTACTATTGTTTCAAGTGCCTCTAAGTTGTGACCCATGTTTGGTATTTCTACATAGGAGATGCAGCCGCCAGTTGACTTGTCTTGGAATTTTGCTTCAAAGGCAAATTTTTCGAAGACAGAAATTTTTTCACGAACATCAACATGGAAGGAGTTGATGTAGTAACCCTTGTCAGTTACATTTTCGATAATGCCAAATCTTTCCTTGTCAATGTTGGCAAATCTTTGTGTAAGTGACTCTGCAGGTGTTGCATAAAGTGTGAACTTAATTCCATATTCCGCAGTCCATTTTTTTACTGCATCGTTTAGGGCATCCATGATTCTCATGGCAAAGGCATAGCCCTTCTTGTCAGTGTGACTTACGCCCTTAGTTAATACAGTTGCTTCATATATTCCAATGTAGCCAAGGGAAACTGTGGAGTAACCATTTTCTAGTAGTGGTGCAATTGGCTCGTGTTTGCCAAGTCTTGCTATGGCACCATGTTGCCAGTGAATTGGAGATGAATCGCTAGATACTTTCTTTAAGTGTTCGTAGCGAAGAAGTCCAACTCTCTTTACTAAATCTAATCTCTTTTCTAAGATTTCAAAGAATTTTTCTTCGTCTCCACCAGCTAAGATTCCAATTTGAGGTAGGTTAATGGAACAAGCGCCCATGTTAAATCTTCCTTCAAACTTGTAGTTGCCCTTTTCGTCCTTGTATGGAGGAAGGAAGGCACGACAGCCCATTGGAGAGAATACATTGCCTTCGTAGTTGGCACGCATTTTCTTTGCAGAGATGTAGTCTGGGTACATTCTCTTTGCAGTACATCTAATGGCAAGGGAAGTCAAATAATAATATTTTGAATCCTTGTTGACGTTGTTTTCGTCAAGTACATAAATTAATTTAGGGAAGGCTGGAGTAACATATACACCGGCATCATTTTTTATGCCTTGAATTCTTTGCTTCAAAATTTCTTCGATAATCATGGCAACTTCGTCAACATATTGGTCATTGTCTTCAAGCCACATGAAAAGTGTAACGAAAGGTGCTTGACCATTGGAAGTCATGAGAGTGTTTATTTGATATTGAATAGTTTGAATTCCACTTTCAAGATCCTTTTTAGTCATTTTGTCTGCCATTTTTTCAGCAAGTTCTATGTCGCCTAGAGTATCTAGGGAAAGATTTAAATTCTTTTCATAGGATTTTCTTAAGTATTTGCCTAGACAAGATATGTTAATACTTTGTCCGCCGTATTGGTTTGATGCAATTTGTGCAATAATTTGTGTCATAACATTGCAGGCAACTTGGAAGGATTTTGGAGTTTCTATCATCTTTCCATTGACAACAGTTCCATTGTCAAGCATGTCCTTCATGTTGACTAGACAGCAGTTAAAAATAGGTTGGATAAAATAATCCATGTCGTGAATGTGAATGGCACCTGATTCATGTGCCTCAACTAAATCTGCAGGAATCATTTTTCTCTTGGCAATGTCTTTTGACACTTCGCCTGCTATTAAATCTCTTTGAGTAGAGGCGATGATGGCATTTTTATTTGAGTTTTCGTCCATTAAGTCTTCATTAGTTTCATTTAAAAGACCAAGTATGCCCTCATCAGTAGTATTTTGTTCACGCTTATATTGTTGAACAGCTTTGTAAGATTCGTAGGCTCTTGCAGTGGCAGGATTGTCATTTTGAATTAAGCGGTAATAAACTTCGCTTTCTATGTCGTAAATTGAAAGAGGAAGTTCCTTATTGTTTGCAAGGGCTTCAATTTCCTTTGCAATTTCTAGTGCCTGGTTTTCTACATATACACCAGAACTTGAGTGCATGGCTTTTTCTATGGCGATTACAATTTTATCTCGATTGAAATCAACTTTTTTGCCATTTCTCTTAATAACTTGTGGCATTTTACCCATCCTTTCTAATTAATATAATTATTTTCGATAGATATAATTATACTACATATAGTAGGGAAATTAAAGAATGAAAACAAGATATTGGGTTTTCCTTTAAATTTTACAAAAAGATAAATAATTCATATTTAAGCTATTTTTTTAATCCATTAGTAGTAATTAGGAAATATAAAATTAAAATTTTGCAAAAAAGAGTTCCTATTTGGGCAAAAGATTAATCTCTTATAAAAAAATTTTATTGCATATTTTTTTATAAATTCCACAAGAGTTTTATTCCTCTTTTCAAATTTACATTAGAGTTTTAAATGATAGAATATAAGTAAGAGAATAATTATAAGGAGTTAGATATGAAAAAAATTTTATTGTTATTGACTTTATTTTTATCAATTTTGCTGCCACAGGGAGCTTTTGCAATTTCAGCTTCTCCCAACAATGATTCTTACATGAAGATCATTGACCCCGATGGAGAGGAGAGAACACTACCCTTCTCAACTTACAACATCAATGACTACAATTACTTTAAGCTTCGAACACTGGCAAATTATATGAATAACACAGTGAAGAAGTTTGATGTGAAATACGATGAAAGTAAGGACGCAGTATTTATTAACACTGGAAAAAAATATGCTGATTTTGACGCTCTAGAAATGGTAAAGAAAATTTATGGAGACAAGGATGCCTATGAGACGAGGCAAAAGATTTTTGTAGACGGCAAGGAAATAAAAATAGGCGGATACAATATTGATGGAAATAATTATTTCAAGCTTCGCGACTTAGCCTCCGCCCTTGATTTTATGGTGGACTATGACAATAAGGACAAGTGTGTAATTATTAATCCACAGCTTTCTAGTAGCGAAAAGGTAAAAACTACAAGTGAAGAACTTCCAAAAACTGAAGAAAGTAAGGATCTTTCTGTAGAGATTTTAGGCTTGGAAAATTCTTTTTGCTACATTCCTGCTAGCGGAAGCCCAAGAAAGTTAAACCTTATGCCAGGCTATGTGGCAGAAATAAAAAATTCTAAAATTACTAGCTTTAAGGAATGTGGAGATTCCATTAACCTTGCAAAGGACACTGCTCTCATTTACATGAACTATAGTGTTTTAAAAAATAAAAGCCTTGGCATTGATGGCAATGATGTAAGCATGAGTCAGTCCTATTTAAATAATTGGTTTAAGAAAAATATTTTTATACCTTATGCAAGGGCAAAAAAATTAAGCGGCTTTAATAATGTTTACGAAATAAAATACATGGAGCTTGTTAATCTTGACAAAAAATACGAAAATGTATCTTATATTTTTAATGCCCCAATAGAAGAAAGATATGAAATAAACTATGGAAATAATTCTGATCTTGTAAATTTCACTGCAGATAAAAATCAAGTCTATAATCTTGCAAAAAAGGGGAAAAACATTGGATTCAATTGGTGGTATGCCACTTCTCCACAAAATTACAATGAAAAAATAGAGCACATGATAAATTATGCCCTAAGCGTACAAGGTTTCTCTTATGATCAATATGATTGTTCAGGCTTAGTTGGAGCTGCAGCTGATGTTGCTGGCTTTGATCTTGCGCCTGCCTACTCTTGGCTAATTGAAGGAAGCCCTGCTGTCAAAGAAATTCCAATGAAAGACTTGAGAAGAGGAGACCTTTTAAACAAGGCTGGCTCCCACATTATGATATACCTTGGCGACGGAAAGGTAGTTGAGTCTGTGCCACAAGCTGGCGTTCGTGTTGCTCCTCTTAGGAAGAGCGGCTACAAGGCACTTAGAATTTTAGATATATGAGAAAGAGGGGTCTCCCCTCTTTTTTTATGATAGAATAAAAGAAAAATTATTAATTACGAGGTTACTATGTTAAAAATATTTACTGATGTCTTGGATCCCTTCTTGTGGGGACTATTTCCCCTTCTTAGAAAATTTGAGAGAAAATATAAAAATTTCAGCTACGAATTTATCATGGGAGGACTAATTGGAAATTATGAAGAATTTCTACCTAAAAACTTTAGGGAGAAGAATTCCCTAGAGCTGGGCAATAAAATTTTGTACGACATGTATAGGGCGGCGGGGACTATTACAAAGATGCCAGGCTTTAAATCTGTGCCAGAACTTTTTACAGAAGACTACAAGTCCTCCTATCCACTAGATAAATATTTTCTAGCCTTTAAGGAAATTGACGAGGAAAATTCATCTGCCTACATGAAAAAAATTTTGGAAGAGGCAATAATTTTTGGGAAAAATATTTATGACTTAGATGTGGAAAGGGAAATTTTAAAAAGTTTTAAGGTGGACTTTGATGAATTTGTCTTTAATTATGAAAATAGCCAGGAAGTTTTTCTTGCCAACAGGATGGAAGCCTTTGACTACAGGATAAAAAAGCTGCCGGGATTTTTGATTACAGAAAATAATCGTGTCCTTCAAAATATTATGGACTTTGGAAGAATTGAGGAATTTTTCTTGGAAAATTTGGACCTAGAGGAGAGAGAGGAAAATTTATCAGAAGAAGAAAAAATTTTGGACTATATAAGGACCTACGACTTGGTCCTAAAAGATGAAATAAAAATAGTTTTTGGCGAGGAAAATAAATTAGAGGAACTAATAGAAAATAAAAAAGTTTTTGTCCACAAGACCAATGCTTTTGAAATTTTAAAATTAAAATAGAATTTTTAAAGGAGACGCCCCTTGGCTTGGATGTCTTTTTTTACAAGAGGGGTGTTATAATAAATTTATGAAAGACTTATACAATGTTTTTAAAAATTTAAAATTTTCAAAGGATAGGGAAATTGAAGAAAAAATTTATGAAGATGAGAGTCTAAAAATTATTAGGACTATGTCACTCAATCAGATCACAGGTTTTTATGACCAAGATGAGCTTGAAATTGTAATTCTCATTGGCGGCGTGGCTGAGATAGAATACGATGATGGAAGGATTATAAGTTTAGAAAAGGGAGACACGTTAGAGATAAGACCTCACCAAATTCACAGGGTAAGGAGTCAAGATAGAGCAGTATGGCTTTGCATTTTTAAAAAATAAATTTAAGAGAAAAGAAATAGGGAAGAGCAAAACTCTTCCCTAAAAATTTTTTTATAAAATTATTTGTTTCTCAAAAATTCGTCAATTGATTTTGCTGCATTTTTTCCTGCGCCCATGGCAAGGATTACTGTGGCAGAACCTGTTACTGCATCGCCGCCGGCAAAGATTTCTTGGCGAGATGTTTGTGATTCTTCATTTACAATTATGCCGCCCCATTTTGCTATGTCAAGATTTTTTGTTGTTGAAGAAATTAGTGGATTTGGATTTGTTCCAAGAGCCATGATAACTGTTTGGAATTCTTCTTCGTATTCGCTACCTTCAATTGGCACTGGTCTTCTTCTGCCAGATGAATCAGGTTCTCCAAGTTCATTTCTCACGCACTTAAGGGACTTAACCCAGCCCTCATCGTCGCCAAGGATTTCTACTGGGTTAGTTAGCATTTCAAACTTGATGCCTTCTTCTTTTGCGTGGTGAACTTCTTCAGCTCTTGCTGGTAGTTCCTTTTCAGTTCTTCTATAGACAATGGAGACATCGGCGCCAAGTCTCTTGGCAACTCTTGCAGCATCCATAGCCACATTACCGCCGCCAACTACGGCAACTTTTGCTCCAACATTAACCGGAGTGTCGTATTCCTCGTCAAAGGATCTCATTAAATTATTTCTTGTCAAAAATTCATTGGCAGAGTAAACTCCATTTAAGTTTTCTCCAGGTATATTCATAAATTTAGGAAGACCTGCGCCAGAGCCTATAAAGACTGCTTGGTAGCCTTCTTTTATTATGTCGTCAATAGTCATAGTTCTGCCAATGACAAAGTTGTTTTCGATTTTTACGCCGAGATTTTTAATATTTTCTACTTCGTATTCCACAACTTCATCGGGAAGTCTAAATTCTGGTATGCCGTAAATTAAAACTCCGCCAGATTGTTGAAGGGCTTCAAAAATTGTCACATCGTAGCCCATTTTTGCAAGTTCACCTGCACAAGTAAGTCCTGCAGGACCTGCACCAACAACGGCAACTTTTTTATTTACTTTTCTTATTTCGCCAACTTCTTTTATTTGGTGGCGTCTTGCATAATCTGCTGTAAATCTTTCAAGCTTTCCTATGGAAACAGAGTCGCCACGATTTACAAGGACGCATCTCTCTTCACATTGTGTTTCTTGTGGACAAACTCTTCCGCAAACTGCAGGTAGAGATGTGTAAAGGGAAAGAACCTTGTAGGCTTGTTTGAAGTTTCCGCTGGCAATTTCCTTTATAAAGCCAGGTATGTCAATGGAGACAGGGCAGCCACCAACGCAGCCAGGCTTTTTGCAGTTAAGACATCTGCTTGCTTCTTCCACAGCTTCTTCAGCTGTGTAGCCAAGACAAACTTCCTTAAAGTTTTTATTTCTCTCTTCAGGTGCTTGCTCAGCAATTGGCACGCGCTTAAATCTATCTTCAGCTTTTTTTATTACAAGTCCATCTTTTTCTTGATCATGAGGACCTTCTGCCAAGTGGTCAGAAACTGCAAGATCCATTGTGCAGTGGTGGTCGGCTATTGCATAAGTCTTCTTATTGCCTACATATTGTCTTTGCCTTTTCATTGCAGAATCAAAGTCAACTAGGTGGCCGTCAAATTCTGGTCCATCAACACAGGCAAATTTAGTTTTGCCGCCAATGCTTACACGACAAGCTCCACACATGCCAGTTCCATCAACCATTATTGGGTTAAGGGAAACTGTAGTTGGAAGATTGTATTTTTTTGTAGTTAAACAAACAAACTTCATCATAATCATAGGTCCAATGGAAACCACATGATCGTACTTTTTATTTTCATTTTCAATTAGATCTGCGATTTTATCAGTAACTAGGCCCTTAAAACCGTAAGAACCATCATCTGTTGCTATGTATAAATTGTCGCAGACAGATTTTAATTCATCTTCTAGGATTACAAATTCCTTGGACTTTGCTCCAATGATAATGTCGCAGTGAAGTCCATGGTCCTTAAAAAATTTTGCTTGAGGATAAACTGGTGCAGTTCCAACGCCGCCAGCAACGAATAGGTATTTTTTGTCCTTTAAAGAGTCAAGGTCCATCTGGCAAAAATCAGATGCGTGACCAAGAGGCCCAACAAAATCTTTAAAGCTTTCTCCTTCTTCAAAGGCTGCAATTTTTTTTGTAGATTCACCAGAAGCTTGTACAACTATTTGCACGCTGCCTCTTTCTACATTGTAATCAGAAATTGTGAGAGGAATTCTCTCGGAATATTTGTCTGCTATTAAAATAATAAATTGACCTGGCTTTGCAGAAGCTGCAATTTTAGGTGCATATATGTCAAATAAATAAATATTTGGCGCAAGTTCTTTTTTTCTTAATATTTTTGGCAAAATAATCACACTCCAAGGATATTATAGCATAAGGGCAAATTCAGAGGGGGAGAAATTTAAAATGCTGGGATAATTTATTTAAAAGCCTACTTTTTCCCAGCAAAAGAGAAAAAATATTTACTAAAGTAAAATTTTAAAGTATATTATATCTAAGGTGATTGAAATGAGAAAATTTTCAAAAGAAATAAAAAAAGTCGTGATAAAAGTTGGTTCTTCATCTATTACTCACGACAATGGAAAAATAAATTTACAAAAAATCGACGAGCTTTGCTTTGAAATTGCAAACTTAAAAAATAGGGGAATGGAAGTAATTTTAGTTTCTTCTGGTGCCATAGCAGCAGGTCGTGCTAAATTAAATCTACCTGAAAGACCAAAGGAAACTTCAGAAAAACAAGCGGCAGCAGCCGTTGGTCAAGTTGCCCTTACAAATATTTACGACAGGTCACTTATTTCCTATGGCTACAACTCTGCCCAAATACTTCTCACAAGGCAAATTGAAAAAGATGACGAGATGAGAGAAAATGCCAAGAACACCTTTGAAAAATTGCAGGGCATGAATGCCATTCCAATAATAAATGAAAACGACACAATTTCCACTTACGAAATAAAATTTGGCGACAACGACACACTTTCTGCAGTGATTGCCAGAATGGTTAAGGCAGATCTACTTATAATGCTTACAGACATTGAGGGGCTTTACACTGACGACCCTAGAAAAAATAAGGACGCCAAGATAATTCATCAGGTTGATGACATAAATAGTGTGGAAGGCATGGCAAAGGAAACTGAGTCCAAGGTTGGCACAGGTGGCATGCAGACGAAAATCAAGGCAGCTAAACTTGCCATAGAAAAAAACATTGAAGTTGTAATTGCCTCTGGCGAAAGCATGAAGACAATTAGAGATATAGTTAAAGGAGAAGAAATTGGAACCTATTTTAAGTGTTAAAGAGCTTGGGAAAATTGCAAAGGAAGCTTCCTACAAGTTAAAAAAATTAAATACAGCTGAAAAAAATAAGATGCTTGCCTCCATTAAGGAGTCACTCTTATCTGAAAGAAAAAAGATTTTAGATGCAAATGAAATTGACATAAAAAAGGGCAGAGAAAATAATATGCCTGAAGGCTTAATCGATAGACTGCTTTTAAATGAGGGAAGAATTGAAGCCATGGCAAAGTCCATTGATGAGGTCATAGACTTTAAGGACCCAGTGGGCAGGGTTTTGTCCATGGAAGAAAATTATGCAGGGCTTTTAATAGGAAAGAAAACTGTTCCCATGGGAGTCATTGCCATAATTTATGAGTCAAGACCAAATGTAACTCTTGATGCAGCGATTTTATCCCTAAAGGCATCTTCTGCCATAATTCTTCGCGGCGGCAAGGAATCTATAAATTCAAACATTGCCATAGCAGATGCCATTAGGCTGGGCATAAAAAATGCTGGCTACGACGAAAATTTTGTGCAAATTGTTAAGGACACTTCGAGAGAATCTTCCAAGGAACTTATGCAGCTTAAAGGCTACGTTGATTTGCTTTTACCAAGAGGTTCAGCATCACTTATTAATTCTGTTGTGGAAAATGCCAAGGTGCCTGTAATTGAAACTGGAGTGGGCAATTGCCACATCTATGTTGACCAAGATGCGGACATAGAAAATGCCATAAAGATTATTGAAAATGCAAAGACTCAAAGAATTGGCGTCTGCAATGCCATGGAATCTCTTGTGGTAAATGAAAATATAGAAGACAAGTTTTATGACTTGTTAAATGAAGTCGTAGAAAAATATAATATTAAGGTTCACGCTGACGAAAAATCTCTTCCTAAATTTAAAAATGCAGTTCCTGCCACAGAAGATGACTTTGGTCGTGAGTACCTTGACTACGAATTTTCTGTCAAGACTGTAAAAGATGTTGACCAGGCAATAGACCACATCACAAGATATTCTACGGGGCACTCTGAAGCAATCCTAACAAAATCCTATGAGAGAGCCATGAAATTTTTAGAGGGCGTTGACTCAGCCTGCGTTTATGTAAATGCCTCCACGAGATTTACAGACGGTGGAGAATTTGGCAAGGGTGCAGAGCTTGGCATCTCAACGCAAAAGCTTCACGCAAGGGGACCAGTGGGCTTAGATGAACTTGTAAGCTACAAGTATATAATTTTTGGTCACGGCGAATTTAGAAAATAAAATTTAAAAAAGACTAAAATAAATATTAATTGAAAGCATAATAGAGTAGATTTTTTCTCATCTACTCTATTTTTTATGGGGTGAAAAAATTTGCCATGGCTCACAAAAACACGAAGAATTTTATTAATTTTAAGCCAATGAAAATTTTTTAAGAAAAATTTACAAACTTTCACCATTCTTTCACACTGTGTAAAATATTTTACATGAAATTTACAATAGCCATCTTTCAAATTTACAAAGGCTTTTTATAATGGCCTTGAAATTAAAAATCATATTTGAAAGGAAGATAATAATGGAAATTAAAAAAATTGGTAAGGTTGGTATGATTCTTGCACTTGCAGCATCTCTAGTTGCTTGTGGAGGAAACAAAAAGGAAGAGGCAGCAGCAAATGCTCCAAAAGAAAACGCAGCAAAACAAGAAGAAAAGGGATCTAACGCAGCTGATCTTGGAACTATTAATGTTATTTCAAGAGAACAAGGTTCAGGTACAAGATCTGCCTTCACTGAACTTACTGGCGTTCTTACAAAAGACGGCGGCAAAGAAGTTGACAACACTTATGCTGAAGCAGCAGTTCAATCTTCTACTGATGCAGTTCTTACAACTGTTGAAAAGGACAAGGCATCTATTGGATATATCTCTCTAGGATCTTTAAACGAAACTGTTAAGGCTGTAAAAGTTGAAGGCGTTGAAGCTACTCCTGAAAACATCAAATCTGGCGACTACAAACTTGCAAGACCATTTAATGTAGCTTACAAGGCTGACGTTGATGCAAAGGCTAAGGACTTAATCACATTTATAATGTCTGACGAAGGACAAAAAATTTGTGGAGAAGAAGGTTATGTTGGAGATGCAACTGGTGCTAAATACGAAGCAATTGACAATGATGCACACATCACAATTGCTGGTTCAACTTCAGTTTCTCCTCTAATGGAAAAACTTGCTGAAGCTTACAAGGCTAAAAACCCTAAGGTTCAAATCGACATCCAATCTAACGGTTCTTCTGCTGGTATGACTGCAGCTATGGAAGGAACAGCACAGCTTGGTATGGCATCAAGAGAACTTAAGGACGAAGAAAAGAAAGCTCTTGAATTCACAGTAATCGCAAGAGATGGTATTGCAGTAATCGTAAATAATGAAAATGGCTGCGAAAATTTAACAATGGACCAACTTCAACAAATCTTTACTGGTAAATTAACTGACTGGGCAGAAGCTAGCAAATAATAGTAAATAGGTATAAGGAATGAACAAAATGGAAGATACTAATAAAAAAGTACTCCATAAAGAAAACCAAAGAAAAGCATTTACTAAGGAAGAAGTATTTAAATATTTCTTCCTAATTTGCTCTATACTATCAATTTTCTTCTTGTTATTGATATGTATATTTATCTTCAAAGACTCCTTTGGTTTTATTGGTAAAATTGGAGTAAAAAACTTTGTCCTTAATGACAGCTGGGCACCTATGAATGTGCCAGCCTCTTATGGAATCCTACCAATGATAATTGGCTCTATCTTAATAACTGCAATGTCATGTATTGCAGCAGTGCCAGTTTCTGTAATGGTAGCTTGTTATTTGGCCTTTGATTGTCCAAAAAACATTTATAGAATTTTAAAACCTGCCCTAAATCTTATGACAGGCATACCTTCAATTGTATATGGCTTCTTTGCCTTAACAGTTATTGTGCCAATTAACAGAGCCCTTTTTGGAGGCACAGGTATGAATATGCTATCTGCATCAATATTACTTCTTATAATGGTTTTGCCAACAATAATTTCTATGGCAGAAGCATCTCTTAGAACTGTTCCACAGTCTTTTTACCAAGGATCACTTTCTCTTGGTGCAACTCACGATGAAACAATTACAAGAGTAATGGTGCCGGCTGCAAAGTCTGGTATTTTTGCTGGAATAATTTTAGGAGTTGGTCGTGCAATTGGCGAAACAATGGCAGTAATATTAGTTGCAGGAAATCAAACGAGACTTACCCTTAATCCTTTAAAGGGAATTAGAACTATGACTACAAATATTGTTCTTGAAATGGCTTATGCAGCTGGAGAGCACAGACAAGCTCTTATAGCAACTGCAGCAGTCCTATTTATTTTCATTCTTCTAATTAATATTGGATTTTTTATAGTAAAGAGTAGGAGCGAAAACCATGGTTAAATATATTACAATAGGCGTTTTATTATTTTTTGTCGCTCTAGTACTGGGACTTCGCTTTATAAAGGGCCTATCCTTTTATAGAATTACAACTAGACTTTTTTCAGCTATGACCTTTGCAGTCCTTGTATTTATTGTAGCTTTTGTAGTTTTTAAGGGAGCCTTATCCTTTAGACCAGACATGCTTTCCCTACACTACACAACAGAAAATGTGTCCATGGGACCTGCAATAATTACAACCCTTCTTACGGTTGTTCTTGCAATTTTATTTGCATCACCAATAGGGATCTTCACTGCTATATTCTTAGTTGAATATACAGATGTAGAGAATAAACTTGTAAAGGCCATAAGACTTGCAACAGAAACCCTTGCCGGCATTCCATCCATTGTCTATGGACTATTTGGTATGTTATTCTTTGGCTTAAAGCTAAAGATGGGCTTCTCAGTAATATCTGGTGTTTTAACTGTATCCATTATGATTCTTCCAATTATAATGAGGGCAACAGAAGAAGCCTTAAAGGCAGTTCACCCATCAATAAGACAAGGTTCCTTTGCCCTGGGAGCAGGCAAGCTTAGAACAATTTTTAAGGTTGTACTTCCAGTTGCCATTCCAGGAATTTTATCAGGAATAATTTTATCAGTTGGTCGTGTAGTTGGAGAAACAGCTGCTTTAATGTACACCTTGGGAACAGCAACTTCCCTTCCAGCGTCACTTAAATCATCATCAAGGACACTTGCCCTACACATGTATGTACTATCATCTGAAGGTAAACATGTTGGCGAAGCTTATGCAACAGGCATGGTGCTTTTGATACTTGTCCTCTTGATCAACTGGTCATCAACTAAACTTGCAGACAAACTTAAGGAGGTAGAATAATGCAATCTAAGATGAATGTCAAAGATCTTGATTTATACTATGGAGATTTTCATGCACTTCACAATATTAATTTAGACATTAGGGAAAATGAAATTCTTTCTTTTATTGGACCTTCTGGTTGTGGTAAGTCAACCTTTCTAAAATGTTTAAATAGAATGAACGACCTAGTAGTAGGTTGTAGAATAGAAGGAGAAATAACTCTTGACGGCGAAGATATTTACGCCAAGAATTATGATGTAAATAAACTTAGAAAAAGAGTGGGAATGGTATTTCAACAACCAAATCCTTTCCCAATGAGTATTTATGAAAATATAGCCTATGGTCCAAAGACTCACGGCATAAAAAATAAGGCTGAGCTTGATGAAATTGTTGAGTCATCACTTAAGCAAGCTGCCATCTGGGACGAAGTAAAGGACGATTTAAAAAAATCTGCCCTTTCAATATCAGGTGGACAACAACAAAGACTTTGTATAGCAAGAGCTATTGCAGTAAATCCTGAAGTAATTTTAATGGACGAACCTACATCTGCTCTTGACCCAATTTCTACAGGAAAGATTGAAGACCTTGCACAAGAACTAAAGGAACAATACACAATTGTAATTGTTACTCACAATATGCAACAAGCCTCAAGAATTTCTGACAAAACTGCCTTCTTCCTTCACGGAGTAATTGTTGAATACGGAAACACAGTGGACATATTTACAAATCCAAGGGAAGAAAAGACAGAATTATATGTAACAGGAAGGTTCGGCTAATGAGAAAGAAATTTGATGAAGAATTAAGACATTTAAATAATTTACTTTTAGAGATGGCTATGCTAAATGAAACTTCAATTAAAAAGGCTATATCTCTATTAGATGAAAAAGACGAAAAAATTGCTGAAGAAGTTTCAGATTATGAAGAAAGGACAGATGTCTACGAAGGCATTATCCAAAAGCAATGTTTAAAAATTTTCGTTGAGCAACAACCAGCAGCAGGAGATTTAAGAAGAGTGTCCTCTGCACTTAAGATGATCACTGACATGGAAAGAATTGGCGACAACGCAAGAGACATAGCAGATATTTGTATGATATTACCTGATGACTACGACACTTCTAGATTTCCTCTCATAAAACAAATGGCAGAAGCCACAATTCTTCTCTTAAACAAGTCAATTGACTCCTTTGTAAATTTAGACATGGACTCTGCAGAAAAAATTGATGACGATGATGATGTAATAGATAATTATTTTGTGATGATAAGAGACCAATTAATTGATATAATTAAATCAGATTTTGATCCTGCAGCTGCCATTGATTTTATCATGATTGCAAAATATTTGGAGAGAATTGCAGATCACGCTGTTAATATTGCAAAGTGGGTAATGTTTTCTATAGAAGGATGATTTAATGCTAATTTATGTAGTAGAAGATGACACATCGATTTTAAAATTAATTGAATATTCGCTGAGGAGCAAGGGCTACCAGGTCCATTGCTTTGAAAATGGCAAGGACTTTTTTGATAAGCTAAGCGAAAAAAAACCAGACATTGTCCTCCTTGACATAATGCTTCCAGACATTGATGGAACAGAAATTTTGAATAAGCTAAAGGAAAAGGAAGACACAAAAAATATTTGGGTCATGATGATTACAGCCAAGACTTCTGAGTATGATATAATCTCTGCCCTAGATGGCGGCGCCGACGATTATATCAAAAAACCCTTCTCTGTAATGGAACTTTTGTCAAGAGTTGGTGCCATAGCAAGGCGTGCAAGCACAAGTGAAAAGGACAGAAATATTTTAGAGTTTGGCGGCATTGTCATGAACAATTTAAAGAGAATTGTAACAATTGATGGCGAAGAAGTGGACTTTACCTTTAAAGAATATGAGCTTTTAAAATATTTAATTTTAAATAAGGAGATAGTCATCTCTCGTGAAAAACTCCTAACTTACATTTGGGGTTACGATTATGAAGGCGAAACAAGAACTGTGGACATGCACATAAAACTTCTTCGCGACAAATTAAAGGACAAGAGAAATTATATAAAGACAATAAGAGGCGTGGGCTATATGCTTTCAGAGAAGGATTGATATGAAAAGAAGATTTTTTAGATACCTCATGGGCATATCCCTTCTCACACTTTTTCTTTCGACTATTGCCTCCATGTTCATCTATTACTCTGTCTATGTGGACAGATCCAACAAAGACCTTTCAAATATAGTCATCGCTATGGGCGAAACTTTAAACAAAATAGATGATGACGAAAATTATTTAGATGATGTGGCAAGAAAGAAGAGGGACTTTAGGATTACTCTCATAAAAGAAGATGGCGATGTAGTTTACGATTCATCTCAAGATGCAAAGTTTCTCCCTACTCACAAGGATAGACCTGAAGTCATAAAGGCACAAAAAAATGGCTTTGCAAAAATTGAAAGATATTCCAACACCCTATCCAAGGACCTTTACTATGTAAGCTTAAGGCTTGAGGATGGAAAGGTACTTAGGGTTTCAAGGGAGATGGACAACCTCCTTGGCGCCTTCAGAAAAGTTTTTCCCATAGACATTTTAATGTCGCTACTTGTCTTTGCCATAGCCACAGTAGTTTCAAGAAGACTTACTAAAAAGACCTTTGAACCTTTAAACAATTTAAAGGAAGATTTACTTACTATTGACACAGATATGTTTCCAGAAATCAGTCCCTTTATCAACAAGATAAATAAGCAAAACAAGACCATAAAGGAAAATTATAGAGAGATCAGTAGAGAAAGGGATACTATTGAGACAATTTTGAAAAATATGAAAGAGTCACTAATAATAATTGATGAAAATAAAAATTTGCTCTCTGTAAACAACTCTGCAAGGGAACTTTTTAACTCCAAGAGAGATCTAATTGGAGAAAATATTTTAAACTTAATAAGAGACGAAGATCTTTTAAAATTAATTGACGATGCCCTTATGGGTTCTTCTGTGGAATCTATTACAAATATTGGGGACAGAGAATTTAAATTTTATGTAAATCCAGTTTTCGAGGACAAAAAAGTTAGAGGCGTAGTAATATTATTTATAGACGAAACTGAAGAAATAAGAGCTCTAAGACTTCGTGAAGAATTTTCTTCCAATGTGAGCCACGAATTAAAGACACCTCTTACATCAATTTGTGGTTTCTCAGAACTTCTTGTCAATGGAATGGTTGACGATGACAACAAGGAAGAATTTTATAAACTTATTTATGATGATTCCAAGAGGCTCTTAAACCTAATCGAAGACATTATGAAAATATCTGGTCTTGAAAGTGAAGAGACCTTCTCTCGTGAAGAAATAAAATTAAATGAACTAATAAGGGACATTTTAAGGGCACAGAGAAATCTAATTGACGAAAAAAATATTGATGTCAGCCTAGATGGCCATGGACTTGTATATGAAAATAAGACCATGATGTGGGAGCTTTTTGCCAACATCATAAACAATGGCTTAAAGTACAACAAGGACGGCGGCAAGCTAGACATAAAAATATCTGAAGACGAAAAAAACTACGAAGTTTCAATTGTTGACACAGGCATAGGCATTCCATCAAAGGACCTCGCAAGGATTTTCGAAAGATTTTATAGGGTAGACAAGTCAAGGTCAAGAAAAATTGGCGGCACAGGACTTGGACTTTCAATAGTAAAGCATGTTCTTCAGTCCATTGATGGAAAGCTTGAAATTTCATCAGAGCTTGGCATGGGAACGAGCTTCAAAGTAATTTTAAGAAAAGACAGAAGTGAAATAAATTAAAAATATAAAGTGAAAATATAAAATAAAAAGACAAAAAAGAAAGGTAAAATATAATTAAAAATAATTTGCTCTTGCATTTTAATAACTCCTTAAAGACTGGCTCCTTGAGTCAGTTTTTTTCTCGGAATTTTAAAAATATTATGATTTTGACAGTAATATATTTAATTATTAATGGCAGTAAATGATAATATTATTGTAAATAATGGCAGTAAATGATAATATTATTGTAAATATAGGAGGTTATGAAATGAAGAAAAAATTAATTAATTTAGGATTAGGTTTTGTGGCAGGAGCTCTTGGTGGAAAAATTCTTTCATCACAAGCTGCAAAAAAACTTGCTGTATCTACAGTGACACAAGGTCTTAAAATAAAAGAAGGCTTAGACAAGGGCATGGAAAATTTAAAAGTTTCCACTGAAGACATTGTGGCTGAAGCTAAGGTAAAAAAAGCTGAAGATGAGAGAAAAGAAGCTGAAAGAAAGGCTGGGCTAGACCTTGAAAAAGTTGCAGAAGAAAGCCAAGATCTTTCAGAAGAAGTAGAAGTAAAAGTAGAAGACTAATATGAAAGCAAGTATTGCCAGTAGAACTCTTGGCAGGAGTCGCTTTATATATAGGGATTTGCTTAGGGACTGCTATGTAAATAAATTAAAATACAAAATTGAAGAAATACCTGGCGTGAAGTCTTGTAAGATTTCTCCTCTTGCAAATTCAATTGTAGTAAATTATGAAGAGGAATACTTGCCAAGGATTGCAAAATTTATTTTAGACTTTGACTTAGAAGATTTAAGAGATTTTGAAATTGATGATGTAGACTTTGTTCCTCAAGAGGAGAGAGAACTTTTTCACATTTTTCGCGACGCAATTTATAGGAGGATTTTTTTCGCCCATATTTTGCCTATGCCACTAAGGCCAATTGGCGTTGTAATAAAGTCACTTCCATACCTTGTGGCTGGACTAAAAAGTCTTAGAGAGAGAAAATTAAAGGTTGAAGTCTTAGATGCAGCTGCAATTGGAATTTCTATCTTAGATGGAGAATTTGGCGATGCAGGTAATATTATCTTCCTACTTGGACTTGGCGAAGAGTTGGAAGACTATACCCTAAAAAAATCAAAGGAAGACCTAGCACAATCCCTTAAACTTAATGTTGACCAAGTTTTTGTTCTTGAAGGCGACAAGAAGTATCTTAAAAAATTAGAAGACCTTGAACTTGATGAAGTTGTAGAAGTTAACATGGGCTCAACAATACCTGTTGACGGCGAAATAGTTAAGGGCTTTGGAATGGTAAATGAAGCCTCCCTTACTGGCGAGTCCCTCCCTGTGAAAAAAACTGAAGGCGGAACTGTCTTTGCAGGCACAGTTTTAGAAGAGGGAGCCATCCTAGTTAAGACTACAAAGAAATATGACGACTCCAGAATAAATCACATAATAGAATTAATTGGCGAGAGCGAAAAAAATAAATCACTTGCAGAGAAAAAGGCAGAGTCAATGGCTGACTCCATAGTAAAATATTCCTTCTTGGGAGCAGGTATAACTTATCTCTTGACTAGGGATTTCATCAAGGCAAAATCCTTTTTGATGGTGGATTTTTCCTGCGCACTTAAACTTACAATGCCAATTGCAACTATGAAGGCAATATCTTCTGCATCTGAAAGAAAAATTCTCGTAAAGGGCGGAAGGTATTTGGAAAAACTTGCCCAAGCAGATTCAATAATTTTCGACAAGACGGGAACTCTCACAAAGTCAGAGCCAAAAGTTGAAAAAGTTATAGCCTTCTATGACAATGACGAAGATGAATGTTTGAGGATTGCAGCTTGTCTGGAAGAGCACTTCCCACATTCAATAGCCAATGCCGTTGTAAAGGCTGCCCATGAGAAGAATCTAAACCACGAAGAAATGCACTCAGAGCCAGAGTACATTGTTGCTCATGGTATAAAATCAAAAATCGGCGATAAAGTTGCCCTAATTGGTTCAGCCCACTTCATCTTAGAAGATGAGAAAATAAAAATTGACGAGGACCAAAAAAATAAAATTGACAAATTAAAGGAAGATTACTCACTTTTATATCTTGCCTTTGACGAAAAATTAATTGCAGTAATTTGCATTGACGACCCTCTTAGAGAAGACGCAAAATACACAATTGACTCCTTGAGAGAGCTTGGTTTCAGGAAAATTTCCATGCTAACTGGCGACGCAGAAAATTCTGCGAGGGCAGTGGCAGAAAAACTTGACCTAGACTATTATAAAGCACAAGTTTTACCTGAAGACAAAAAAGATTATGTAGACAGGGAAAAGGCAGAGGGCAGAACAGTTGTCATGATTGGCGACGGAATCAACGACTCTATTGCACTTTCATCAGCAGATGTGGGCATATCCATGCATGAAGGAGCCGACATTGCCAAGGAAATTGCAGACATATCAATAAAGTCCGACTCCCTAAAGGAACTTATTGATGTAATAAAAATTGCAAAAGAATTGGATAAGAGGATTCATAAAAACTACAGACACATAATTTCCTTTAACAGTGCCCTTATTGCTTTTGGAGTAACAGGACATCTAACAAATACAAATTCAGCCTTCCTCCACAACGCATCAACAGTTGCCATTGCAGGAAGAAATATGAGAGACTATAGAGTATAAAATTAAAAAAATTTTCATAAACTGACCCCAAAAGTTGGATCAAAAAACCAACTACTTGAGGTCAGTTTTTAAATGTGAAAAATCATTTCATAAAAGGAATAAAACAAAAGCCTATAAGATAAAAGAAAAACCTTTGCATTTTCTAAATCTATAGGTATAATGAAAATACCAATAAAAATCTATTAAAATCTATTAAAAAACACAAAAATTATCATACCTAGCAAATAAAAATTTTATTTGTATATCAAGAAAAATTTTTGCAGACTTTTTCCCTATAAATTTTTAAAGTGAGAAAAAATCACTTCTAAATTCGAAAGAGTAAAAAGTTACAGAAGAAAAGAAAAAGTCCTTTTCAAAGCAAATAATTGATAAAGGAGTGATAATAAAATGTATCTACTTAAAAAGAAAATAGCTACGAAGTTTTGGATAATATTACTTGCCTTAACAATCTTAATATCTGCATTTACTATGCCTGTTTTTGCAGCTGGTCAGTCAAATAAACAAGTGCCAGCTCCAAAGCAAGAAGAAACATTAAAGAGTGCACCTATAAGCCTTAAGGAAATTGAGGAACCCATACCTAATCCCCAATACCAATATTATCTAAATCACAAAGAGGAATTTACTTATGGCTACATACCACCAAAGTATATCTTTCCTCAAGAAAAGACAAGAAGCCGTAGGACTAGATCGTCAAGCCCAGTTGCGAACATCAGAAAATATGATTCCAGAAGTAGTGATACGAGTTTAAACCACTTTGGCAGAAGTGTCGTAAGTCCACGAAAAGATCAATTTTACACAGGCACCTGTTGGGCTCATGCTGATCTTGCAGTAGTAGAATCACTATTAAAAATAAAATATAACCAAGACTATGACTTATCAGAAGGTCACATGGCATATAATATTGATAACAATACAGATCTTCAATCTGGTGGAAACGAAAACGATGTATTAGCTTATTGTGCAAGACTTGCTGGTCCTGTACTAGAATCCAATTTCCCGGCATACACAATTGATGAAAATAATCCAAAAGACAAAACATATAAGGAATTTGACCCATCAAGAGCTGAACTATTGCCAGCTAGTGAAGGAGATACTTTTAAAATATTGGGTGATGCCTTTAATAAAAAGCTAGATGTTTTTGTTACAAAGACCTTGGAATTAGACTTAACTCTTGAAAATTTAAAGAAATGTATATATGAGAATGGATCAGTTTCAGGAACCTATTTAATAGCTTATGACGGATATAGTAAGGATGTTTTAGGCGATAAATTTTGGGATAAGTTATCTGTTCTTAATAATGGAGTTCGTTATCACTATGTGAGAAATTTTAAAAATTCAAATTATCTGAAGTATAATCATGCAGTGGCATTAATAGGCTGGGACGATGATAAAGAAATCACCAATAAATTAGGAGAAACAGCAACAGGGGCTTTCTTGGTTAAAAATTCAATTCCTGCGCCACCTTTTAATCGCTATGACGATGCTAGAGGTTATCATTGGGTTTCCTATGAATCTTTTTTAGGTAATGGAAAAATCATTCCAAGTTGGAATATTTTTATTACACCGCGAGATGCTAGTCTTATGAGCCAAGATGAGCGAAAAAATTTAAAGAATGTATATAATACTGGGAAAACAGATTATCCACGAGAAGCAAATATAAAAGGAAACTTAAATAAGGCTATAAATATTTATGAAAGAGAAACAACTGAACCAGAAACTATCAAGTACTTAACTTATTATAATGTTTCAGATAGACCAGCCTCATATAAAATATATATAACTGAAGATACAGACATTTTGAAAGGACACAAAACCACTTTCGCAAATGGGACTCAAGGAGAAATACTTGAAGATATCCAAAGTGATAAGTGGGTAGCCTTGGCTAGTGGGACTTTTACAGAAAAGGGATACAATACATTAGAAGTAACGAAACCATTTACTTTAACTAAGGACAAATTTGCCCTAAAGATAGAGATAGAATCAAAAAAATTAGGACTTGCCTATAAAAGTTGGAGTGAAGGTGAAAAAGTACCTGCCATTTCATATAGATACAATGATGAAAATGCAGACCCATTTTACGAAAAAATTCGAGATTCATACTGCCTTTTCCTTGGAACTGTAACAGTTAAAGCTAATGAATACACAGTAACTGTAAATAATGATGGAAATGGAGCAGCAACAGCAGACCTAACCAAAGGACCAAAAGGAACAAAAATAACCTTAAAAGCAGAGCCAAACCCAGGCTATGAATTTGACAAGTGGGAAGTAGAAGGAGCAAGAGCAGCAGACCAAAAAGCTCCCGAAACAACCCTTACTATAGGAGAAGGAAATGCAAGTGCAAAAGCAATCTTCAAAGAAATAGCACCTATAGAATACACAGTAAGTTTTGAAACAGCCTATGGAACAAAGCCAGATGACCAAAAAATAGAAGAAAATGGAACAGCAAAAGAGCCAATAGGATTTACAAAGGATATAACAAAATTTATTGATAGTGAAACAGGAAAAATATTTGTATTTAAAGGTTGGTATGAAGACACAGAAGAATATAATTTCGAAACAAAAATAAAAGGTGATAAAACTTTAACAGCAAAATATCAAGAAAAAGAAGATTTATCACAAGCAAAAGATGCAGCAAAAACAGAAATAGACAAACTACCAAACCTAAGCGAAGAAGAAAAAGACACATACAAAGGTAAAGTAGACGAAGCAACAGACAAAGCTGGAGTAGATCAAGCTGTAACCGATGCAAAAGCAAAAGATGCAGAAAATAAAGCAGCAAAAGACACTCAAGAACTTAAGGACGCAAAAGACGCAGCAAAAAAAGAAATAGACAAGCTACCAAACCTAAGCGAAGAAGAAAAAGACACATACAAAGGTAAAGTAGACGAAGCAACAGACAAAGCTGGAGTAGATCAAGCTGTAGAAGAAGCAGAAGAAAAGGACACAGCGAATAAAGCAGCAAAAGATGCTCAAGAACTTAAGGAAGCAAAAGACGCAGCAAAAAAAGAAATAGGCAAGCTACCAAACCTAAGTGAAGACGAAAAGACAGATGCAAAAGGTAAAGTAGACGAAGCAACAGACAAAGCTGGAGTAGATCAAGCTGTAACCG
>NZ_CAMQAY010000017.1 GCF_946998875.1 uncultured Peptoniphilus sp. | reverse complement strand
CTCTTCTTAATTTCTTGTAATCATCTTTATAGGGCTCAAGTCTTTCATAAATCCTTGAAAGAGAATCTGTCATGGCACAGTTAAGTGCAATATTTAAATCAGAGCCAGTCTTTGATGAGCCAAGCATCCTAAATTCAAATTTATTTCCCGTAAAGGCAACAGCTGCCGTTCTATTTCTGTCGCTAGAATCCTTCGGCACACTTAAAAGGTTGTAGCCTCTAAAGGTATTATCGTCTTCCTTTTTATATTCTACTTCTTCTTTTATATCTCTAAAGAGTTCCTCTAAGTCACTTCCCAAAAATAGGGAAACTATAGCTGGTGGCGCTTCGTCTGCTCCAAGTCTAAAGTCATTTGAAGTTGAAGAGGCGCTAACTCTTAAGAGGCTTTGATACTTGTCTGTAGCTTCAATTAGAGATGCCACAAATAATAAAAATATGTCGTTTTTGTAGGGGTCGTCTCCTGGATCAAAAACATTTAGTCCATAATTTGTGACTATGGAATAATTGTTGTGCTTGCCAGAACCATTTACTGTTGCAAAGGGCTTTTCGTGGAAGAGGCAGACCAAATCATTTTCTAGGGCAGTTTCCTTTAGGATGTTCATGAGAAGTTGGTTGTCGTCAATTGCCACATTTACATTTTCAAATAAAATTGCCATTTCAAATTGATTTGGGGCAACTTCATTGTGCTCAGCTTCAGAATAAATTCCAAGTTGGTAAAGTTTTTCGTCAACATCCTTATAAAATTTTTCAACTCTTGCAGGAATTTGACCAAAATAGTGGTCAGACAACTCTTGTCCCTTTGGAGAGGGAGCTCCAACTATAGTTCTTCCAATGTTTTTAAGGTCGCTTCTCTTCTTATAAATTTCCTTGTCAACTAAGAAAAATTCTTGTTCAAGACCAACCTTTACCCTCATCCTGTAGGCATATTCATCCTTCTTAAATAGATTTACAATTTTTACGCCCTCAGCACTTAAAATTTTTGTAGAATCAATGAGGGGTCCTCTCTTGTCAAGCTTTTCACCCTTGTAAGACATAAAAATAGTGGGGATATAAAGTACATTTCCAATGATAAAAGAATTTGCTGTAAGGTCCCAGTAAGTGTAGCCTCTAGCTTCAAAAGTAGACCTCATGCCACCACTTGGAAAAGATGAGGCATCTGGCTCGCCCTTTACAAGTTCCTTGCCAGAAAATCTATTTATTGGTTCACCATCAGAAGTCCTTGAAATAAAGGCTTCGTGTTTTTTTGCAGTGTGACCGCTTAGTGGCAAGAACCAGTGAGCAAAGTGAGTGGCACCATTACTTAGGGCCCAATCCTTCATGGCATGGGCAATGGCATCGGCAGTCTCTCTGTCCAAGTCCTTTTCATTTCTTAGGGCATCCTTCCACTTTAAATAAATTGGATAAGGAAGTGCTTCCTTCATCTTTTTCTTATTAAAACTTTTTATTCCGAATTCCTCGATCATAAGTTTCCCCCCATAAAGTTTTTGAAAAATAAAAAAATGGCAATTAATTAAAATTGCCATTATGAAAAACCTGTGGTTTCTTTTTATTTTATTTCAAATTCTATTTCTTGTCAATAAAATATAATCACTCTGAATCCTTTGAAAGCAATACATGGACATCAAACCACTGACCGTGAATGGAAATTTTTACATCGCCGCCAAGAATTTCTGAAAGATTTTTTACAATGTTAAGACCAAGTCCTGAACCTTCAGAGTGTCTGGACCTGTCTGCCTTTAAAAGTTCTTCAAAGAGTTCATCACTATTCATATTTAATTTTTCATTCATAATATTTTTTACATAAAATTCAACAGATGTCTGCCTTTCAATTACACCTGCAAGGACCTTTGTGCCAGCTCTTGAGTGTTTAGCCGCATTGGAAAGAAGATTTTCCACGATTCTCACAAAGAGATTTACATCTGTGTAAATTAAAATTTCATCACTAGTTGAGTTGTAGAGAAAATCCAAGTCCTTTTGCTTAAAAAGAGAATCGTAGTCGCCATAAATTTGTAAAATCATTTCATTTAATTCAACTAAGGACCTCTCTACGGAAATGTCTCTGGTGCTAGTCTTTGATGCAAAAACTAGGTCCACTATTAAGTCCCTTAGCCTTGTGGAATTTCTCTTTAAAATACCTATAAATTTTTTTGCCTCATCGTCAAATTCATCTTTCTTTGACAAGAGGTCGGCGTAATTAATTATTGAAGTTAGTGGAGTCTTTAGGTCGTGGGAAATATTTGTAATTAGCTCAACCTTTAATTTTTCTGACCTAAAGTTTTCTTCCAGTCTCTTTCTGTCACGCTTCTTAAAGTCTTCCATAAGCACTGTGATTTTTTCCAGGTACTCATTTTCAAAGGGCTCTGGAATGGCAAAGTCGTAGCCATAAAGTATGGACTCAACTAGCTCAATGGATAGGGTGTTTTGTGCAAACTGAACTTCAACAATAAAGACTGCACGAAGTATCATAAAGAGAAGGACATTTAAAAGGACTATGCCCTTAGTAAGTAGGCTGTAAAATAAGATGTATAAAATAAATAGGGTCACATTTAAAGTTCCAAAGAGCCTGAAATTTTTAAAGTGTCTGTACTTAAATAGGTTGTAGGTAAAAACTGTGTCCAATAATTTTTTCCTTTTGATTTTTAAAAGCACAAGTAGAAGAGTAACTATCCAAGCAAGGATAAAGTGTTTGTTAATGTTAAAGAGCTCAAAAATAATTACGCAGGAGGCAAAAATATTTTCCACAAACATTTTATCTGAAAGATTTATAAAAATTTCTTTAAAATAATCTTTTATATCAGAAAGCATTATTTTGCCTCAATTTTATATCCCATCCCATAAACAGATTTTATTAAATCAGGTTTTCTTGGATTGATTTCCACCTTGTCGCGAAGATGAGAAATGTGCACAGAAATAATTTTTCTCACATCAATTGCCTCGTCTTCCCAAACTCTTTCATAAATTTCATTGGAAGAAAAAACTCTGCCAGGATTTTTTAAGAGAAGATACAAAATTTTGTATTCATAGGGAGTAAGGCTTACCACTTCTCCCTCAACTCTAACTTCCTTTGACTCATCAGAAATGCTCACTCTCCCAATTTTTATGTCGCCCTTTTTAATTTCTGATGCCCCAAGGGAAAAATACCTCCTTATAAGAGAGTTTACCCTTGCAGTTAATTCCACTGCATTAAAGGGTTTTGTTATGTAATCATCTGCCCCCACATTTAAGCCCACAATTTTATCTGTAACTTCACTCTTTGCAGAAAGCACAATGATTGGAATATTTGTAACTTCGCGCATTTTCATAATTAGAGTTATGCCATCCATAACAGGCATCATAATGTCTATGATTGCAAGATGTATTTCCTTATTTTTTAATATTTCAAGAGCAGATGCACCGTCTTCTGCAGTAAAAACGCTGTAGCCTTCTGCCTTTAAATAAATTTCTATTGCGTCTAAGATATCTCTCTCGTCGTCGCAAACCAATATATTGTAATCCATAATCATCATCCTTTACTCTATTTTATCATGTAACGAATTGTTATAACATAAAATTTAATATATAATACACAAGAGGTGTTCAATGAAATTTTTAAATAATTTTATAGATAAATCAAAGGACAAAAAAGCCTTTACTTTTTTTGACAAATTAATATATAGAATATTAAATCACGACACTCTCTCCTATGGAGGAAGTCTAACATATTTTTTAGTTCTATCAATTTTTCCCTTTTTAATTTCATTAATAAATGCAATTAATTTTTCAGGAATTTTAGAGCCAGAATATATTTTTTCACTTTTAGATGTGCTTCCAAGTGAAATCCAAAGCATTGTCACAGATTTTTTGAGAGAGCTTCAAAGTTCATCTTCAGGATCTTTTTTCACAATTTCCTTTGTGGCAGGTCTTTTCACTGCATCGACTGCAGTTTTTAAACTAATAAAAATTATAAATTCATCCTATGGCTTTGATGAAAAGAGAGGCTTTATAAAGCTAAGGCTCATTGCCCTCTTCTTCACTCTTTCACTTATCACCATGTTTTTTATGCTAATACTAACGCAAATCTTTGGTCAAATAATTTATGTAACGGTCATAAAACACTTGGACATAGACAATGAATTTCTTGAAATGATATGGCGTATAGCAAAAAATATAATCCCTCTTATTTATATGCTAGTTACCTTTATATTACTCTATAAATTTTCTCCTTCAAGAAGTAGAGAAAACATGGTAACTTTTAGAGGAGTCCTTCCTGGTGCAATTTTTTCCACTTTTGGCGTCATAATAGTTTCCCTAGTCTTTGGATTTTATGTATCAAACTTTGGCAAATATTCCATCACCTATGGCTCTCTTGGAGGTATTATAGTTTTTTTAATTTGGCTTTATTTACTTTCAACAATAATTTTAATTGGTGCAGAGATAAATGCAACTCTCTACTCTATGAAAAACTTTAAGTCTTTAAATATTTGGCCAAGACATGATTCCATTTTTAAAAATTTTGATAACTAAGCAATTTCTGTGGCTGCAATAAGTGCAGTCACTTTTTTTATGCCTGCAGCCTTGGCAACTTTTACAAGTTCAGAAATAGTTGTGCCCGTAGTTATTACATCGTCTACAATTATTATTTCCTCTGGAGTCTTTTTTACAGCAAAGGCATTTTTTAAATTTTCTTGACGCTGGTCTTTTTTTAACCCTACTTGAAATTTTGTGTCCTTAACTTTCTCAAAGACTTCTTGGCACCTTAAATCAAGTTTCTTTCCTATGGTCTCTGATAAAATTTTTGATTGATTGTAACCTCTTTCCCTCTCTCGGCGAGGGTGCATGGGGACAAAAGTCAAAACTGCTTCAGATAAATTTCTCTCCAAAAGTTTTTCTATCATAATTTCAGAAATAATTTCTCCATAGGAGAGCTTGCCCTTGAACTTAAAGTCTATTATTAGCCTTCTCATTATGCCAGCATAAGTTGAAGAGACCATTAAATCGTCAAGACCCTCTATGTCATAGTAAAAGGTGGGATTTTTATTGACAAGCTCATAGCAAGCAGGGCAAAGTCCATAATTTTTTACAATTTTTCCGCAAACAGGACAATTATTTTCCATTAACTTCATTTTGCTTCCTCAATTTTTCTGCCAAGTTAGAATATCTCTTTACAGTTTTATTATTTTCAATCATCTTAACAAGGTACTCACTTTGGCCAAGAAGAACCACTGCCTTTGATGCACGAGTTATGGCTGTGTAAATTAAATTTCTCGTAAGTAGCATTGGCGCCGCCCGGTAAAGGGGAATTACAACTACAGGAAATTCACTGCCCTGAGACTTGTGGATAGTCATGGCATAGGCAAGTGCCAGCTCGTCTAAGTTATCAGTTGAATATTCCACGCTTCTTACATCGTCAAAGACCACTGTCAGCTTTTTATTTTCCTTGTCAATTTTTGAAATGTAACCCAAGTCCCCATTGAAGACTCCCTTTTGTCTGTCTTCATAAAATTCATTTTCAACCTTTGATTCAAGCTCATAATTATTTTTTGTCTGAAGAACTCTGTCGCCAAGCTTAAATTTTTTGCCTAGGACTTCAAGACACTCCTCATTTTTATTTAAGTGTTCTTGGAGAATTTTATTGAGATTAAGAGTGCCGTGATTTCCCTTTTTAGTTGGCGTCAAAACCTGGACTTCACTTTCACTTACATTAAAATAATTTGGAAGTCTAGTCTTTACTAAATCCTTAATAATTTCAAGGCCCTTAACCTCTCCTCTTTCAGCAATCATAAAGAAGTCGCCAACATTTAAAATTGGCATCTCGCCCTTATTGATTAAGTGAGCATTTTTTACAATCATGGACTCCTCAGACTGCCTGAAAATTTCTTCCAAGTTCACAGATTCTATTACACCTGACTTTAAAATATCAGAAAGGACATTTCCAGCTCCAACAGATGGCAATTGGTCCTTGTCGCCAACTAAAATAAGTCTAGTTGGACTTTCAATGGACTTTAAAAGTGTTTCCATGAGAAGGATGTCTACCATGGACACTTCATCTAAGATCAAAACATCGCATTCAAGCTCTTCAATATTTGAAAAGCCCATGTCTCCTGCAAAACCAATTTCAAGGAGTTTGTGAATGGTAAAGGCATCACGACCAGTTTGCTCTTTCATCCTCTTGGCAGCCCTGCCTGTAGGAGCAGCAAGCTTTATGACTTTATTCATGGACTCAAAGATGTCGATTAAGACCTTTAGGGTGGTAGTCTTTCCCGTACCAGGTCCACCAGTTATGACAAAAGCTCCCCTATTTATTGCCTCTTTCACAGCCCTTCTCTGAGTCTTTGAAAGCTCAACCTTCCTAAACTTTTCTGTATCAGAAATTTTTTTGTCTATGTCAATTTCTTCCTTAAAGGAAATATTTAAATCATTTAATTTTCCTGCCACATAATTTTCTGCAGCCAGGTATCTTGCAATATAGCAGTTGTAGTTTTCGCCATCTCTTTCCACAAAAAAGTTTTTCTCAAGACTTAGGGTCCTTGCAAGGTCATCTCTATCTTCAAAATTTAAGCCCAGAATTTTTTCCGATGCCCTAACTAATTTTTCTAGGGGAAGATAGGTGTGCCCATCTCTATTGGCAAGCATGAGGGCGTACTTTAAGCCTGCAATTTTTCTAAAGTCAGAATCCCTTTCTATGCCAAGGCTCTCTGCAATCTCATCAGCCTTCTTAAAACCAAGGCCTTTAACACTGCCAATTAAATCGTAGGGATTTCTCCTTACAATCTCTATGGAGTCGTCGCCATATTCCTTGTAAATTTTTAAAATCACAGAGGCTGGCAGGTTGTATTTGGAAAAATATAAGAAAATTTTTCTCATGGCATATTGTTTGTCCAGAGCTTCCTTAATGTCCCTATACTTTTTCTTGCCAATGCCTTCCACAGACAAAAGCTTCTCTGGATTTTTTTCTATTACATCAAGAGTTTCAGCCTTAAATTTATTTACAATTCGCTCTGCCATTTTTTCGCCAACATGAGGTATATTTGCACTTGAAAGGTAGGAGATAATGGCAGCTTCTCCCTCGGGCATGACTTCTTCCATGTCAACAAAGGCAAACTGCTCGCCGTATTTATTGTGATATGTAAAATCTCCTGTGAATTTATATTTTAAATTTGTCTTAAAAATTGTAGCAGAACCCACTATGACAAGGTCGCCATCAGTGGAAGTTATCCTTGCAACAGTGTATCCATTTTCTTCATTTCTAAAAATAATTCTCTCCACAATTCCTTCAAGAGTAATCAATTACAACACCTCGCCTTTATTGTATCAATAAATTAGAATTAAATACAGAAAATAATTTAGGCTAAGATTTTCTAGGATTCTCAAAAATTTTATAAACTTCTTAAAAATTTTTTCCATTAAAAAGAGGTCCTCCTGGACCCCTTCTCAATAAAAATCTTCATCAGATTTTTTCTTTTGTTCTTCATAAATATCTCGGTAATTTTCTTCGTAGTCTTTTACTTTTTCATGAGGCTCCTTAAACCTTTCGCCGTAGCTTTCATCTATCCTATTGCCATAGGGCTCAGATGGGATGATAATTGCAAGAGCAATGTAAACCCAAATGCTAAGTCCACCAGGCACGATTAATAAAAAAGTAATTAATCTAACAATTGTAGAGTCAATGCCAAAATATTCAGCTATGCCACCACAAACGCCTGCGAAAATTCTATCCTTTCGCGACCTATAAAGTTTCTTCATTTCACACTTCCTTTGACTTAAAATAAAATCTATTTACAAAAACTTTACCCAATATGAAAGTTTTTATTCAAAGGACAAAAGTAGCTCGCCACTTTCCACCATGTCGCCTTCTCTTACAAGTTTTTAGTTAAGTGTAAAACATACTTTTTATCTAACTATTTTTCAAAGAAAATTGATGATGGGTCAGGGGCAATGATTTTCCATAGATAAAGTGGAAAGAAGCCTCGATTTCTAAAAATTATCTGCCAGCTACAAATCATCAATTTATAAAAAACTCCAGATAATATAAGAGACCCCTCTCGGAGTCTCTTGAAAAAATATTATTTATCTTACATCGCTACCTAGGATTCTTGTCCACTTTTCATAAACTCTTCCGTACTTGTCGCTGGCTTTTCCCCTACGAGTAAGTTCGTGTGAGTTAGTAGCTTCTACCATTTCATCATAGTACCACTTGCTAGAATCAAAATCCTTGAACTTAGCTAGCTTATCTTCAAGACCAGCGTAAGCTTCCTTATCAGCAATCCTGTTAAACATTCTGTTTAAGAAGGCAGCTGATTCAGCTCTTGTAAGATTTGCATCAGGTCTAAAGCTTCCATCTTCATAACCTTCAATCCTATTGTTGCCGTAAATCTTGTTGATTTCTTTTTCGTATCTATGACCCTTGATGTCCTCAAACTTTGATACAGAAGAATTTTCCTTATCAATAGCAGCTAACATCTTGGCAAATTCTGCCCTAGTGATCTTGTCATTTGGTCTCATCATTCCATTATCAGCGTCAAGCATATTAGCCTTAACAGCTGCGTTAATGTATCTGAAGTACCAAGCATTCTTTTGCATGTCCTTAAAGGCTGGCATAGAATTGTCGCTTAGGTCAAGACCAGCAAGTCTTGTAACCATAGCAGCAGCCTCTGCCCTTGTTATGTTTCCTTCAGCCCTAAGAGTATTATCTTCATAACCTGCAATGTAAGCCTTGTGAGTTTCTAGACTTACAGGAACTTCTTCAAGCTTTTCAACCTTTTCAGTCTTAGGAACTTCAGCGTAAACTTCTATTGTAGGAACAACTTCCCTGTGAATTCTAAATTCAGGAATGTAGAATTCATCCTCACCAGGTTCATTTGGATTAGGTACTGGTGTTATTCCTGGTTCTTCTATAGGTTTCCATTGAGCCACTAAAGTTATATTACCTTTAACTGTTATTTCAGCACCTGGTGCGTATTCAGTTTCTCCAATTTTCCAACCTTTAAATTCTTTACCTTCTGGAGCTGTGAATGTTGAAGCTGGTAGTTTGTATTTACTGCCTTTTGTTACGGCTTCTTTTGTCATTTCACCACTGCCTTCGCCATGGTTAAATTCTATATCTACCTTTTCACCTTTCCAAATAGCTTTTATTACTGTGTCTCCATTAACTGTTATTTCAGTTCCTGGTGCTATTTCTTTGCCATCTACTTCCCAAGCTTTAAATTCTTTGGTGTCGTCTGGGGCTTTGAAAGCATTAGGTAATACAGTGTATTTTGATCCTTTGTCTTTGGTTTCTTTTGCCATTTCACCACTGCCGCCGTTGGCATCGTAGGTGATACTTACTTGACTCTTTTTCCAAAGAGCTTTTATTACTGTGTTATCTTTAACTTTGATTGATGTTCCTGGTGCTACTCTTTGACCATCTACTTCCCAAGTATCAAATTCTTGAGTGTCATCTGGGGCTTTGAAAGCATTTGGTAGTACTGTGTAGTCTGATCCTTTATCTTTGGTTTCTTTTGCCATTTCACCACTGCCGCCGTTGGCATCGTAGGTGATACTTACTTGAATTTTTGTTGCTGCGGCTGTGAAGACTTTATTATCAGCAGTAGCTTTGAAGTCTTTTCCATCCTTACTGTCTTTCCATGCTACGTCAACATAGGTATCGTCTTTTACTGTTGCTCCTACATCTTCAAAGCATGTTTTTTCAGTTTTTGAGACTTTTTCTTTAGATAAATCAGTCCCCGGTTTAACTTTATAGGTTTTAGCAGTAACAGGAGTTTCCTTATTACCTGTTTTTTCACCTGCTTTTACACCTTCGCCTAGTTTTAACTCAACATCTATGGCATCTTTAGGTAGGTTTTCCTTATCAGATGGGCTAACAAGGTCGCTAACGTATAGCATTTGTTTTTCTACTATGATTTCAGAATCATCGCTAAATTTTACTTTAACCTTGCCTGTAAAGTCACCGGACTTATCTGTGCTTCTTTTAGTTTCAGTTTCATCTGTAAAAGTTGCACCTTCAAGAAGTTTATTAACTTCATCTTTTTTTGCATCGTCTTTGGCTTTTACGCCTTCCTTCCAATCAACTGTATCCTTTACCCATTTTTTGAGAGCAACTGGGTCGAGACCGCCAAGGGCTTCGACTTTGTCAGCTATTGTTTCTTCTACAGTTAATTTTCCTGGATCTGATGTAAGTGGTGTTGTATCGTCATCTGCTATTCCACCCTTATCTGTTACTGTAGCTGTTACTGTTGTATCGCCTTTTACCTTGTCTTTAGGAAGCGTTACAACGCCATTGGCATCAACGGAACCTTCACCGGCAATAGACCAAGTTCCATCATCAGCTTTTGTAGCTGTAGTTGTTTGATCTTTACCGTCTTTATCTTTATAAGAAACAGTAATGATATGAGCATCTGTATCTTTTTCATTTGGAGTGATTGTGATGTTTTTCTTATCTTCACTCAACGCAAGCGTTGGTGCGTCTGGTTTGATATTTTTTAAAAGGTCTTTGGCTTGGATTGTTATTTTTGGTTGAGCTCCTTCTGTTAGCTTGACTGAGCCATCTTCATTTTTTTCCGGAACAAATATCCCGCCATTGTCCCAGTCCCAAGTACCTGCTACATTATTACCGCTAAATATCTTAACATTTCCGCTGTCATCAATTTGTATAACTGCCGGTACTCCATCCCAGTCTCCAGTTCCGTTCGGTAATTTAGATGTGCCATCCGGTGCTTTGTATGCTTCTTTAATAGCATTAACGATAGCTGTTTTATCATCTTTAGTTAATTTTCTAGGGTCTTTAACTTCTGTTTTTCCTACTACTACCGGTTTTACAGGAGTTTGAGAACAAGATTTGAATTTATGGGGTTCTTTTACTGTAACACCAACTTTTTGATCAAGTTTTAAGTCAGGGTTTGGAATTGTATATGTGAATTCTCCTGTTTTACCATCTACAGTTGCATCTACCGGGTCAGATGTGTCTTTGTCAGTTAAACACTTCCCTTTATCACAATAGGTATCTTTGACCGCATCGCTAAGGCTAAGGACTATTTGAACCTTTATACCATCAAAAGGTCCCTCTCCTGATAGTTGTCCCTTAATTACATTGTCTACAATTGTAATACTGCCAAGAGTAGCTCCTCTAGAATATTCTGTAACTTGTTTTATCTTCAAATTCGGCGCTTCAATTTTGCCTGATGTCGAACCATCGGTGTAAGTTACTTCATAATAAGCATGTTCAGCAGTATCAATAGAAAACTTAACTGATTTAATATCACCGGATATTGCAGTATTTGCATTGTTAAACATTTGAACAGCTTCTGCTTGTTCGTCATCATTAACTTGGTTGGATGAAGTTTGTTCTATCCAAATTTCGCCTGTCGGCATTTTTAGCTTGTCTTTATTTTGTATAGCAAGTGAGTCCATCGCATTTGCAGTTGTCGACGGTGAGTTTTGTCCATCAAATTCTTGATAAGCTGTAACTGTATCTCCTTCTGCAATTGTAACTCCACCAGTTAACTTTACTGTCCAGGTTGTTCCACTTTTCGGTGTAACGGAAACAGTGGCTTTTTCATTCCCACTACTATCCTTTAATGTTACATGGACTGTTCCTCTTGCATTCTTGCCATTAATTTTACCTCTGTGTAAATTTCCTCCAGAGATAGTATTTGTTCCAATAAATGCTTTTGTAATTGTAGGTACTTCTATACCAGCCGCGTAAACTACGCTATAGCCCCCTAGGTTTATATCCAGGTCTGCCAGACTTGCTACACTTGGTAGTAGCATGGAGAAGGCCAAGGTATAAATGCACAAGGGCTTTATTATTTTTTTTCTTGATTTCAAACTTCATTTTTACTTCCTTTCTCTTTGAGGTTTAACTCATCCAAAGCTGTCTTAACTTATGTCTTCTTATTAGTTTCATTGTATATAATAGAACAAGATTTTTCAAGTTTTTAATGGACCTTTAGCCTCTATTTTAGACAGTATGATAGGATTTTTATCAAAAGTATTATTATCCAATAAATTAATGTATTTCTCCTCACACGTTTAGACCCATCTTGCCATTAGAGATGTTTCTATTTTTTATATTTCACACTTCCTTTGACTTAAAATAAAAACTATTCACAAAAACTTTACCCAAGATGAAAGTTTTTATTCAAAGGACAAAAGTAGCTCGCCACTTTCCACCATGTCGCCTTCTCTTACAAAGATATCCTTAACTTTTCCGTCAATGTTTGCCACAATATTTGTCTCCATCTTCATGGCCTCAGCTATAAATAATTTGTCGCCTTTTTTGACTTCATCGCCTTCACTTACAAGGACTTTTACAATCTTTCCTGGAATAGAAGAGCCAACTTCCCTTTCATTTTTTGGATCTGCATAAATTTTTTCCTCACTAGAAATTTCTCCGCTCTTAACAGTTTCGTCCTTGATGTTAATAGTTCTTCTTGATCCATTTATTTCGAAAGTTAGATTCCTTGTGCCATTTTCCAAAAGTTTCCCAACCTCAATTAGGCTTACGATTAAAGTTTTTCCCTCTTCAATGGAAATTTCTGTGGATTCACCTTCCATTAGTCCGTGAAAAAATACATCAGAGCCAATTCTTGTAACTTCTCCATTTTCTTTTATATAGTCGATGTAGTCATCAAAAACCTTTGGATAAAGGGCAGAGGAAATTAAGTCCTCTTCACTTGGCTTTATGCCCTTTTCTTCCAAATGTTTTTTTATTGCATCAAAGTCTTCATCAGGAAGAAGTTCACCAGGTCTAACTGTAATAGGCTTTTCTCCCTTTAAAATCATATCTTGCAAATCCTTTGGGAAGCCTCCGTAAGGTTGACCCATCATGCCTCTAAAGTAAGTCATAACAGAATCTGGATAGTCAAGATTTTTGCCCTTATCTAAAATATTTTCTGGAGTAAGTTCATTTTGCACCATGAAAATTGCAAAGTCGCCAACCATTTTTGATGAAGGAGTAACCTTAACTATGTCGCCAACCATTTCGTTGACTTTCTTATACATTTCCTTTACTTCCTTAAACTTGTGTCCAAGTCCAAAGGATTCTACTTGTGGCTTTAAGTTTGAATATTGTCCACCAGGAATTTCATACTTATAAATTTCTGTAGTTCCAGATTTTAAATCAGATTCAAAGTTTGCATAGACAGGTCTTACTGCTGCCCAATATTTTGAAATGTCTTCAGCCTTATCGAGATCAATTTCTGTGTCCCTGTCAGTGTTTTTAAGGGCAGCCACAACAGAATTTAGGGCAGGTTGTGAAGTTAGTCCACTCATAGAGTTTACGGCTGTATCAACAATATCAACTCCAGCTTCTGTTGCCTGCAAAATTGTTGCAACGCCATTGCCTGTAGTGTCGTGAGTGTGAAGATGAATTGGAAGACCAATTTCTTCCTTCAAGTTTTTAATTAACTTTTTAGCTGCATAAGGCTTTAGTAGTCCAGACATATCCTTTATGCCAATGATGTGGGCTCCTGTCTTTTCAAGTTCCTTGGCAAAGTCCACATAATATTTTATAGAATACTTGTCTCTATATTCGTCTAGGATGTCGCCAGTGTAGCACATAGTTGCCTCTGCAATCTTGCCATTTTTAAGAACTTCGTCAATGGAAAGTTGCATGCCTGGTAGCCAGTTAAGGGAGTCAAAGACCCTAAACAAATCAATTCCATTTTTTGAAGACTCTTTGATGAACTTTACAACAACATTGTCGGGATAATTTTTGTAGCCAACAGTGTTGTTGCCGCGAATTAGCATTTGCAAAAGCATATTTGGCATTTTTTCACGCAAAATTTTTAGTCTTTCCCAGGGATCTTCGTGCAAAAATCTGTAGGCAACATCAAAAGTTGCGCCGCCCCACATTTCCACAGAGAACAACTTATCCATGTTGTAGTTTAAAGCTTCAGCAATCTTAACAAGGTCAATAGTCCTCATTCTTGTAGCCATAAGAGATTGGTGAGCGTCACGCATAGTTGTATCTGTCAAGAGAAGTTTTTTCTCTTCCAAAATATGTTTCTTTAAGCCTTCTGATCCAAGCTTGTCAAAAATTTGCTTGTAACCTTCAAAGTTTTTCCTTTCAAAGTCTGGCACTTGTGGCACATCAAAATTCTTTTCCAAAGACTTAGAGTCGTTGACAACTTTTTCGCCAATAATTTTCATTAGCCTTAACTCTTTGTCCTTAGATGATTTTATTTCAAATAACTCTGGATGTTCTTCTATAAAGCCAGTGTCGCAAGTTCCCTCTTGAAATTCTTTTGTATTTAAAACATTTAACAAAAATCCAATATTAGTTTTTACTCCGCCTACCTTAAGTTCAGAAAGAGACCTCTTTGCCTTTCTAATTGTGTCCTTCCAAGTCCTTGCTTCAGTGATGACCTTAACAAGAAGTGAGTCGTAATAAGGAGAGATGACAGCTCCAGTAAAGCCATTGCCACCGTCAAGCCTTACACCAAAGCCTGAAGATGACCTATATAAATTAATTTGACCAGTGTCAGGCATAAAATTATTTAGAGGATCTTCAGTTGTCACACGACATTGAATAGAAAAACCTCTGTGCTCAATGGAATCTTGACTCTTGATGCCAATTTCGTCGCTGTCAAGTTTGTAGCCCATAGCAATTAAAATTTGTGACTGCACAATGTCAATGTCCGTGCACATTTCTGTTACAGTGTGTTCCACTTGCACTCTAGGATTTACTTCTATAAAGAAGTGGTCGCCCTTGGAGTCAACTAAAAATTCTACAGTACCAGCATTAGAATAGCCAATGGACCTTGCAATCTTTAGGGCATCTTGGCAAATTTCCTCCCTGAGTTTCTTTGGAAGAGAAAAGGCCGGAGTATATTCAATTACCTTTTGATGACGCCTTTGAATTGAGCAGTCCCTTTCGTAAAGATGAACGATATTTCCATACTCGTCGCCTAAAATTTGCACTTCTATGTGTTTTGGCTTGTGAAGATATTTTTCAATGAACATTGAATCATCGCCAAAGGCTTTTTTTGCTTCGTTCTTTGCAGATTCAAACTTTTCTAAAAGTTCATCTTCACTCTGGGCAATTCTCATTCCCCTGCCTCCACCACCAGCAGCAGCCTTAATCATTACAGGATAGCCGCAAGATTTTGCAAATAAAAGAGCCTCTTCTTCATTTTTTATTGGCTTTTCTATGCCAGGAATAGTGGCAACACCAGCTTCTTTTGCCACAATCTTTGAAGTTATTTTGTCGCCAAGCTTTTCCATGACTTCAGACTTGGGACCAATAAAAGTTATTCCCTCTTCTTCACACTTTCTTGCAAATTCTGGATTTTCAGACAAAAATCCATAGCCTGGATGAATTGCATCTACGCCCTTTTTCTTTGCAAGGCTAATTATTTCGTCAATATCAAGATAGGCATCAAGAGGCGATTTGCCCACGCCAATTAGATAAGACTCGTCTGCCTTAGTCCTAAAAAGAGCAAGTCTATCTTCTTCAGAATAAATTGCAACTGAGCGAATCCCCAATTCTCTAGCTGCTCTAAATATTCTAATGGCAATTTCGCCACGATTTGCTACTAAAATTCTCTTAAACTTTTTCATGTTTTCCTCCCTTTTAGTTTTACATATTATACATCAAATATGAAGTAAAGTGTAGAAGTAAGAAAAAAATAGACCCAAAAATGGGTCTCTAAGATTAAGCTATATTATTATAAAAATTTTTTTATTTAACTTACTATAGCTTGCTTCACAAATTGGGTTAGGTCAAGGTCAGACATCTGCTAAAAATCAAAGTCCCCTCTCCTTCTTGTCTTTGGCATATAGTTGCCGCTGACCTATCAGGAATTTCTTCGCAAACTTTTTTAGGCAAGAGCAGACATTTGCTACGAATCGAAGTTCGCTTCGCTTCTTCTCTTTGGCAGATGGTTACCTCTGACCTACCAGGAATTTATTCGCAAACTTTTTTAGACAAAATAATAGAGCCCTGTTGCCAAGGCTCTTGTAAAAATAATATATAATTATCTTTTTGAGAATTGTGGAGATCTTCTTGCTTTTTTAAGACCGTATTTCTTTCTTTCCTTCATTCTCGGATCTCTTGTTAAGAAACCTGCTTTTTTAAGAACTGATCTGTATTCAGGATCAACTTCAAGAAGTGCTCTTGCTACGCCGTGTCTAACAGCTCCAGCTTGTCCTGAGTATCCGCCACCAACAACTTTTACGATTACATCAAAAGATGCTTCTGTATCAGTAAGTTCTAGTGGTTCCTTTGCAACTGTTCTTAGAGTTTCATAATCAAAGTATTCTTCGATATCTTTTCCATTAACTGTAAATTTTCCATTGCCAGGTAGAAGTCTAACTTGAGCGATGGATTTTTTTCTTCTTCCAGTACCTCTGTATTGTATTGTATCCATTCTTACCTCCAATTAAAATTCATAAACTTCAGGTGCTTGTGCAGCATGTGGATGTTCTGCTCCTGCATAAACCTTTAGTTTCTTAATCATTTGTCTGCCTAGTCTTGATTTTGGAAGCATACCCTTAACAGCTAATTCAATAACTTTTTCAGGTCTCTTTGCCATCATTTCAGCATAGACAACTTCTCTTCTTCCGCCTGGATATCCAGTGTGATATGCGTGAATTTTTTGGTTTAGTTTATCGCCTGTCAATACAACTTTGTCAGCGTTAATAACAATGACAAAATCTCCACAGTCCACATGTGGTGTAAAGATAGGTTTTCTCTTTCCTCTTAATACGCTTGCAATTTCAGATGCTAATCTACCAAGGACTTTGCCTTCAGCATCTATTACATACCATTTTCTTTCAACTTCATTTGCTTTAGCCATATAGCTTTTCAATGAATTTTCCTCCTAAATAGTTTAAAAATTATTCCGGGGCTTTTTAAACATGACCTACATTTTAGACTAAATTGCCTTTCTTGTCAATATTTATGGGAAATTTTTTTATTTTATTTTCACTTTTTTTAAGTGTTTTATATGCTTTCTCTTTCTTTTTCTATATTTACATTTTCAAGTGGAGTAGGATAAATTGATTCCTTCTTGAATTTTTCTATTTGCTTCTTAACTCTATTTACAGATGCAATAGTTCCTACACCTGCTATACAGCCACCAGGGCAAGCCATACCTTCAAGTAGGTATCCGTCAAGCTTACCTGCCTTTGCAATTTTTAACATCTTCATACATTCAGAAAGTGTATGAGCACCTTGAATGTGGATGTCCTTGTCTGGCTCCATTTTTTCTGCCACAACTTTTACAGATTCAGCAACGCCACCTGCAATCGGGTAACCTCTACCAAGAGCTGAGCCGTCTTCTACATCTTCTTCTACTTTTATTTCTGATGGTTCAATGTCCTTAGCTACAAACATGCCCATTAATTCTTCAAAGGTTATTACAAAATCAACATCAGATTTTACCTTTGTGTCAATGGCTTCTAGTTTTTTTGAAGTACAAGGTCCAATAAATACAACTACTGCATCTGGGTCCTTTTCCTTTATGTGATTTGCAGTGTATCTCATTGGAGAGCCTGAGTCAGAAACTTGACCGAAAAATTCTGGGAACTCATTTCTAATCATAAGAGTCCAAGAGAAGCAACAGCTTGTGCCCATGAAAGGTATGTCACTAGGAACTCTATCAAGATATTCCTTAGCTTCGTGAAGAGTTGTTAAGTCTGCTCCAAGGGCTACTTCAATTACATCTACAAAGCCAAGTTGTTTTATCGCTTCTATAATTTGTTTTGCATTTGTACTGGCACCAAATTGTCCTATGTAGGAAGGTGCAATGGCTCCATAAACTTTTTTGCCAGATTTTATCGCCTTTATTAGTTGGAAAATTTGTGTCTTATCTGATATTGCTCCAAAAGGACATTCTGCAATACATCTTCCACAGGCAACGCATTTGTCGTGGTCAATATCTGCTCTTCCATATTCATCTGATCCAATGGCATTAACACCACAAGCAGCTGCACATGGTCTTTCGTATTTTACAATTGCTGAATATGGACAGGCATCGTGACATCTGCCACATCTTACGCACTTGTCCTTGTCAATTATTGTCCTGTCTTTACCCATGGAAATGGCATTTACTGGGCATACATTTATACATGGATGGGCAAGGCACTTTCTGCAATTGTCAGTTGTATAATAAGCCTTAGTTGGACAAGCTTCGCAACCAAATTTTATTACATTTATTAGCGGTTTTTCATAAGCGTTGGTGTCTATGTCTACCCTGTCAAAACCGTCAGTTACATTTTTAAATACGCCAATCTCTCTAACATCTAGCCCCATGGCTAGTCTAAGTCTTTCGTCGACAACTGCCCTTTCTCTAAAGATATCACTTCTATATCTCGCCACTTCGCCAGGCACAATCTTGTAGCTGGACTCCTCAAGGGCAGAAATATCTAAATCATTATAGGCAATTCTTGCTACTTCGGCAAAAACTTTTCTTCTTATGTCGACAAGTGTTCCATAAGTTTCTTTCATCTTTTCCCCTTATATCCTCAATTTATCAATAATTTTCGCGCTTACTTCTTGAGCCGTAGCCTTTAGCATAATTTCATCGTCTACAATAACAACTGGTGATGCTTCGTTGTTGTGAATTTTGCAATAATTTAAACAGTGTGCAAATTCAATTTCCAAATTTTCTGCAGAACAAAGTTCGGACTCTGGTCCGCACAAATGATCTTGTAAGTACTCTACTGCGTCGTAAATAGCATTAGCTCCCATAAGAGTGCATCTCGCACCCATGCAAATAGTAACTTTCATATGTCCTCCTCTTCACTCTATACTGATAGTTTAACATTTAAAAATTACTTCTTCAATCATCATTATAGTTTTTTTATAATATTATTATTAATAATGTTAAAATATAGGTGAGGTGTTATATGGAACTTTCAAAGATGCTAAAAAACTTAAAATTATTTAACAATTTAAATGACTTAGAGCTTGAAGAAGTGAAAAACTTTTTATCTGACATAAAAGTTTATAAAAACAAGACCACAATCTTTAATGTTGGCGACGACATAAATAATTTTGGAATTTTATTAAGGGGGCAAGTAGAGCTTGAAGTTGACGATGACTTTGGCAACAAAACTATTCTCTCAAAATTAACTGCGCCAGCACTTTTTGCTGAATCCGTCTTAATTTGTGGATTGAGGGAAATTCCCCTATCTGTAGTTACAAGTGGGGAGGCAGAAATAATTTTCTTCGACTACAATTCTTTTCTTGGTGAAAATTTAAAGTCAAAGGAAAAAGTTAAGGACAACCTTATAAAAATCCTTGCTGGCAAAAATTTATTTATGCGAGACAAATTAAACCTTCTCACCCTTCCCACAGCTCGCGCAAAAATTTTGTACTACTTGTCTAAGGAAGCAAGAAAAAAAGGCTCAAAATATTTTACCCTTGACTTCAACATTACAGAGTTGGCACAATTTTTAAATTTAAATAGATCTTCCCTTTCTCGCGAACTTTCAAAACTAAAAAAAGAAGGTCTCATTGATTACCACAACAAGACCTTCCGCATCCTATAATTATCTTCTATTTTGATGAGCTATTCTTGCAGATGCAGCTGCGGCAATTGCTGCCACCAAGTCATCTGCAAAAGTAGTTACCCTCTCAACTTTTTTCTTTTCATCAAGTTCTTTGATTATGCCAATTTTTTTCTTGTCAAGATAGCCAAAATTAGTAAGACCAATTGTCCCATACATATTGACTATGCCAAGAGTTAAAATCTCGTCAATGCCATAGAGACCTTCGTCATCATGGATAATGGATTGAATTGGCTCAGGAAGTTTGCCTTCATTTGCCAAGTCGTCAAGGGCAAGGCCTGTTAAGATTGCGTGAATTGACTCCCTCTTTTTTATTACGCTTTCAACACTTTCTAGGCATCTTTCTAAATCAAGGTCTTTAATGTAGTCGCCTTGAAGCTCCTGAACAAGCTTTGCAATTTCAATTAACTCAACGCCAAAATCCTGTAATCTTTTAACAGTATGCTCATAAAGCTCCTGGCTATCGTATTTATAAAGTATATCTTTCACAAATCCTCCTATTTTCTTCTAGTTCTAGTTTTCGCTCTATTTCTCTTTATGATTTTTGCTCTAGAAATTTTTATGCTAATGCCATAAATAAATCCAGGGATTAGTGTGGCAACTAAAAGACTTAGACCGTTATAATTTATACCCAGAACCTTTAAAGCATATACCTCTGGCATCAAAAAGAATTCCAGTGGAAATTTCCAGTAAGAGCCACCAACTGAGCGAGTAAAAATTTCTTTTCCCAAACCCAAAAATCCGAGGGCAAATAAAATTAAGCCAATGAGAAAAATTAAATTGCCAGCAAAGAAATCAAGGCTCCTTGCATTTCTCTTTGAGAGCATTTTTCCAAAGTTATAATAGAGAACTACTATAACTGCAACTAAAATAACTTTAAAAAATATATTTCCATAAACCAAATTTCTCATGTTGGTACTTAAATTTATGAGAGCTGAAATGGCAAAGGTTATAAAAACTATTAAGATGTGAAAAATTAATCCTCTAGTATTATTTCTCATTTGCACTCCTATTTATCCAAGAAATTTTGGGCTTTTCCTGATAATTTTAAGTTCATGTCCTTATCCACCCAAATAATTGCAGAATCAGTTTTCTCTGCAAGAGCATTTATCTCATCGTCTGTGGAATTAAAGGCAGCAGTTGATAAAAAGTCACATAGGCCTGAGTCCTCTTTAATAATTGTAACAGACTTTAAGTTTTCAGAAGGCTTTAAGGTATCTGGGTCGATTATGTGGCAGTATCTAACGCCGTCAAGATCGAAGTACCTTTGGTAATCGCCACTTGTAACTATAGATGTGTTAGCAACATTTACTGCAGCAAGGATTGGATCCTGGCTTTCAAGGTCGGGATTTTGAATTCCAATTTTGAAATTGTCGCGACCGTCTACTGGCTTTCCAATTATTCTCACATTGCCACCAGCAGAAATTACTGAGGACTTAACTCCTCTTTCTTCAAGCTCTCTTGCAACAAGTTCTGTTGCAAAGCCCTTGGCAGTTGCTCCCAAGTCAAGTACCATTCCCCTATCTATTTCAACAGATTTTTTCTCTTCATCTAATTTTACATTTTCAATATTTGTAAAAGGACGAAGCTTTTCTAATTCTTCATCACTTGGTAGAGCTTCTCCCATTATTTTAATGACTTCCTCTTTAGTCTTTCCTGCTTCGTAAAGTTCCCTATATTCATTCCAAAGTTTAGTAACAGGTCCAAGGGCAACATTTGTCTTATGAGAAATGTTTTTATTGTAGTCAATAGAATCCTTTATTAGCTCGAATAAAGTGTCATTTACCACAACAGGCTTTACGCCCGCTTCGTCATTAATTGACTTGACATTTACATAGCCATCATAGTTTTTGTAGTTATCAAAGAGTTTGTGAAGTTCTTCAAACCTCTCCTTAGCATAAGTCAAATTTTCACTGGCAAAATTTTCATCATCAGAATAAATTGCAATGTGAACCACTGTGTCAAAAGTGTCGTAAAATTCGATTTCGCTTTTTTCTCCATCTCTTGTAATTTCTTTTGCACTCAGCTTTTCCTCTGCCTTAATGGCATTTTTATTTTCATTGACCTTAGGATTTTTATTTACATTTTCATCGCCGCAAGCAGAAAGGATTAAAAGTCCTCCCAAAGTTAGGGCAAGTATTATTTTTTTCATATTATCACCTTTTATATGATACCATTTAAAGCTAGGCTTTTTCAATAAATAATAAGTTTAAGGCTATTTCCTTTAAAAATTTTTAAATAAAAATCGACAGGATTTTCCTGCCGACCTTATTCTTTTATTCTATAAAATTTTTACCTTTTATCAAATAAAAATTATTTGCCATAAACTGGTCTAAGTGAATCCTTGTACTTTTCCTTCTTGCCATGAGTCAAGTCATGGAAAAGTTCCTTTAACTTCATTGTAAGCTCCCCTGGCCTTCCATCAGCAACTTTTATGTCGTCAACTTCAACTACTGGAGCAACTTCCATGGCTGTTCCTGAGAAGAAAACTTCATCTGCATTATAAAGCTCAGTCCTTGCAATTGATTTTTCTAGGCATTCAATGCCAAGTTCTTCTCTGGCAAGCTGCATTACAATATCTCTTGTGATGCCTTCAAGGATGTCGTCAGATGCTGGCGGAGTGATTAATTTTCCCTTTTTGTAAATAAAAATATTTTCGCCAGGTCCTTCACATACATAGCCATTTCTATTTAATAGGACTGCTTCATCGTAGCCTGCTCTTTTTGCTTCTAGTGATGCAAGGGCAGAGTTTAGGTAACCTGCTGTTGCCTTAGTTCTTGGTGGAAGCATATTGTCTGCAATTCTCACCCATGATGAAACCTTAACTCTAAATTCTTCTTGCTTCATATACTTGCCCATGGGCTGCAAATAAATTGCCACAACATCTTCATCGTGACCTTCTATGCTAACGCCAACAGTTTTATTATCCTTGTAGGCAAGTGGTCTTATATAAGTAGTCTCTTTGTAGCCATTTTTTCTCAAAAGTTCAATAGTAAAGTCTGCGAGTTCTTCTGCAGTGTAGTCAACCTTTAAGTTCACTACCTTTGCTGATTGCAAAAATCTCTTGTAGTGTTCTATGAGTTTGAAGGCGTAAAGTTCTTCATCTTCCTCACTCCAATAGGCACGAATGCCTTCGAAAACTCCTAAGCCATAATTTACTACTCTTGACCTAATGCTAACTGACACCTTTTCTTCTTCAACTATTTCGCCATTGTAAAAAACATAAGATTTATCCATAATCCACCCTCTAAAATTTTTCTTATAATTTTCCTCTTCAACAATTTATTGTCCTAAATTTTATCACTTTTTCTTAGAAAATCTAAGTTTTTTAAGACTAAAGGCATGTCCTTTCTTTTTTAGCTTGCATAAGATTTTTAATTTAATCTATTTGTGTCGCCTTTAAATCTTATAACTTACCATATAAAATTTATCAAATGAAAAATTAAAATTCCAACAAAAAAGAGGCTACAATCTTGTAACCTCTTTAAATAAAATTTATTTAAAATTAAATTTCAGCTTTAATTCTTTGTTCTCTTTCAATTGCTTCAGTTAATTTTGGAACAACTGCATTAATATCTCCAACAACACCAAGGTCAGCTATTTCAAAAATTGCTGCTTCAGGGTCTTTATTAACAGCTATGATAAGGTCTGAATCTTCCATACCTGCAACGTGTTGGATTGCTCCAGAGATACCCATTGCGAAGTAAAGTTCTGGTCTAACTGTCTTACCAGTTTGTCCTACTTGGTGATCCTTAGTTATCCAACCTGAATCTACTGACGCTCTTGATGCAGAAATTTCTGCTTCTAGTTTGTCAGCAAGTTCTTGAAGAGGTTTAAATCCTTCTGGTCCACCAATTCCACGTCCACCAGATACTAAAATCTTAGCTTCTGTGATGTCTTTCTTATGAGATTCTTGTTTAGCAATATCTACGATTTTAACGTTCATGTCAGCGTCAGTGAAGTCAACTTTAATTTCTTCAACTTCGCCCTTTCTTGAATCGTCAGAATCAAGTGCTTGCATAACTCCAGGTCTAACTGTTGCCATTTGTGGTCTGAAATCTTCACAAAGGATAGTAGCCATTAAGTTACCACCAAAAGCAGGTCTTGTCATCATAAGGTTTTTAGATTCTTCATCTATTTCTAGTTTTGTACAGTCAGCAGTAAGTCCTGTGTGAATTCTTGCTGCAAGTCTTGGAGCAAGGTCACGACCTATTGATGATGCACCATAAATTACGATTTCTGGATCTTTTTCTTTAATAATTTGAGTGATTGCTTTAGCATATGGTTCAGTAACATATTCTTTAAGCATTTCATCTTCAACTACAAGAACTTTGTCAGCTCCGTGTCTAATAAGAGTTTGTGCATGATCCTTAACTTTTTCGCCAAGTAACATTGCTACAACATCTTGTCCAAGAGCGTCAGCAAGTTCTCTTGCCTTTCCCAAAAGTTCTATTCCAACTTTTTCAAGTTTATTGTCTCTTTGTTCTACAAATACAAATACATCTTTACTCATTTTAAACCCCCAATTAGATAATATACTTTTCTTGAAGTTTAGCAACGATAGCTTGAGCTGCTTCGTCAGCAGTAAGATCAGTTAAAAGAACGCCCTTGCCCTTACCTTGTTTAGGGAAAGATTTTTTAACCTTTGTAGGTGATCCTTTAAGTCCTATGTTTGCCATATCAAGTTTGTCTTTAATATCTTCAAGACCCCAAACTTTGATTTCTTTTTGGTAAGCGTCAAAAACTTTACCAATTGTCATATATCTAGGTTCTGCTAATTCTGCAATTGCAGTAATTAAGCATGGGAATTTAGCATTAATTGTGTGGTATCTGTCTTCGAATTGTCTCTTAACAGTTACACCCTTCATATCTTTGTCTAGTTCAAGTTCTTCAACATAAGAAACTTGTGGAACTCCAATGTGTTCAGCAATTTGTGGTCCAACTTGTGCTGTATCACCATCAATTGCTTGTCTACCACATACAATTAGATCAAAATCTAAGTGTTCAAGAGCTGCAGTAATTGTACATGATGTAGCCCAAGTGTCAGCACCACCAAAAGCCCTATCAGATACTAAGATTCCTTCATCTGCTCCCATTGCAAGAGCTTCTCTAAGAGCAGCTTCAGCTTGTGGAGGTCCCATTGATAAAACTGTTACATGGATATCTGGATTTTCATCTTTAAGTCTAAGTGCTACTTCAAGACCTGATTTATCATCAGGGTTTATAATACTTGGCACACCATCTCTAATAAGAGTGTTAGTAACAGGGTCAAGTCTAACTTCATTAGTATCAGGTACTTGTTTAATACATACTACTATATTCATCTATAATACTCCTTCCGATTATTTAACGCCCATCCAGCCAGATACAACCATCTTCATTACTTCAGATGTACCTTCGTAAATTTCAGTGATCTTAGCGTCTCTCATCATTCTTTCAATTGGATAGTCACGAGTGTATCCGTATCCACCGAATAATTGTAGACATCTTCTAGTAATATCACT
>NZ_CAMQAY010000016.1 GCF_946998875.1 uncultured Peptoniphilus sp. | reverse complement strand
TGTAAAAAAGCTGAGATAAATTGTGTTTGTAAAAATTTATTGTATACCATTTTTTTATGGTAATGGTCATCAACAAGGAGAGAAAATATGAAGCGACTATGATGGAGAAGAACTATTAAATCTTGTAATGCTAGAAGACAAAATTCCAGCAGAATCAAAATTATATTAATAAAAATTTTATTTATAAAAGTAAAAGGAACTGAGAAAAATTTATCTCAGTTCCAATTTTTTTGCTTATTTTATTTTTTAAATTGTTTTAAGAGATTTAATATTTTAACCAGTAAAACAATTTTAATCACATGTAAAATGGTATAGGGAATAAGGCCTGCTAGGATTGTCATAGTCGCTTGGTATTTTTCCATAAAATCACATCTCCTTAAATATTTCTTTTAATCTAATAAAAATTAAAATTAAAAGGATAATCTCAATTATGTTAAAAAGATATTGAGGTTGAATCATGGTCAGAAATTTTATTATTTGCATTTTCATAATTAAGCTCCTCCATTAAAAATCTAAATAAAAATCTTTTCACAAATTTTTTCGTCTCCATTTTTATATCTATGTAAGTTAAAGTACATTTTAACACCTTCTTATTAGTCTTAATTGTAAAAAAAATTAAATGCCCTACGCTTTTATCGATTTACCACATTATATCACAAAAAAAAGAAAGTAAAGTTATAAAAAGAATTAAGGGAAAATTTTTATAAATTAAGCAGTAATAAATATTTATAAAGCCCTTCTAGTAACTTCAACTCTTTTCTTTTTATGGTATAATTTAAGTGTTAAATTTTAAGTACAAATCGAAAATAAGAGGTGTAATGTGAAAAAAACTATTAGAGATTTTGATTTTAATGATAAAACTGCCCTAGTTAGGGTTGACTTTAATGTGCCCCTAAAGGATGGCAAGGTTACTGGCGACGATAGAATAGTTAAGGCTATTCCAACTATTGAATATTTAACTGAAAAGGGCGCAAAAGTTGTCCTTATGAGTCACCTAGGTAGACCTAAGGGAGAATACAAGGAAGAATTTTCTCTTGCTCCCGTTGCCAAGAGAGCCTCAGAACTTTTAAAGAAGGACCTTAAATTTATCCATTCAAGGGAAGTTGTTGACGAAAAAGTTATAGAAGAAGTTAAAAATCTTAAAAAGGGCGAAATTGCTCTTCTTGAAAATTTAAGATTTGTTAAGGGCGAAGAAAAAAATGACCCTGACTTTGCAAAAAAACTTGCAAGCCTTGGAGATATTTTTGTAAATGATGCCTTTGGAACTGCCCACAGAGCTCACGCTTCAAATGTTGGCGTTACAGAATTTTTGCCTTCTTGTGCAGGTCTTTTAGTTGAAAAGGAAATTAAATATTTTGAAGATGCCCTTAAAAATCCAGAAAAACCCTTTGCTGCAATTCTTGGCGGCTCAAAGGTTTCTGACAAAATTGGCGTAATTGAAAATCTATTAGAAAAAGTTGACACTCTTGTAATTGTTGGCGCCATGGCAAATACTTTCTTAAAGTCCAAGGGTCTTGAAGTTGGTAAATCTCTTGTGGAAGATGACAAATTAGATCTTGCAAGAGAAATTATGGCTAAGGCAATTGAAAATCATGTGGAATTAATTCTTCCAAGAGATGTAATTGTTGCTCCAGAACTTTCTGAAAATGCAAAGGGAACTTTAAAGGATGTTGAAGATGTGGCAGAAGATGACATGATTCTTGATATTGGTCGTGAAAGCCTAGAAGAAATAAAGGCAGCTCTTGAAAAGGCAAATACAGTAGTATTAAATGGTCCTTGTGGAGTTTTTGAAATTGAAGAATTTTCTCACGGAACTATTGAACTTGCAAAAATTTTGGCAGGTCTTGATGCCATAGTAATTGTTGGCGGCGGAGATTCTGTTGCTGCAGTTGAAAAAGCAGGAGTTGCTGATAAACTAACTCACATATCCACTGGTGGCGGTGCAAGTCTTGAAATGCTTGAAGGCAAAAAACTTCCTGGCATTGAGGCAGTTGAAGAAGCATGAGAAGAAAATATATTTGTGGAAACTGGAAGATGAACAAGACTTCATCTGAAGCAAGAGATTTTGCAGAAAAAATAAATGAATTTGAATTTAAAAATGTAGATGTCCTTCTTGCTCCATCTTTTGTTTCTCTTGAAAGTTTTAGAAAAAATTTAAATAAAAAAATTGAAGTAAGTGCGCAAAACCTTTCTCAGTTTGACCATGGTGCCTACACTGGCGAAGTTTCAACTTCTATGTTAAAGGACATTGGAGTAGAAAATGTCATCATCGGTCACTCTGAAAGGCGAGAAAAATTTTTTGAATCCAATGAAATTGTAAATGCAAAGGTGAAAAAAGCTCTTGCAGATGGTTTTCATGTAATACTTTGCCTTGGCGAAGCTCTTGAAGTAAAAGTTGAGAATAAAGAAGTAGATTTCGTAAAGGATGAACTCTTAAAATCCCTTGAGGGAATTGAAAATATTGAAAATATTACAATTGCCTATGAGCCAATCTGGGCAATTGGCACTGGCAAAACTTGCTCAGCTGAAGATGCAGAGAAGATGTGCAGGGAAATTCGCCAAATAATTAACAAAAATTACGGAGAAATTTCTGAAAAAATTAGAATTTTATACGGTGGATCGGTAAAACCTTCCAATGCCAGAGAAATTTTGTCCCAAAAAAATATTGACGGAGTTCTCGTTGGTGGAGCGAGCCTTGACCCAGAAGGTTTTATTGAAATTATAAAAGCTGGTGAAAGCCTATGAAGCCAACAATGTTAATAATCTTAGATGGCTTTGGCATAAGAGAAAGCCAAGTTGGCAATGCTGTTAAGCTTGCCAAAACGCCAACTCTTGATGAACTTTATAAAACTTGTTCTCACACAGAAATCTATGCCAGCGAAGAATATGTTGGCCTTCCTCATGGACAAATGGGAAACTCTGAAGTTGGTCACTTAAATATTGGAGCAGGCAGGGTAATTTATCAAAATCTTACAAAAATTACTGAAGCCATAAAGTCAGGCGAATTTTTCAAAAATCCTGAATTTAAAAGAGCCATTGACAATGCAAAAAAGAAGGATTCAAAAATTCATTTAATAGGACTTGTTTCCAAGGGCGGAGTGCACTCACATTTTGACCACCTCTTGGCTCTTATAAAGCTAATGGCAGATGAAGGCATGGAAAAAACTTATATCCACGCAATTACAGACGGTCGTGATGTTTCGCCTCACGCTGCTATAGATGACATAAAAGAGCTACAGGATGAAATCAAAAAAATTGGCAAGGGAAAAATTGCCACAATTTCTGGCAGATATTATGCCATGGATCGTGACAACAGATGGGAAAGGACAAAAAAATATTACGACAACTTGACAAGTGATGGAGATTTTGTAGATGAAGATATTTTATCTTATATAAAATCTTCCTACGACAAGGACATCACTGATGAATTTTTACTTCCTGCAAAATTTGTAAAAAATTCTGAAATAGAAGATGGGGACTCTATTATAATTTTTAACTTTAGACCTGATAGGGTTAGACAAATTACAAGAGCCCTAGTTGACGATGACTTTAAGGGATTTGAGAGGGAAAAAATAGACACAACTCTTGTTACAATGACAGACTACGACAAAAATATAAAAAATAAATTTGTTGCCTTTAAGGACGAGATACCAAAGGATACTTTGGGAGAAATCTTAGAAAAAAATAAAATCAAGCAACTTAGAATTGCCGAGACAGAAAAGTATGCCCATGTAACATTTTTCTTTAATGGCGGACGGGAAAAGCCCTTTGAGGGAGAGGACAGAGTTCTCATTCCTTCGCCAAAGGTAGCAACTTATGACTTAAAGCCGGAGATGTCTGCCAATGAAGTGACAGATGCTGTAATTGAAAAATTAAGGGAAGACAAGTACGGCGCCATAATTTTAAATTTTGCAAACACAGACATGGTTGGTCACACTGGCGACTTAAAGGCAGCCATAAAAGCTGTGGAGACAGTTGATAGAAACCTAGGCAGAATCTTAAAGGTCCTAAAGGAAAAAGATGGCGTGGCAATAATTACAGCTGACCATGGAAATTGTGAATGCATGATTGATGAGGAGGGCAAGCCTGTCACAAGTCACACTACAAATCCTGTGCCAGTTTTCCTTTTCAATAATGATGCAAAACTTAGAAGTGGCGGTGCACTTTGCGACTTATCGCCAACAATTTTAAAGATTATGGGAATTGAAAAGCCAGAACTTATGACTGGTAAAAGTTTATTTTAAATTTATAAATTATTAATTAGGAGGAATTATGAGTTTAATTGATTATGTTTATGCGAGAGAAGTCCTTGATTCAAGGGGAAATCCAACAGTTGAAGTAGAAGTTGGCACACTAAATGGTGGCTCTGGCTCTGCCATTGTGCCAAGTGGTGCTTCAACTGGTGTTCACGAAGCTGTTGAACTTCGTGACGGAGAAGAAAGATATAATGGCAAGGGCGTTGAAAGGGCAGTTGCAAATGTAAATGAAAGAATTGCCGAAGAATTAATTTGTTTTGATGTTTTTGACCAACTTGGCATTGACAAAATGTTAATAGAGCTTGATGGCACAGAAAACAAGGGAGAACTTGGCGCCAACGCAATTCTTGGAGTATCTATTGCAGTTGCAAGGGCTGCTGCTAATGAAGCTGGACTTCCACTTTACCAATACCTTGGTGGAGTAAATGCAAAGACTATGCCAATCCCAATGATGAATATAATAAATGGTGGCGAGCACGCTGACAACAATGTAGACATTCAAGAATTTATGATTATGCCAATTGGAGCAGAAACTTTTAAGGAAGCACTAAGAATGGGTGCAGAAGTTTATCATGCCCTTAAAAAAGTTTTAAAGGACAAGGGACTTTCCACTGGAGTTGGCGACGAAGGTGGCTTTGCACCAAATCTTGAATCAAATAAAAAAGCCTTCGACTGCATACTTGAAGCAGTAAAGGCAGCAGGTTATGAGCCAGGTAAGGACATTGTCCTTGCAATTGATGCAGCAGCTTCAGAATTTTATGATGAGGACAAGAAAAAATATGTCCTTGCAGGTGAAGGTCGTGAACTTACATCAGAAGAACTTTCAAAATTCTACCAAGAACTTGTAAATGAATATCCAATTTATTCAATTGAAGATGGACTAGCAGAAGACGATTGGGAAGGTTGGAAGCACTTGACAGAACTTATTGGTGACAAGGTTCAATTAGTTGGCGACGACTTTTTCGTAACAAATACTAAGAGACTTCAAGAAGGAATTGAAAAGAAATCTGCAAATTCAATTTTAATAAAATTAAATCAAATTGGAACAATTACAGAAACTCTTGATGCAATTGAACTTGCGAAGAGACACAATTACACAGCGATTATTTCTCACAGGTCAGGAGAAAGCGAAGACTCAACAATTGCTGATTTAGCTGTTGCAACAAATGCTGGTTTTATTAAAACTGGTGCACCAGCAAGATCTGAGAGAGTTGCAAAGTATAACGAGCTTCTTCGCATAGAAGATGAACTAGGCGACCTTGCAATTTATCCTGGCTTTGATGCCTTCTTCAATTTAAAATGAAAATCTATTTTATAAGACATGGCGAGGCAGAAATTTATGCAGATGACGACTTCAAGAGAAAGCTCACGACCTTAGGCAAGAAAAAATTAGAGGAAAGCTTTAAGGCCTTTGCAAAAAATTTAAAAGACAAAAGATCCTTTAAAATTTATTCCTCACCTCTTGAAAGGGCAAAGGAAACTGCAGAAATTTTGGCAAAGCACCTGGACTCAACTTATGAAGTGAAGGACTACCTTGCCGGGGGAAGAATAAAAGATATCTTAAAAACTTTAGATAAAGATGACAATTACATCTTTGTCTCCCACGAGCCCTTTATATCAAATTGGATCTACCAGCTAACAGGCGACATGAAAATAATATCAAGGGGCAGCATAAATTTAGTAGAAATTGATCCGAAAGAATTTACAGAATAAAATTTTTAAAACACAAGCACTGGCAAAGGTCGGTGCTTTTTTGTTTGGGAAGACTTAAAAGAAACCAAGATGATTAGGAATTCTTTTTAAAACTAAAGTGTGATAGAATTTGTTTACAAGATTGTGTTGGTGATTAAATGAAAAAAATAATTTTAATAGAAGACGATGAAATTTTATCAAGTGGCATTGAGTCTTACTTGTCAAAAAATGATTTTGAAGTAGAAACTTGTAAAAACTTTGAAGAAGCAAAGATAAAAATAAACAATTCTTTTGACTTGGCGATCTTAGACATAAATTTGCCCGATAATGATGGAATCGGTTTGTTGAATACTTTAAGAGAAAATAATGTTAGAGTAATAATAACTACGGTAAAAAACGATGAAAAATTTATCGTGAGAGCTCTTGACAATGGAGCTGATGATTATATTACTAAGCCTTTTAAACTAGCTATTTTAAGAGCAAGGATTGACAAGACTCTAAGGACTGCTCTTGTAAAAGATGATTTTATTAGCTTTAAAGATCTAAGCCTAAATAAAAATGAAGGATGTTTTTATTATAAAGATGAGAAACTTGATTTAACAGCGCTAGAATTTGAAGTTATGAATTTATTTATAAATAATCCCAATAGAATTTTTACTCGAGATTTTTTATTAGAGAGATTTTGGGATAGAAGAGAAAAGTTTGTCAATGACAATACACTAACTGCCACTATAAAAAGAATTAGAGATAAAAGTGACAGAGATATTATTAAAACAATCCGTGGAATAGGTTATAGGATGGACTGATGATTTATTTATTTTACTTTGTGAGTTTATTTGCTCTATATTATTTTTTGAAAACAAGAGAGAAAAAGAGAATAAAAGAACTTGAGAATTTAATAGATAGGCTGGGAGAAAAAAATTATTCGATTCCCATGGTGCAAGATGAGTTTTCAATCCTTGAAGATAAAATTTATAAGATATTTATAGAACTTGTTGAAGCTAGAGAATTAGTAGAAAAAAACTCAAAAAAGCAAACACAAAACCTAGAAGATATTGCTCATCAAATAAAGACCCCAATTACTTCAATGTTTTTTGATTTGGAGATGATCGATAAGGATGAGGACAATAAAAAAGAAATTGAAGGCCTTGAGCTTCAACTGGAAAGGCTTAATTCTCTTGCTGATATTTTATTAAAGCTATCTAGTCTTGATGCAAATGTAGATAAAATGGAAAAAAATGAAGTTTTAATTTCAGAAATAATTGAATACGCCTTAGATATTTTAAGAAAAAGTATTGATGAAAAAAACATTAAAATTATATTTGATTATGAGGACTCTGAGATAAAAGTCGATTACTATTGGATCTCTGAAGCCCTAATAAATATTATTAAGAATGCCTTAAGCCTTGATAGACTTACAAAAATTAAAATTTCTACAAATAAAAATCCGATTTACACAGAGATAATAATTGAAGATGACGGCGGAGGTATTAAAGAAGAAAACTTCAAAAAAATATTTGAAAGATTTTACAAGAGTCCTGACTCTAAGGGCTTTGGCATAGGCCTTGCTATGGCAAAATCAATTATTGAGGCGAACAATGGAGATATATCTGTAAAAAATGGCAATGATGGTGCGATTTTTAAAATTAAATTTTACAATGTCACTTAAAAGTCATTTTAACCCTTTATTATTTAGACAAATAGAGGGAGGTACATATGGAAATTGTTAGAACTGAAAATTTATCAAAAACTTATGGAAGTGGAGAAAATCTTGTAAGGGCAATTGATGATGTTAATTTAAAAATAGAAAAAGGAGAATTTATTGCAATTGTTGGACCAAGTGGATCAGGCAAGTCAACTCTACTTCACTTGTTGGGTGGAGTTGACAATCCAAGTTCTGGAAAAATATTTATAGATGGCAATGATATTTCAAAATATTCTTCAAAAGAATTGGCTCTTTTTAGAAGGAGAAAAGTTGGTTTAATTTATCAATTTTATAATTTGATTCCCAATTTAACAGTTAGGCATAACATTGAGTTACCTTTAAAGCTAGATAAGAGAAAAATCAATGAGAAGGCCCTATTAGATACAGTTAGAAAGCTAGGAATAGAAAATAAGTTAGATTCTTTTCCAAGTGAACTATCAGGTGGTCAGCAACAAAGGGTTGCCATAGCAAGGAGTCTTATCTATTCTCCGTCACTTGTACTTGCTGATGAGCCAACAGGAAACTTAGACAGAGAAAATTCAAGAGAAATAATTGAAATTTTAAAATATTTTAATAGGACTTTAAAACAGACAATTATTGTAATCACCCATGATGAGTCCATAGCCCTAGAGGCAGAAAGAGTAATAACAATAGTGGATGGAAAAGTAGTGGGAGATGAAAGAAATGAATAAGAAGAATCTCTCAATCTCACTTTCACTTTTTATAACTGCAATTTTCTTTACATTTTGCCTTTACTTTGGATATGTAAATAATAAGTTCGATTATGAATATTTTAGGAACAGATCAATTTATGATGCTAAAATTATGCCTGATACAGTTTCTGGTGACTCAAGTAAATTAAAAGAAATAAAAAACATTAAAGAAGTGGGAGAAGTTGCAGTAGAAAATGATTCTGCCAAGCTATCTCAAAATGTCTTAGTGATAAATTATACAGACCTGGGTTTTAACAAAATGTTAGAAGATAATATGTTAAAAGAGGGAAGTTTTGCCGCAAAGGATAACGAAATTACCATACCAAAAAGTCTTGCAAAAAAAGAAAATTTAAAAATTGGCGATAAGGTAAAAGTAGAATTTGGGAATAGATTAGTTGATGGAAAAATTATAAAGCCAGTTTCCAGTGTTACTAAGGATGAAGAATTTGCAAGAAAAAATAGCAAAGAATATGTAATAAGTGGTATCACAAGAAATCTTTACAATGAGAATATGAAGATTTTTTATGCTTCTACTGTCATTGGAAAGGATGCAAAGACCAATAGCTTTGTAAGATTCGATAATTTTAGAAAAGCCTACAATAATAAAGATAATTTAGAAAAAGATCTTGCATCTGCCTTGAATAAAGATAAAGTAGAACTTGAATTTAGCGAGATAATGAAAGATTACTATAATGTTGACGGAAGTCTTTTACAACAAAATAGGCAGATAATTGTAGACTCTCTTTTAATTTTTGCTACAATCCTTATTTTTATATTTTTTGTAAAAAACATTTTTACAGTTTGGGGTCTAAGAAAGATAAGAGAAGTTTCAATGTACAAGTCTATTGGGTCAACAGATTATCAAATTTATAAATTGCTTTTAAAAGATGGATTAAAAATTTCATTTTTACCAATAGTTTTGGGACATATTTTCGGATATGGGGGAATCAACCTCCTCTATCTTGGCCTTCAAAAAATTGTAGAGGAAGAGGAAAAGTACAAGTATATAGAATTCTCACCAAGGCTTTCCTTTGTAGTTTTATTTATTTGCTTTTTTATAATTTTCATAGCAATATTTGCTCCAGCTAAAAAAATCGCAAGGATAAATATAATTGATGGTATAAAGGGTAACTTTAATGACAAAAGTATAAAACTAAAGAGAAATAAAGAAATTTGGAAGGAATTAAAGATAAATAATTTAAAAACTATTTCTTCTCAAAGATATATTTCTGCAATTGGAATGATAATTGTCTCAATTTTTTTGATAGTTTTCTCTATGGCAAAGTACAATAGGCTGAAGAATACTTACACTTATAATACGAATATTAATATACTAATCCATTCAAATGAAGCAGGAATTCCAAATGTCTTAAAAGATATAATGAATACTACAGAAAATGACAGAGCCTTTCTTTCAACTGAAAAATATATTTCTCTTAGTAAGGAGCAAAATTATTCAGATGAGTTTAGATCTCTTAATTTAGATGAAAAAATGCGTAAATATTATGATAATGGCGAAGATTTTTATCTAGATGGAATTATTACGGCTTTAGATGATCAAACTTTTGAAAAAATAGGTGGTAAAAAGGGAGAAGTTTTGCTATTAAATAGGGTCCAAGTCAATCCAAATGCACCTATTGATGGATCAGAGACAACAAAATATTTTAAAAATATAAATAGTTTAAACTACTCTATAACAGAAGAGAAAGATTACAATTATTCAATCAAAGTAGATAAATTAATTGATGACACAAAGGACTTTAGGCAGAGAAGGTTACCATTCTATGTGTATTTATATGTTGACTTTGACACATACCTTAAACTCTTAGATGAATGGAATAAATATTATTTAAGAAACAACAATGACTTGAAAAGAAACACCTACGAACTATCAATGCAAGTTGATGAAAATAAGTTAGACGATATAAAGAATGAAGTTAAAGAGAGATTAGATTCATCCATTGCTTACAATGAAACTTATAATTTAACTACAAGCAAAGATGTAGAAGCAAATCGCATGAAAGATGTAAAAACTTTTGGCCTTATGATAATTTCTATTGCAAGTATAATTTTTATTTTAAATGTAACTAATGGATATTCTTCTATTAATTTAAGTTTAATGGCAAGAAAAAAAGAAATTGGATCTTTAATTTCTTGTGGAATAGATGAGGAAGAGCTAAAATATAAATATACAAGAGACTTTATATTAGAAGAAATCAAATCTCTAGCAATAGTTTTAGCAGTAAGCTTTGCTGCTTTATTAATAATTGCAAAAATTTCGCCAACGATGGATATGAAAATTTTATTATCTTATTTTGAATATAAGTACTTCATTGCTTTTGCCATTTTGATTTATGGTATAAATATACTAATCTACAATTTATCTTTAAAAAATATTTTAAAGATTGATCCCATTGATTTGATAAGAGGATTTGACTAGGAGGTATTTATGAAAAAAAGCTTTAGCAAGTATTTATTTGTCACAGGAGTTTTGGTTTTTATAATTTCATATTTACTCCCAGTAGATTTTCTTGCTGAGTTTACAAATTTAAGGCCAACTGGTCTTACTAGTTTATTTATCTTAAGGATCATAGGACTTATTGGTCTTGTATTTGCAGTAAAAGAAAAGTCAGTTTTCTTTGGAGTATTAAATTTTTTATTAATTATAATATTTCCGCTCATTATGTTTATTAACAGTTTAATATAATTTATTTTAAGTGATGTTAGGGATAATTAATTTTATTTTTAGCATCACTTTTTTATTTAATAAATTTTTACGATTTCGACTATACTAGAAATAAATCAAAAATAGCAGAAAATTTCGATTATAATCGAAAATGATTTGAAAAATAATTTCCTTTCGAGTATAATCGAAACTAAAGGAGGGATTTAAATGGATTATATTTTTAGAGACAAGTACATTGAAAAAATAAAAAAATTTATTGACAAGCCCATAGTAAAAATTTTAACTGGCATGAGGCGGGTTGGAAAATCTACAATTTTAAATATTATTAAAGACCAGGTCTTAAAAGATGTGCCTGATGAAAATAAAATTTATATGAATTTTGAATCCTTTGAATTTTTTGATATTAAGGATGCCAATTTATTAAAAGAATATTTAGATGAAAAATTGAAGGACAAAAAGGGAAGGGTTTATTTTTTCTTTGATGAAATTCAATTAGTTAAGGATTGGGAGAAGGTCATAAATGGACTTAGAGCTTCTTTAGACTGCGACATTTACATTACAGGATCTAATTCAAAATTAATTTCTGGTGACTTAGCCACACTTCTTGCCGGTAGATATGTAGAATTTGAAATTCAACCCTTTACTTTTGATGAATTTTCAGAAATTTATAGAAGCTCAAATTTAAGTCAAGAGGAATTATTTCAAAAATTCATAAAAATTGGCGGGATGCCAGGCTTAAAATATTTTAATCTGGAGGAAGAAGTTTCGCAAAAATACTTAAACGACATTTATAACACAGTCCTTGTAAAAGATGTTTTAAATTACAACAATATAAGAGATGTGGATATTTTTAATAGAATTTTAAGCTTTGCCATGCAAAATATTGGCGCAAACTTTTCTGCATCTGCTATAAGAAATTATTTGAAGAGCGAAAATAGAAATATTTCCGTTGACACTGTTTTAAATTATTTGGAATATTGCAACAAGGCCTTTGTGTTAAAAAAAGTTCCAAGATACGATTTAGGAGGCAAAAAACTTTTAAAAGTTGATGAAAAATATTATTTGACGGATCATGGTTTTAGACAGTCCATGGGATTTTCTAATGTGAAAGACATCGAGAAAACCTTAGAAAATATTGTCTACATTGAACTTCTGTCACGAGGTTACCATGTGAAAATTGGAAAAGTTAAGGACAGAGAAATAGATTTTGTGGCAAAAAAAGGCGAGGAGATCTCTTATTTTCAAATTGCCTATTTAATGGAGAATGAAAAAACTAGAAAGAGGGAGTTTGGAGTTTATGATTTAGTTGCAGACAATTATCCAAAATATGTTCTTTCCATGGATAAACTTGATTTTTCTCAAAGAGGCATTGTCCACAAAAATATTATTGATTTTTTATTGGAAAGTGAAAAATAAATTTTCAAAAGATAAGTGAAACTTGTAAATAAAATTAAATAAATATATAATTACTTGGGGTTAAACCCGAGTTTTTTATTTAAAGGAGAAATGATGAAGACTTCATATATATTAATGGTGATTACAATTGTCTCAAAAATCTTTGGACTTTTGAGGGAAAAGGCCCTGGCATACTTTTTTGGCGTTGGCATGGTGGCAGATATTTTTCTAATTGCCTTCCAACTTCCCATGACCTTTACCAATGTCATTAGCGGTGCTGTTGCCAATGGCTACATACCCATGTATGACAAGATAAGGGAGAGAGAGGACAAGAAAAGAGCAGACCTCTTTACTGCCAATCTTTCCAATATTATTTTAATTGTGTTTGTGATTGTGACTATTCTTTCTATTATTTTTGCAAGACCTCTTGTAAAGTTAATGGCTGAAGGTTTCGAAGGCGAAAAGCTTGAGACGGCAATTTTTGTTTCAAGAGTTGCCATGCTCTCCATAGCAGTTACGGCTGTGAGCTCAATTTTTAAGGCCTATCTACAAATTCATGAAAAATTTATAACTTCAGTCCTTCATTCAATCTTAATGAATGTGATTTTAATTGGGGCAATGGCAATATCAAGAAATCTTGGCATAAATTATCTTGCAATAGGAATTTTACTTGCCTTTGTTTTGCAATATGGAATTTTTATTTTGCCAATTAAAAAACTTGGCTACAGACACAGCCTAAAAGTTGACTTCAATGAAGACATGAAGGCAATGTTCGTCTCAATCCTTCCAATTTTAATTTCTACTTCTGCAATTGAAATTAACTTTATGATTTCTCGTTCCCTTGCATCGGGAGCCTACGCTGGCGGAATTTCTATTTTAAATTACGCCTATAAGCTTCAAAGTTTTGTAACTGGTATAGTTGTCACATCAATTATAACTGCAACTTATCCTAAGCTTGCCAACTTTGGATCAAAAAAGGACTATGTAAACTTAAAGTCTGCCCTTTCAGAAGGACTTTCAAATATGCTACTACTTGTTGTGCCTGCAGCCTTTGGTCTATACATTTTTTCCTTTCCAATTGTAAATCTTTTATTTGTGGGGGGAGAATTTTCTGTTGATGACGCAAGGATTACTGCCACAGTTTTATCCTTCTTTGCCTTTGGTGTAATTGGTATTGGAGTCCGTGAAATTATTTCAAGAGTTTTTTATTCTCTTGGCGATAACAAAACTCCTGTTATAAATTCTGTATTAATAGTAGGAATTAATGTCGTCCTTGCCCTTTTACTTTCAAAACTAATGGGGATAAGGGGAATTGCTCTTGCAACTTCAATTTCTTTTTTAGTTGGAGCCCTTGCCCTTTACCTTTCATCAATTAAATTAATTGGAAATGTATTTAACAAGAAACTTTTTACAAATGTCATAAAAATAACTGTGGCATCAGCTGTCATGGCACTTGGCTCAAAATTTTTCTACAATATTTTAATAAAAAGCTTTGGAATAAATTTATCTCTTCTTATTTCTATAATTATTGCAGGCTTAATTTACCTTGTTTTATTAATCGCCTTTAGGGTTGACGAGATAAGAGAGCTTTTGAAATTAATATTTAAGAAATAGCTAAAATAGGAATTTGCCTTTTATTTTCCTCTTTAATAGTGTAAAATATTAGTTAATAAGGAGTGATATATATGAAGGTAATTTTTCATGTAGTTGAAGCGGACAAATGGGAAGCTGTATTATCTAATGTTAGAGATTTACTAGACAATTTTGATGATATACAAGTTGAAATCATTGCAATGGCAAAAGCTGCATCACTTTTCAACAGATATTCTGGAGTTGATTTCCATGGTGTACTTGGCAATCCAAAAGTAAACATAACTATTGGAAAGAAAGCCTTGGAAGAAAATCGTCTTTCAAAAGAATTAATTCCTGCTGAAATCAAAGTAGAAGATTTGGTTATTACAAAAATAGTAAGGCTCCAAAACGAAGGTTACGCTTATATAAGACTTTAAAAAAAGATTCTGCCAAAGGGCAGGATTTTTTTTGTTTTAAAGCTTGCAAGTTATGTCAAAAAATGATAAAATACCTATTTGCATAATAATAATTAGAGTGGTGATTTGTACTCTAATTTGATACACTCATTTGAAAGGCTAGGGTGAGAAAATTAATGGTACATCCTGTTAAATATGGGAAACGTGAGAGAATGAGTTTTTCTCGTGTAGACGAAGTTATGTCACTACCAAATCTCCTTGACGTGCAGACTTCTTCATACAAATGGTTAATTGAAGAAGGGTTAAAGGAAGTATTTGATGATGTATCTCCTATCGAGGATTACTCAGGTAATTTAATTTTGGAGTTTGTCGATTATCATTTATCTGATGAGATAAAATATGATATTGACGAATCTAAACAAAGAGACACTAATTACTCTGCGCCATTAAAGGCAAAGGTAAGACTTATCAACAGTGAAACGGGAGAAGTTAAGGAACAAGAAGTCTTTATGGGCGACCTTCCTCTTATGACACCTACTGGAACTTTTGTAATTAACGGAGCAGAGAGAGTAGTAGTTTCACAACTTGTAAGAAGTCCAGGAGCATATTACAAAGAAGAAAGAGACAAGACAGGCAAAAAAATCTATTCGGCAACACTTATTCCAAATAGAGGAGCTTGGCTTGAATTCGAAACTGATGCTCAAGGCGTAATTAATGTAAGAATTGACAGAACTAGAAAACTTCCTATCACTGTTCTTTTAAGAGCATTGGGAGTTGAGTCTAACCAAGAAATAATTGATGTTCTTGGCGAAAGTGAAGCACTTTTAAAGACACTAGAAAAAGATACTACTACTAATAAAAATGAAGCTTTACTTGAAATTTATAAAAAGTTAAGACCAGGTGAACCACCTACAATTGATTCAGCACAGTCACTTTTTGAAAATATGTTTTTTGACGACAGAAGATATGATCTTGCCAAGGTTGGAAGATATAAATTCAACAAAAAGTTGGGCATCAGCGCAAGAATAGAAAACAATATTCCTGCAGAAGACATAATCGACCCAATGACTGGTGAAATCTTAGCTGAAGAAGGAGAACTTCTCACTAGGGCTAAGGCTGAAAAAATTGAAGCAGCTGGTGTAAACCAAGTTCTTATAAAGACTGACGAAAACTTTGAACACGCAACAGATAAGACAATAGTAATAGGAAATAACTTTACTTTTGTTGATGCTTATGAACTTGACTTCGACATGGAAGAACTTGGCTTTAAAGAAAAAGTTTATAGACCACTTTTTGACCAACTTTACGAAGAATATTCAGAAGATACAGAAAAATTCAAAGATGAACTTGTAAAAGCTCACAAAGAACTTTCTCCAAAACATATTTTAATTGACGATATTATCGCAGGAATTAATTATGAATTTGGACTTATGAATAATATTGGCTCAGTTGACGACATCGACCACCTTGGAAATAGAAGAATAAGATCCGTTGGAGAACTTCTTCAAAACCAATTTAGAATTGGTATTTCAAGAATGGAAAGAGTTATCCGTGAAAGGATGACAGTACAAGATGTTGACGCAACTACACCACAATCACTAATAAATATTAGACCTGTGACAGCTGCCATAAAAGAATTTTTTGGCTCTTCACAACTTTCACAATTTATGGACCAAAACAATCCTCTATCAGAATTAACACACAAGAGAAGGTTATCTGCACTTGGACCTGGTGGGTTAAGCAGAGATAGAGCTGGATTTGAAGTGCGTGACGTCCATAACTCACACTATGGAAGAATGTGTCCTATTGAGACACCAGAAGGTCCAAACATTGGACTTATAACATCACTTACAACTTACGCAAGAATTAACGAATATGGTTTCATCGAAACACCTTATAGAAAAGTTGTTGACGGAGTTGTAACTGACCAAATTGATTATCTAACAGCCGATGTAGAGTACGAACAAATCATAGCTCAAGCTGACGAAAGGCTTGATGAAAATAATAAATTCGTTGAAGACAGAATTGCAGCCAGAGGTCATGGTGGTAATGCCGATATATTTGACATTAAAGATGTAAATTACATGGACGTTTCACCTCAACAAATAGTTGCAGTTGGTACTTCAATGATTCCTTTCTTGGAAAACGACGACGCCAACAGAGCCCTAATGGGTGCTAACATGCAGCGTCAAGCAGTACCTCTATTAAAAACTGAAGCTCCTGTTGTTGGAACTGGTATTGAATATAGAGCTGCTAAGGACTCAGGCGTTGTAGTAGTTGCTAAAAACAAGGGTAGAGTTAAAAAAGTTGATGCCGTACACATAGAAATTGAAAGAGAATTTGACAAGGGCATTGACACTTATAAATTACACAAATTCATGGGCGGAAACCAAGGCACTACTATTAACCAAAGACCAATTGTTAATGCTGGCGACTCTGTAGAAGCTGGCGAAATCATTGCCGATGGACCAAGTACAGACCAAGGTGAAATGGCTCTTGGTAAAAATATCCTAATAGCCTTTATGAACTGGGAAGGATACAACTACGAAGATGCTATGCTTGTAAGTCAAGAACTTGTAATTGACGATGTACTAACTTCACTTCACATTGAAGAATATGAATCTGAAGCAAGAGATACAAAACTTGGACCTGAAGAAATCACAAGAGATATTCCAAATGTTGGCGAAGACATGTTAAAGGACCTTGACGAAAGAGGAATTATAAGAATTGGTGCAGAAGTTAAGCCAGGAGACATCCTTGTTGGCAAGGTAACTCCAAAGGGTGAAACTGAACTTTCTGCAGAAGAAAGACTTCTTCGTTCAATCTTTGGAGAAAAGGCAAGAGAAGTAAGAGATACTTCCCTTAGACTTCCTCATGGTGAACATGGTATTGTTGTGGATGTAAAGACTTTTAATAGATCAGAAGGCGATGAACTTCAACCAGGCGTAAATGAAATGGTAAGAGTTTTTGTCGCTACAAAGAGAAAAATTCAAGTTGGAGATAAGATGTGTGGTCGTCACGGTAATAAGGGGGTTATTTCTAGGGTAATGCCTAAGGAAGATATGCCTTACATGCCAGACGGTACACCTATCCAAATTGTTCTTAACCCACTAGGGGTTCCTTCTCGTATGAACCTTGGACAAGTTCTTGAAGTTCACTTGGGACTTGCTGCCAAGAAACTAGGATGGCATGTTGCCACTCCAGTATTTGACGGTGCCAATGAAAATGACATTTTCGATACACTTGAAGAAGCTGGATATTCTAGAGATGGAAAGATTCAACTAAGAGATGGTAGAACTGGAGAAGAATTTGACCACCCTGTAACTGTTGGTTACATGTATATGTTAAAACTTCACCATTTAGTTGATGAAAAGATCCACGCTCGTTCTACTGGACCTTACTCACTTGTTACACAACAACCTCTTGGAGGTAAGGCACAATTTGGTGGACAAAGATTTGGAGAAATGGAAGTTTGGGCTCTAGAAGCTTATGGTGCCAGCCATACTCTTCAAGAAATGCTTACAGTTAAGTCTGACGATATTGTTGGTCGTGTTAAGACTTACGAAGCAATTGTTAAGGGCGAAAATATTCCACAACCAGGAGTTCCTGAATCCTTTAAAGTTTTAATAAAGGAATTACAAGCACTTGCTCTTGAAATTCAAGTACTTGATGAAAACGGAAATGAAGTTGACCTTGAAGTTGATGAAGATGAACTAACAAAGATTGACAACATTGACGACAAAAATACAGAAACAGATGACGAAATAAAGGAACTTATTGAACACACAGGAACTGCAAATATTGGCATCAGAACAATTTCCAATGATGAAGTTGAGTCTTTTGAAAACAGTCACTTCTTTGAAGATGAAGATGGCGAAGAAGACGATTTTGATGAATCCGATGAAGCTGAAGATTAATTAGTTATTTTAATTAATAGGAAAGGAGAAGTGCTCCTTGAGCGAACATGAATTATTCCATTCAATAAAAATTGGACTTGCTTCACCACAAAAGATCAGATCATGGTCTTATGGCGAAGTAAAAAAACCGGAAACTATAAATTACAGGACATTAAAACCTGAAAAGGAAGGTCTATTTTGCGAAAAAATATTTGGACCTACTAAGGATTGGGAATGTTCCTGTGGAAAATATAAAAGAGTAAGATACAAGGGAGTAGTCTGCGAAAAATGTGGCGTTGAAGTCACAAAGGCTAAGGTTCGTCGTGAAAGAATGGGTCATATTGAACTTGCTGCTCCAGTATCACATATTTGGTACTTTAAGGGCATACCTTCAAGAATGGGTCTTGTGCTAGACATGAGCCCTAGAGCTCTTGAAAAAGTTCTTTACTTTGCATCTTATGTTGTAACTTATGTTGAACCAGGCGAAACAACTCTTTATGAAAAACAACTTCTTTCAGAAATTGAATATAGAGAGTTCAAAAAAGAATATGGCGACAAGTTTACTGCCAAGATGGGTGCAGAAGCAATTAGAGACCTTCTTGTAAAAGTTGATTTACAAAAGGAAAATGATGAACTTCAAGAAGAACTTCAAGATGCAACTGGACAAAAGAAAATTAGAATCACAAGAAGACTTGAAGTAATAGATGCCTTTATCCAATCAGACAACAAACCTGAATGGATGATACTTGATGCAATCCCTGTAATCCCACCAGATTTAAGACCGATGGTACAACTTGACGGTGGCAGATTTGCAACAAGTGACTTAAATGATTTATATAGAAGAATTGTAAATAGAAATAATAGACTTAAAAAGTTAATGGACATCAACGCTCCAGACATTATCGTTAGAAATGAAAAGAGAATGTTACAAGAATCTGTTGATGCTCTTATAGATAACGGAAGACGAGGAAGACCTGTAACTGGTCCTGGCAACAGACCACTTAAGTCTCTATCAGAAATGTTAAAGGGTAAACAAGGTCGTTTCCGTCAAAACTTACTTGGTAAGAGAGTTGACTACTCTGGTCGTTCTGTAATCGTAGTTGGACCAGATCTTAAATTCTACCAATGTGGTCTTCCAAAGAACATGGCTCTTGAACTATTCAAGCCTTTCGTAATGAGAGAACTTGTAAAAAGAGAATTAACTTACAATATTAAGTCAGCAAAGAGAATGGTTGAAAGAGGAAAGGACGAAGTTTGGGATGTACTTGAAGATGTTATTAAGGACCATCCAGTTCTTCTTAACCGTGCACCGACACTTCACAGACTTGGTATTCAAGCCTTTGAACCAGTCCTAGTAGAAGGTAAGGCTATTAAGCTTCACCCACTTTCTTGTACAGCCTATAATGCCGACTTTGACGGTGACCAAATGGCTGTCCATTTGCCACTATCAACAGAAGCACAAGCTGAAGCAAGACTACTAATGCTTTCAACAAATAATATCTTGGCACTAAAGGATGGTAAGCCAATTACTACTCCTACTCAAGATATGGTTCTTGGTTCCTATTATCTAACTCTTGATAGAAAAGATAAATTAAAGGGCGATGGCTCAATTTACAGAAACTATGATGAAATGTTCCACGCTTATGAATCAGGATTTTTACACCTACAATCTCATGTATCTGTTAGAAGATATGCTGATGAAAATGACAAGAGAGGTAAAATTGTCCCATCAACTGTTGGTAGATTTATTGTAAATGAATTTATCCCACAAGACCTAGGTTTTGTAAACAGAGATGAAGACAAATATTCTCTTGAAATAGACCAAGTTGTAGATAAAAAACTTCTTGGCAAAATAATTGAAAAAACTTACAAAAAACATGGAAATATAAAAACTGCTGAGCTACTTGACAACATCAAGGCTACAGGCTACCACTACTCAACTATTGGAGCTGTATCTATTTCAATGGGTGACGTTGAGATTCCTGACACTAAGCCAGAACTTTTAGCTAATGCAGAAAAAGAAGTTGCTAAATACGAAAAAGCCTTTAGAAAGGGTCTTATTTCTGACGAAGAAAGATATGAAAAGGTAATTGAAATTTGGAACAAGGCAACTGATGACTTGACTGACGATGTAATGGACGGCTTTGATGCCCTAAACAACATCTATATAATGGCAGATTCAGGAGCCAGAGGTTCAAAGAACCAAATCAGACAACTTGCAGGTATGCGTGGACTTATGGCATCACCTTCAGGTAGAACAATAGAAGTTCCAATCACTTCAAACTTTAGAGAAGGTCTTTCTGTACTTGAATTTTACATGTCAGCCCATGGTTCCAGAAAGGGACTTGCCGATACAGCACTAAGAACTGCCGACTCTGGATATTTGACAAGAAGACTTGTAGATGTTTCACAACAAGTAATTGTATCTGAAGAAGATTGTGAAACTGATGAATATTTAGTAGCAAGAGCCTTTAAAGATGGCAAGGAATTAATTGAATCCCTTGCTGACAGAATCGAAGGAAGATATTCTTTCGAAGATATAATAAATCCAGAAAGTGGAGAAGTTATTGTTAAGGCAAATGAAGTTATCTCTGATGATGACGCAGTTTTAATTGAATCACTTGGCATAGAAGAAGTTAAGGTAAGATCAGTTCTTGGATGTAAGGCTAAACATGGAGTATGTGCCCACTGCTACGGCAGAAACCTAGCAACAGGTTCTCACATTGGCATTGGAGAAGCAGTTGGTGTAATTGCTGCTCAATCCATAGGTGAACCGGGTACACAACTTACAATGAGAACTTTCCACACTGGTGGTGTAGCTGCAGCAGCAGATATCACACAAGGTCTTCCAAGAGTTGAAGAACTTTTCGAAGCAAGAAAGCCAAAGGGACTTGCAGTAATTGCAGAAAGAGGCGGTCTTGTTGACATTAAAGAAACAAACAAGAAGAGAGAAGTTCTTATAACTGCAGAAGATGGAACAGTTGACTCCTACAACATCGTCTACGGATCAAGACTTAAAGTTAAAGCAGGCGATGAAGTTGAAGCAGGGGACGAACTTACACAAGGTTCTGTATATCCACAAGATTTACTAAGAGTAAAAGGCGAAAAGGGTGTACAAGAATACATCGTTAAGGAAGTTCAAAGAGTTTACAGACTTCAAGGTGTAGACATTAACGACAAGCACATTGAAATAATAGTTAGACAAATGCTATCAAAGTGCAAAATCGAAGAAGCAGGAGACACAGACTTACTTCCAGGCTCACTTGTTAATGTAGTTGACTACAAAGAAGCAAATAAGAAAGCAAAGGAAGAAGGCAAGGAGCCAGCAATTGCAAAAGTAAATCTTCTTGGAATTACAAAGGCATCTCTTGCAACAGATTCCTTCCTATCAGCAGCATCCTTCCAAGAAACAACTAGAGTTCTTACAGATGCAGCTATAAAGGGCAAGGAAGATATGCTTGAAGGCTTAAAGGAAAATATTATAATCGGACAACTTATACCAGCAGGTACAGGCGCTCGTATAAATTCCAAGGTACAAATTGGAATCGACGAAAGCCTAAAGGAAGATTACAATATCCTTGAAGACTCTGAAGTAATAACACAAGAAGATGTAAAAGTTGAACTTGAACCTGTAGCAGAAGAAGAATAAAAAATATAAAAATAAATTTTAAGTAGGTTGATTAGTCAGCCTACTTTTTTTATGCAAAGAGGATAAAAGGAAACTCCTTTAAAAATTTATGGTGGGGGTGCTATAATAAATTAAGAAGGAAAAGTTTTTATTTATTAATAAAAGATTTTTGAGGTGATTTAATGAGCGACTTATCAACATATGTATTAGTGGCAATTTTTGCGTCAGCCTTAGTCACTTTTGATTACATAAGAGAAAATAAGAAAGAAGAAAAAGATTCTGAGAATGACATAATATATTCCTTCCTAATAACAAATTTTTTAATCTTAGAATATTATTTTAAAGTTTGTCAAAATCTTGGGCTTACAATTCTTGTCAGCGCCTTTGTTTATTTTGTGATTTGGGTTATTTATAAACTTTACACAGAGAGCAAAAGGGGAAAGAAGTTATTGGAAAATAAAAATGAGCCTAAGTGGAGGGTTTTATTTATTTCCATATCTTTTATATTAATAGCAAGCCTTAGCTTTTTAAAATTAAAAAATGGGGATATTATTTTTGGATACAATAAAAGTGACTTTCGAAAAATTTTAATAATTTCAACTCTTTTTTTAACCTATATTAAAATTATTTTAAACCTGAGAGTTTTAAAAAGTATTTTATTTGAAAGAGATGTTTGGAGAAGGGTTTTTATTCTTTCAGAAATTATTTTGATTTTAATATTGGCTTTAGGAAGTGCCTATAATATAAAAAACATCAACCGCTTTGATTTTTATCTAGAAAGAGAAAATCTTCAAGAAATATCAGGAGAGGAATCATGGAATCATTAATTTTATTATTTTTTATACCAGCCATACTTATATCTTCAATAATTCCATTAACTTATAGATATAAAGAAAAAAGAGGAATAGAAACTGAAAGTAGCACTATAGTGGAAAACTATATATATGCTTTTACTATGGTGTCTTTTTGGGTTGGCATTGTTTTCAGTCAAAATAAGCTATATATCTATTTAGCAGTTTTTGGTCTTGTGGCATATTTTGTTTACAGAACTTTCACAGAAGATATTTTGAAAGACAAGTACAAAGACGACCCAAGACTTTATAAAATAACGACGATTATTGTACAAGCTATTCTTATAATTTATCAACTAATATTCTTTATGACCCTTGAAGATGGTCATAAAATCAATTCCTTCGCAAAAAATGAATTTTTAATAGTTTTGTCATGCTTTGTGCTAGTTATATTGTGGCTCAGCTACTATCTATCAAAAAAATCACTATCTAAAATTTTTGTTGAAGAGGACACTTACAGAAAAACTTTTATAATTTTACAAATTTTATATGTATTAATTTTTGTAGGACTTATAGCTTATAACTTTATAAATATTAATAGATTTGATTTTTATCTTGGTAGATTAAGCTAAATTTTAGAAAAAATTTCAAAAAAATAAAAATAATTTTAAAAAATATGATGAATTAGCTAATTTATCATATTTTTTGTTGACTTAATGGCTTTGTAATGATAAAATTGATGAGTATTTGAGACGGAAAGACTACCTAAGACTGGGTAGTCTTTGAAATGTCTGATACTATTATTAAAACAGGAGGTGCAATTAATGCCTACAATTAACCAATTAGTAAGAAATGGTAGAAAGAAAATTCACAGTAAATCTAAATCACCAGCTCTTGATGTAAACTATGACACACTTAAAAAAGTTGAAACTGAAGTTAATTCTCCACAAAAAAGAGGAGTATGTGTTGCAGTAAGAACAGTAACACCTAAGAAACCGAATTCAGCTCTTAGAAAAGTTGCCAGAGTTCGTTTGACAAATGGATACGAAGTTATGGCTTACATTCCAGGAATCGGACACAACCTACAAGAACACAGTGTTGTTTTAATCCGTGGTGGAAGAGTTAAGGATTTACCAGGTGTTAGATACCATATTGTAAGAGGTACTCTTGATACAGCTGGAGTAACTGATAGAAAGCAATCTAGATCTAAATATGGTACTAAGAAACCTAAAAATTGATAGAATTTTTTACGAAAATTTATAGATTTTTGGCTTACGGGCTCAACCTGAGTACCAATGAATCGACTGAAAAATAGTTAAGGAGGGAAGTTATGCCAAGAAAAGGACATATCCAAAAACGTGAAGTTATGGCTGATCCAATGTATAGTGATGTAGTTATCACTAAGCTTATAAACAATGTTATGCTTGACGGTAAAAAAGGTACTGCTCAAAGAATTGTTTATGGAGCACTTGAAACAATTGCAGAACAAACTGGAGAAGACGCACTTGAAGTATTTTACAAGGCACTTAATAATGTAATGCCTGTACTTGAAGTAAAGGGAAGAAGAATAGGCGGTGCTACTTACCAAGTTCCAATGGAAGTTAGACCGGAAAGACGCCAAACACTAGGACTTAGATGGTTAGTTAGATATGCAAGAGCTAGAGGCGAAAAGACAATGCACGAAAGACTTGCAAAAGAAATCCTTGATGCATCTAACGGACTAGGCGGAAGCGTTAAGAGAAAAGATGAAATGCATAGAACAGCAGAAGCTAACAAGGCCTTTGCTCACTATAGATGGTAATAAGGGGAGGAATTTATGGCTCGCGAAATACCATTAGAGAAATATAGAAATATTGGTATTATGGCCCATATTGATGCTGGAAAGACTACTACTACTGAACGTATTCTTTTCTACGCTGGTAAGATTCACAAAATCGGTGAAACTCACGAAGGCGCAGCACAAATGGACTGGATGGAACAAGAACAAGAAAGAGGTATCACAATTACTTCTGCAGCTACTACAGCACACTGGAAGGGCTACAGACTTAACATTATCGATACTCCGGGACACGTTGACTTCACAGTTGAAGTTGAAAGATCTCTAAGAGTACTTGATGGTGCTGTTGCACTTTTTGATGCAAAAAGTGGTGTAGAACCTCAATCTGAAACTGTTTGGAGACAAGCAGACAAGTATCATGTTCCAAGAATTGCTCATATTAACAAGATGGACGTTACTGGTGCTGATTTCTTTAGATCAGTTGATACTATTGACAAGAAATTACATGGTAACCCAATTCCAATTCAAATCCCAATGGGAGCAGAAGATACTTTCATTGGAATGATTGACCTTGTTGAAATGAAGGCAGAAATTTACAAGGATGAACTTGGTAAGGAAATCGAAATTACTGATGTTCCTGAAGAATATTTAGACAAGGCAAATGAATATAGAGATAAATTAATTGAAAAAGCTTCTGAATTTGATGAAGATTTAATGATGGCTTATCTTGAAGGAGAAGAAATCGATAAAGAACTTCTTAAGAAAGCAATAAGAAAGGGTACTCTTGCAGTAGAGATCACTCCAGTATCTTGTGGTTCTTCTTACAAGAACAAGGGAGTTCAACTTCTTCTTGATGCAATAATTGATTATCTTCCATCTCCAATTGATGTACCTTCAATTGATGGTGTTGACTTAGATGGAAATGAAGTTCAAAGACACTCTTCAGACGATGAACCTTTCTCAGCACTTGCATTTAAAATTGTAACTGACCCATATGTTGGTAAACTTGCATACTTTAGAGTTTACTCTGGAGTTCTTCAAGCTGGTTCTTATGTAATGAACTCAACTAAGGGCAAAAGAGAAAGAGTCGGAAGAATTCTTCAAATGCACGCTAACAAGAGACAAGAAATCGATGAAATCCATGCAGGTGAAATCGCTGCAGCTGTAGGTCTTAAAGACACTACTACTGGTGATACTCTTTGTGATGAAAAGAATCAAGTTATTCTTGAAAACATGGAATTCCCAGAACCAGTTATCTCTGTAGCAATTGAACCAAAGACTAAAGCATCTCAAGATAAGATGGCTCTTGCCTTAGCAAAACTTGCTGAAGAAGATCCAACTTTCAGAACATATACTGATGATGAAACTGGTCAAACAATTATCGCAGGAATGGGTGAACTTCACCTTGACATAATTGTTGATAGACTTTTAAGAGAATTTAAGGTTGAGGCAAACATTGGTAACCCTCAAGTTTCTTATAGAGAAGGTATTAAGAAGGCAGCTGAAGGCGAAGCTAAATACGCTCGTCAATCTGGTGGTCGTGGACAATATGGTCACGCTAAGATTAGAATTGAACCTAATAAACCAGGTGAAGGTTTTGTATTTGAAAATGCCATTGTCGGTGGTGCTATTCCTAAGGAATTTATTGGACCAACTCAACAAGGTATTGAAGAAGCACTTCAATCAGGTATTATCGGTGGATACGAAGTACTTGATGTTAAGGTAACTCTTTATGATGGTTCTTATCACGAAGTCGACTCTTCTGAAATGGCATTTAAGATTGCCGGTTCTATGGCAGTTAGAGATGCTCTTGCAAAAGCAGACCCAGTACTTCTTGAACCTATGATGAAGGTTGAAGTTACAACTCCTGAAGAATACATGGGAGATGTAATTGGAGATATCAACTCAAGACGAGGAAGAATGGAAGGTATGGAACTTGTAGCTGGAGCTCAAATCGTTACAGCTTATGTACCACTAGCAGAAATGTTTGGTTACGCAACTAGCCTTCGTTCAAACACACAAGGAAGGGCAAACTACTCAATGCAATTTGATCATTACGAAGAAGTACCTCAATCAATTGCAGAAGAAGTAGTTGGAGATAAAAAGAAAAACTAATTATTAGGAGGATTAATAATGGCTAAAGCAAAATTTGAAAGAAATAAACCACACGTAAACATTGGAACAATCG
>NZ_CAMQAY010000015.1 GCF_946998875.1 uncultured Peptoniphilus sp. | reverse complement strand
AGATAAGTTTTACCAGTACCTGCAGGACCAATTCCAAATACTATGTCGTTATTGTTTATAGCGTCAATATATCTCTTTTGACCAAGAGTCTTCGCCCTTATGGGCTTGCCCATAGACGTGTAAACCACAGTGTCCTTTAAAAGTTCAGAAACTGGTCTCTTCTCATTGTTTTTAATTAGAGAAATAGAATATCTAACATCAGAAAGACTTAAAATATTTTGTTTTCTTGCAGTTTCAATTAAATTTTTTAGTAAAAGTGTGGCATCCTCAACTTTTTCTTCATCGCCACAAATTAAAACTTTGTCATTTTTTGACTTAATAGATACATCTAATTCCTTTTCAATGAGACCAATGTTTTCGTCTAATTTGCCAAAAACAATTGACAATAAATTTATATCATTAATATCAATGGAACTTTCCACTTTTGCCAAATATATACCCCCTTAAACTAGACTATTATAATACCACAAAAAGGCTCACTTTTCCATAGATTATGAAAAGCAAGCCACTATTTATCTAAGACCTAAAGGCTCACCGAAAATTTCTTTATAGACAATAATTTTCGGCAAATCTTCTTCGCCAAAATCTAAGAAATCAAGGTTCAAACTTTCGCCATCTTCATCCTCATAAAAAACTTGGTCTGACTCACACTCCTTTATAAATTCACTATCAACTATCTTTTTACCATCATTTTCTAGATTATAAGTTTTTGAAAGATTGTAGCTTTCTGATAAGTTGTAGGTGTTTTCAAGATTGTAAGTATTTGACAAATTCTCTTGTGGACTTTCTGTTTCCTTTTCTTCCTTTTTTTCTAAAAGTTTTTCCTTTAGTTTTCTTTGACCAAGTCTCGAGTCCTTGTCAATTAACACATTTTTCTTATTTTTCTTAGATTCTTCTTTAGAAATCTTTTTATTCTTTTCTTTTTCTTTCTCTTCTTTGATTATTCTTTTTATTTCATTTGCCAAGCTATCGGCATCTGATCTTCTATCTCCATGAAAATTTTTAGATTTATTTAAATTTCTTTCTTCCTCATGAAAATCTTCATTAAATTTCCTTTTGCCTCTTTTTAAAACTGTAAGTAAAATTTTAAACATTACCACAAAAATTATGGCAGGCATAAAAGAAATTATTGCGATAAAAACATTAAACATAGGATTCATTATTTATTGTCCTTTTTAGGATTTTTATCAGAAATTTTTGAGATAGAATTTCTCATATCAGTATCAGAATTAATATTTTTCATTTTGTAATAATCAAAGACACCTAAATTGCCGCTCTTTAAAGCTTCCGCCATGGCAATAGGAACTTGTGATTCAGCTTCAACAACTTTTGCCCTCATGGCTTCAACTTCGGCCTTCATTTCCTGTTCACGAGCAAGAGCCATAGCTCGTCTTTCACTTGCCTTAGCTTCAGAAATTCTCTTGTCAGCTTCGGCTTGGTCAGTTTGAAGTCTTGCGCCAATATTTCTTGCAACGTCAACATCGGCTATATCAATTGATAAAATTTCATAGGCAGTACCGGAGTCAAGACCCTTGTCAAGAACTACTCTAGAAATTGAATCTGGGTTTTCCAAAACAGCCTTATAGCTTAGAGATGAACCAACAGTTGTTACAATGCCTTCTCCAACTCTTGCTATAATAGTTTGTTCACCGGCACCACCAACAAGCCTTTCAATATTTGCTCTAACAGTTACCTTTGCCTTTACAATGACTTCAATACCATCTTGGGCAACGGCAGAAATATTTGGAGTTTCAATAACCTTTGGGTTAACTGAAACTTGAACAGCTTCAAGCACATCTCTACCAGCAAGATCTATTGCAGCAGCCCTTTCAAATTGTAGAGGAATATTTGCTCTTTGAGCTGCAATAAGTGCATCTACAAGAGTGTTTACATTGCCGCCTGCAAGATAATGGGCTTCAAGACTTGCAATTTCAAGATTTAAACCAGCCTTTGTTGCCTTAATAGCAGGTCTAACTATTCTTGAAGGTTTAACTCTTCTAAGTTTCATACCAATAAGTTCTGAAATTCTAATTTTTACACCAGAGAAAAATGCTGTCACCCATAGTCCAATAGGAACAAAGGACAAAAATATGGATATAAATATAAAAATTAAGACTATAACTATAATGCTTCCAAAGGGATAAAAATTCATAAATCCTCCTAAATATTTTTTTCGACGAAAACTCTTGCGCCGGAAATTCTAACAACTCTAACTTCTTCATCTTTTCCAATGAAACCAACATCTGAAATAACTTCGATTTTTTCCTCATGAAAATTTGCATAACCAGTTGGTCTTAAAGCTGTCTTTGTTATAAGTACATCGCCAAGCTTTACTTCTTCACTTTTCACTCCCACATAGCCCTTATCACTTGAGCTTTCAGTGAAAAGTCTAAGCCTATTTATAAGCTCTGAGTTAATTCCCCTCTTAAGAAGGGCAAATCCTAAAACTATGGCTATTACAAGGGCAATTGCCAAAGAGAAAATAGCAAAGTAAATATCCTTCATTGATAAAACTATGGCAGCTGATATTGCAAGTATTCCACTAATGCCTGCCACTCCAAAACCGGGTATTAATAATTCAAAACCTAGTAATAAGAGTCCCAAGACAAATAGTAAAATTTCAAACCAATTAGTGTTACCCATTGCAATATTTCCCCAAAAGAAAATTACAAAGGCAGCTATTGAAATAATTCCGCCAAGACCAAAGCCTGGAGTCAAAATTTCAAGCACAGCTCCAACTATTGCTACAATAAGTAAAATTGTGAAAATATAATCATTGGAAAAAAATTTTTCTATAAAAGCACTTCCACTTGCTGCATAGATAGAACTTGTCCTAAGCATAAAAAATGGAAGAATGAATAAACAATTTTTAAGATTTTTCACTTTGACCTCCTTTGCTACAAGTTTTGTACCCATAATTTTTTATCAATAATCGAAAAAATTTTAAGATATTGTAAAGTTTTTAAATAGTAAAAAAATCAATTTAAATAGAAAGTATAACAACCTCTCTATAAAAAGATAAAAAAAAGTGTATCACTTAATCGCAAGTAAAAATCGATTAAAAGTGATACACATTTTTGGTGCTAAAGGTGGGACTTGAACCCACACGATCTTGCGACCGCCAGATTTTGAGTCTGGTGCGTCTGCCAATTCCGCCACTCTAGCAAAAAAAGAAGTGTCCAAGACACTTCTATTATTGTGGGGTGGATAGTGGGAATCGAACCCACGATCTTCAGGACCACAATCTGACGCCTTAACCAGCTAGGCCATACCCACCACGTACAATAAGTATATGTTAACAAATTATATATCTATTGTCAATAATTTTTTACAAATTGGAAAGTTTATCCTTTAGGTTTTTTAAAGCCCTTGACCTGTGGCTAATTTGATTTTTTTCTTCATGGCTCATCTCAGCAAAAGTTTTGTCAAAGCCCTCAGGAATGAAGATGCTATCATAGCCAAATCCATTGTCGCCTCTTTCTTCAAGAGAAATTTTTCCAGGACAAACTCCTTCTATGGGAATTATATTTTTGTCCTCGTCAATTAAAATTATCTCTGTTTTAAAGTAGGCACTTCTGTCCTCTTTGTCTTTAAGATTATTTAATAATTTTTCTCTGTTTTTTTTGTCGTCATGCTCTGAAGCATACCTTGCAGAATGAACTCCTGGTTCGCCATTTAAAGCCGTAACAAATAGGCCTGTGTCATCTGATAGGACTGCATAATCAACTCTATCTGCCATGGCAGAAGCTTTTTTTAGGGCATTATCATATAAAGTGTCGCCATCTTCAATTACTTCAAAGTCCAAACCTTCTATGTCAGACTTTCCGTAAATTTTTATGTGAAGATCTTCTAAGATTTCTCTTATTTCTCTCAATTTATTAATATTGTCAGTGGATAAAACTATCTCTCTCATATATACTGCTCCACAATTTCAAAATATTTAAAAATATCTTCTATTCCTCTTTTTGCGCCCTTTAAAAATTCATTTAAGTCTTCTATGGAAAAAGTGTCGCCCTCTCCAGTTCCTTGAATTTCTATTAGCTCAAATTTGTCATTCATTACAACATTTAAGTCTACATCAGCATTGGAATCTTCTTTAAAATCTAAATCTACTAAATTTATGCCGTCGACTTTTCCAACACTAACTGCTGCAAGCTTCGCCTTCATTGGGTCTTCTTCGAATTTTCCACTTTCCAAGGCTTTTTTTACAGCAATTTTTAAGGCAATATAAGAACCTGTAATGGAAGCCGTCCTTGTGCCACCATCAGCTGATATTACATCGCAGTCAATCCAAATAGTTCTCTCTCCAATTTTATCTAAATCTATACAAGACCTAAGAGATCTGCCAATTAATCTTGATATCTCGCTACTTCTTCCGTCAAGTTTTCCCTTGGAAATATCCCTTACTTTTCTCGTTGGGGTAGATCCAGGAAGCATTGAGTATTCGCTGGAAAGCCATCCCTTGTTCTTTCCTCTCAAAAATGTTGGAACTTTATTTTCAATCATGGCTGTGCAAATAACTTTTGTCTCTCCACATTCAATTAATACCGAGCCATCTGGATGTTCAAGATAATTTGGTCTTATTTTAATTTCTCTTATTTCGTCGTTTTGTCTATCTTCTCTCATAATTCCCTTTCTCATTTAATAACATAGCTGTTCATATAGTCTTCTATACCATTATAGATTCCCCTAGCTAATTTATCAATGTAATCAGGGTCCTTTATAGTTTCCAAATCACTTTCATTGGACACAAATCCAAGTTCAACAAGGGCGGAAACATTTTTAGTTTTATTTAAAACAATTATAGCTGGCGTGTTTTTAATTCCACGGTCCACAGCTCCAGTTTCTCTTATTAGTGCCTTTTGTAGGCAAGAGGCAAAGTGTTTTTGAACTGTATCTTTGATTTTAACATTCTTTTCAGATGCATAGAGGACTTCTATTCCCTTTGCACTAGGATTGTCAGAGCTATTGAAGTGAATTGATAGGAACAAATCTGCATTGTTGTCATTTGAAACAGAGGCTCTATCTAATAATTTGATGTACTCGTCTCTATCTCTTGTGATTCTTGCATTGATTTCAGAATTTTCACTTAACTTTTCCATTAAACTTTCAGCAACTAATAAATTTAAATCTTTTTCGTAAGTGTAACCATCTATGCCAACTGCGCCAGAATCCTTACCGCCGTGACCTGGATCTATAACTATATTTAATTTGCCATTAATTTCGATTTTATCTTTTATAACTCTATTTTCTTTTTCTTTGATGTCTAAATCAGCTTCTTCAAAAATTTTGTCTTCATTTCCCTTATTGATTTGATTCTTTATATTTTTAGTTTCTTTTCTTTCACTATTTGATTGGAAGAATCTGTCATCAAAAATTGATTTGGAATTAACCTTAGATTTTTTCTTATTTGTATTTTTCTTAGAATTTTTATTTTCACTTGTCTTTTTATTGTTTTCCTTACCATTTTCAATTATTGATTTTGCACCACTTGTGCAAATTTCTGCTCTTACCTTGTCATTGTTCCAGTCTACATTGTAACCAAAAGTTTCAGATATAAATCTTAGTGGCACCATAGTTTTTGTTTCTCTTCTTGGGCTACTATATAGGGCAAGCTGTGGCGCTTGAGCATCGTCTAATTCAATTTTTTTGTCATTGACAGTGACCATAGGATTATTTATTTGCATATTTATCACATCGCCATTTAAGGTAATTTTTATGCTTTTATCCCTTCCATTCCACTTAACATCGGCGCCAAGTTTTTCTGTAATTTCGCGAATTGGCACAAAAGTCCTTCCATCCTTTATGTAAGGAGAAAAATCAGTTTTAAGTGATTCATTATTTACTAGAACTCCCGCTTCTTTAACTTTATAAAGGTTGTTGGATATACTTACATTAAAAATATTTGCAGCAAAAACTGGAGTAATCAGCATTGCTATAAATAAAATTGATAATTTAATAATTCTTTTCATTTAATTCACCTAATTAAAGTTTATATAGGACTAACTAATTTGTCAACATTGTAACCGAATTGTAATATTTACTATACTACCTTGTAAAGCTCATCAGAACCTGGTTCAGAGAGACTTATGGCCCTATCTCCTACTATTACTTCTGTAATCTTATCTTCAATTACTTCTCCAATTTTTGTAATTTTTATTCCCTTTTTATCTGCTTCATTTTTAAAATCAATAAATTTTTCTTTATCAAAAACCATGAGCATACTTCCACTTGAGATGAGTCTCATGGGGTCAAGGCCATAAAATTCTGCAATTTTTTTTGTCTCATCAAGAAGAGGTATCTCATCATAATAGGCTCTTAAACCATGACCAAGAGCAACTCCAGTTTCCCAAAGAGCTCCATAAAGTCCACCTTCAGTTATGTCGTGCATGTGCTTTACGCCATATTTTGTCGCCAATCTAGCTTCTCTTAAAACTGAAATATCTTTTGAAAGAGATTTTGCAAATTTTAATTCTTCTTCACTTAAAATTTCACTGACTTCATCTTTTTCGTGAGAAATAATGCTTGTGCCTTCAATGCCAAGGTATTTTGAGACAACTACTACATCTCCTGCCTTAATACTTTTAAGGTCTGGCATAACTTTTCTATTAACTCTTCCTAATACCGTTGTTGAAATTAAAATTTTATTTACGGCATCAGTTATCTCTGTGTGGCCGCCAATTATGTCTACATTTAACTTTTTTGCTGTATTATTGGCATCTTCAATAATTTCTTTTAAGTCCTCAAGAGTGCCACTTGGTGGAATTAAAACTGTCATTAAAACTCCAACTGGATCTGCCCCTTGGCAGCTCACATCATTTACTGAAACATTTATGGCAAGAGAGCCTATATTTTTTGATGCACCAGTTATGGGGTCCGTTGAAGTTACGATTAAATCGCCTCCAAAGTCCATAACTGCGTTGTCTAGTCCTGTTCCACTCTTTATTATTACTTCTTTTCTATTTGAACTTAAATTGTTGAAAATATATTTTTCCAACAATTCAGTTTTTAATTTTCCAATTTCCAAAATTAACACCCCATAAAATTCTACAATTATTTTATCTGCATTTCAAATTTATTAAATCCATTTTCCATATAAAAATTTTTGCTCAAAATATTTATGTCCTTAAAGACCTTATTAAAATAATCTTCGTCCTTGACAAGACCTCTAACCGTCATCTTTCCATTGTCAAAATAATAATCTGTTATAATTAAATTTTCATCTTCAAGCTTTTGAATTTCAGAAATTTTATCTATAAAAATTTTATTTCTCTCTTGAAATTTGTCGCTGGATACATCAATATCTTCCACTTCTTCATTTTTTACTTCTTTGATATCAGCTAAAGTCCCTTCATTTTCTTTTTTGAGATTAAAATAATAAAGTACATTAAAAATTATTACAATAGCCATGGCAAGTGGAAGAATAAAATTAATAGGGCTTTTCTTTTTTCTAGTCTTTTTGTCTTTTTTCTCTTTTTTTATAGGTAAATTGTTGTGAAGGTCTTCTTCTAGTATTTTATATTTCAAATTGCTATAAGATGATAAGCAATCTTTAATTTCCTTGGAGTCGCAAATATTTCCAAATAAATAGACTTCTTCACCCTTAGAAAAATTTTCCATTTCCCTTATGTGACTTATAAAATAATTTTTAAATCTAAACAAAAAGTCTTCATCAATTTTTTCTTCCTCTGGGTCGTAGCGAAGGTTTATTATGTTACTTGCATTTTCTTCTTCCAAATTGTTGTCCAAAATTAATTTTTCAATATTTTTGTCGTAAATTTTTTCATAAAAATTTACTAAATTATTTTTTACAGAAATAAATTTTAAATAAGTTGGTGCTATTTCAATAAATTTTCCCTTCTTATTTATGGACTTTGGCTCAGGAATTATTTCAAGGTTTTTAACTTCTAATTTTTCAAAAACTTTCCTTAATTTTAAAATTAATTTTCTTGGAACTAAGTCAATGAAAAGATTTAAAATTTTATCTTCTTTTAGAAAGTCATAAAAAATTTCATAATCTGATAAATTAAAATCGCCATAGTCTTCAAGTTCTAGGGCAAGAAAATCTCTTATTTCACTTTCATCTATTTCAGGAATTTTATAATTTATGTGAATAAAAGAAGAAGAGTCAAATATTAAAATCAGATTATCACTCTTTTGAAAATCAATTTTCTCCAAGATTTTACTGCATTTGTAGTAAAAGTGATGATAATCTAAAATCTCCCCATCCCTAAAAACTTTATAGGGCAAGGAAATATTTAACTCTTCTTTGTCATTTTTATAAATTTTTATAAAACCGTCACTAATTATAAGTTTTGTAATATTTTTTTGAAACATAGTTCACCTGCACAATATGAAAATAATAATTGCTATGCTAATAAAGGGTCCAAAGGCAATGGAATCTTTAAAATTCTTTTTCTTTAATAAAATTAAAATTATAGAAAATATTGCTGCAATTACAAAGGCATCTTTAAATATAAGAAAGGAATCTAATAAATTATTTGCAAAAATTCCCATGACAAAAGAATAGAGCACATCTCCAAAGCCCATCATACCTGTAAATTTGTATAAAAGATAGAAAATCAGCCCAATGCCAAGGGAAAATTTTAAGGAGTTAAAAATACTTTCTCCTTGAGATAATTTAAAAATTATTGTTAAAATTAAAATTATAAAAAGGTCTAGGTTATAGATAAATCCAGTCTTGTAATCTATTATTCCTATAAAAGTTGCCACTGTAATTATTCCAATGACTAAAAAACTTTGGATGGACAAGTCATATTTTAAAAAAGCAAAGACCGAAAGGATAGAAACTAAAATTTCTGTGAAAAATTTATCTGAGCCAATTTTTTCTCCACAAGTTTTACACTTTCCGCCGAGAAAAATATAAGAAAAGACTGGTATTAATTCATAAAACTTTAAATTCCTATGGCAGGAGTCGCAGTGACTTATGCCCCATAAAAAATTTTCATTTTTTTCTCTTCTGCTGACGAAGACATGGTAAAAGGATGCCAAAGATCCTCCCAGCATAAAAATCAAAAAGACTATAAAAATTTTATAAATTTTATTTTCCATTATCTTCAACTAAAGTTTTTCCTGAAACTTTTATCATTCCTGGCTTAACTTCCACATCGCCGTCGTCAGTTGAAGTCACTGTAAAATCACTTGCACCACTAAAGTGTTTTGCAGGTTTTGGTATTTTTCCTCCTTCAAGATAAGGAGCTAACTTGTCTACACTTATTGTTCCCTTTTCATCAGGATTGTCAATTAAATATAAAATTCCTGCACTCTTTAAAACTTTAACATTAGAATTGTGGGCTGCTGCCTCAGCTGCTAGATTCGTCGTGCTATACTTCATAGCTGCAATGGAAATTAAAATTGCAATAATGGCAATTACAATCACAAGTTCAATTAGGGTAAATCCCCTTTGTCTCTTTTTAAATTTCATAAAAACCTCCTAAAATTGATTAACCATATCGAAAACTGGAAGTGCAATTGATAGCACTATAAAGCCGATTATTAAAGCCATAATTATTATTAAAATCGGACCCAAGACTCCAAAAAATCTCTTGTTGTAATTGTTTAATTCCTCGTCATAAAAAGAAGACATTATTGAAAAAACTTCCCTTAGGTTTGAGGATTCTTCGCCAACGCGAATCATGGAAAGTAAAATTTTTGGAAATACATTTATTTTGCTTGTGCTTTTATAAAAGGAGTCTCCCGATTTTATATCCCTTAAAACTTCTAAAAATTTACTCTTTAAAACCACATTGTCTTCCATGGCAGAAAGTATTTCCAGGCTTCTATCTACAGTAAGGCCTGCCCCAAGGAGTAAGTCCATGTTAAAGGTAAATTTCAAACTCTTTGTCATCTTGTAATACTTTGATTTCAAGAGTATCTTGTGAAAAGTTCTTGGATTTTTTCTGTGGTAGAAAAATGTAATGGCTATCACAAGTATTATTACTAAAATTATGAAAATATAATTTTTATAGATAAAGTTTGAAAAATTTATTAAGATTCTTGTTGGCAGTGGCAGCAAATTATCATTGGAAGCAAAAATTTCACTAAAACTTGGAATTACATTAATAATTAAAAAATTAATTACAAAAATTGAAGTGATAAGGAGAATTATTGGATAAGCCAAGGCTTCAATAATTTTTGAGTTTGTCTCCCTCTTTTTTATGTAATAGCTTGACAAGGAGTTAAAAGTTTTGCCAAGGCTTGATGTGTTTTCTCCAACAAAGACCATATTTACAACAAGGTTTGGAAAGGTACGAGTCTTTTCCATGGATTCAGAAAGAGAAATTCCGCTTCTGAGATTATCTTTCACCTGGCTTAATATTTTGCCCTTATCTTTAGAAAATTCCGTAATTAAAATTTCAAAGGCACTTTCTATATTTATGCCAGAATTTATAAGTAGGCTGAGCTCTCTAAATAAAATATACAAATCCTCGTTTTTAAATTTTCTGTTAAAGTCAAGGGAATTAGAGGACTCAATATTTTCTTCAATCTTTATTGGCCTTAGTCCCTCTCTTTTTAATTTTTCCTTGGCATCTTTAATGCTTGTGGCTTCAAGCTTGCCCTTTACTTTTTCGCTGCCCTTAAAGGCCTTATACTTGTAAATCATAATTCACCAACGGTATGAATATTTTTGTAGTACTCCTCAAAAGTGGTTTCGCCCTTTTCTATTAAGTGTAAAATCTCACTAGATAGTGTCTTCATTCCTCTTTCAAGGGCAAAATTTTTTATATTTTTTACGCTCTCTCTTCTCGTAATCATGTCGCGAATTTCGCTGTCCACAATCATAATTTCAAAGACTGCAATTCTCCCGCTGTAACCGCCATTGCACTTGTCACAGCCCCTTGCCCTATAAATAAACTCCCTATCTATTAGTGGGTTTGTGTTTTTAATTTTTTCCCTACAATGAGGACATAATTTTCTTATAAGCCTTTGAGAAATTACTCCAATTAATCCAGCAGAAATTAAATAGGGCTCGATTCCCATGTCAACAAGTCTACCAATTGATGCAGGAGAAGATTCTGTGTGAAGAGTTGATAGGACTAAGTGACCTGTTATGGAAGATGAAATAGCAATGTGGGCTGTGTCTTCATTTCTAATTTCACCAATCATAATCTTATCTGGGTCCATTCTCAAAATTGCCTTTAGTCCCTTTTCAAAGGAAAGCCCAGTGTTGGGATTTACTTCAATTTGATTTATGCCGTCAATTTTATATTCAATTGGGTCTTCAATGGTCATAATATTTATGTCGTCACTTTGGATTTTTCTTAAAAGTGTATAAAGAGTTGAAGTCTTGCCAGAAGAAGTTGGACCGCAAATTAGAATTAGACCAGATGGTTGGCTAATTAAACTCATGACTTTTTCATAATTTTCACCCACAAGACCAATGCCCTCTGGAGTATAAGAAATTCGTTGAATGTCTAAAATTCTAAGGACAATTTTTTCGCCAGTTCCAGTGGGCGTAGTAGCAACTCTTATGTCAATTTTGTCGTCCTTAAAATCAAAGCTAAATCTTCCATCTTGAGGAAGTCTCTTTTCAGAAATATCAAGTTCAGATAAAATTTTTATTCTAGTCACAAGCTGAGGATAAATTTTTTTTGGCAGGTCAATTAATTTATTTAAGGCTCCGTCAATTCTTATTCTCACAATAACATTTTGAAAGCCAGGCTCAATGTGGATGTCGCTGGCATTTTTCTCAATGCTTTCCCTTAAGATATAGTCTAAAAGTCTAACTGCCGGTGAGTCTTCCCTTTCGCCCTTTTCACTAATTAATAAGTCTCCATAATTTGTGTCTATGTCATCTAAGAGAAAATCTTTTTTCTCATCCTTATAAATTTTATCTAATTCATCTAAAATTTTTTCTTTAGAAGCTTTTTCTAAGATTACTTTTTTTTCTAATCTCTCTTCAAGATTATATTTTAAAATCTCATCAATATGTAAAGAGTAGAAGACCACATTATCGTCTTCTTCTCTAGCAGGAGCTATAAAATTCTTGCGGAAATAATTTTCGCCGAAAATATCTCTCATTTCAAAAGAAAATTTATTCACTTTCCTCTCTCCTGTAATCGCATTTGTCATTGCTACACTTTATAATTTTTTTACCCTTAGACTTCATTTCTGTCAAAATACTTTTGCACTTTGGACATTTTTCATTAATTGGCTTGTTCCAAGAAACAAATTCGCACTTAGGATAAGAGTCGCAGCCATAAAAAATTCTGCCCTTTTTACTTCTCTTGACTACAATTTCTCCCTTGCCACACTTTGGACATTTTACGCCAATTTTTTCTACAAGAGGTTTTGTATTTCTACAATCAGGAAAACCTGGACAAGCTAAAAACTTTCCATATCTTCCCATTTTAATAACCATGTTCCTTCCACACTTGTCGCAGATGACATCAGTGACTGGATCTTCTATTTGAACCTTTTCTATATTTTCATAGGCCTTGTCCAAATCTTTCTTGAGGTCTCCATAAAAATCTCTCACAAGTTCCTTCCAAGGTTTTTTGCCTGCAGCAATTTCATCTAATTCAAATTCCATTTGCGCAGTAAATTTTTTGTCAACTAAGTTGTCAAAATTTTCCACTAAAATTTCATTTACGGTTTGTCCCAGTTCAGTTGGCACAAATTTTTTCTCTTCAAGAACTACATAATACCTACTTTGAAGAGTTGAAATAGTTGGCGCATAAGTGGATGGTCTACCAACGCCCAAGGCTTCAAGCTCTTTTATAAGTGAAGCTTCGTTATATCTTGGAGGTGGATTTGTAAAGTGTTGTTCCTTATTTATTTCCTTTAATTTTAAAATTTGTCCCTCTTCAAGTGGTGGGAGTTCAGTATTTTTTTCATTAGAATAATCATAAACTCTTAAAAATCCATCAAAGGCTAGCATGGAGCCTGAAACTCTAAAAAGTTCCTTTTTTGACAAAATGTCAGCAGAAATTGTGTCATAAATTGCATCTGCCATTAGAGATGCCACAAATCTATTCCATATAAGTGAATAGAGCTTAAACTCATCCCTTGAAAGTGAATCCTTTATTGAATATGGAGTTCTTGTAACATCAGTTGGTCTAATGGATTCGTGAGCATCTTGCACGCCTTCATTTTTCTTCTTGCTGGCTGCTCTTTTCTTTCCTATATAATTTTCGCCATAATTTTTTTCTATAAAATTGAGACAGGCATTTTGCGCTTCAGCAGAAATTCTTGTAGAGTCAGTTCTCATATATGTTATAAGACCTACAGAGCCTACCTTTGGAAGTTTTATGCCTTCGTAAAGACTTTGAGCAACCATCATAGTCTTCTTTGTTGAAAAATTTATTCTCCTTGAAGCTTCTTGTTGCATAGTTGAAGTTGTAAAAGGTAGAGGTGACTTTCTTGCTCTCTTGCCTTTTTTCACAGAATCAACAAGAAATTTATCTCTATCAATATTTTTTAGAACCTTGTCTGCATCTGTCTCTGACTTTAGTTCAACTTTTTTTGCCTTGCTCTTCTCTTTAACTCCATAATAATCAGCTAAAAGTTTTCGTCTTCCTGCACGCAAGTCTGCTTGAATAGTCCAATACTCTTCAGGGATAAAATTATTTATCTCCTCTTCTCTGTCGCAAATTAATTTTAAAACAGCAGATTGAACACGACCAGCAGAAAGACCAGCCTTAACTTTTTTCCACAATAGTGGAGAAATTTTATAGCCAGCAAGCCTATCTAGTTCACGCCTGGCTTGTTGTGCATCAACAAGGTCCATATCAATTGTTCTTGGATTTTTAATTTCTCTTTTAACTGTATCTTTTGTAATCTCGTTAAAAGTAACTCTGTTTTTATCCTCTGGATCCATACCCAAAATATATGAAAGGTGCCAAGAAATTGCCTCTCCCTCCCTATCGGGGTCGGTTGCAAGAATAATTTTGTCAGCTTTCTTAGCCTCAGCCTTAATCTCATTAATAAGAGGTCCCTTGCCATATATATTCATATACTGGGGTTCAAAATCTTTTTCTATATCAATGCCAAGTTTTGATTTTGGTAGGTCTCTAACATGACCAACAGAAGCAATTACATTGTAATTCGTGCCAAGCATCTTTTTTATTGTCTTAGCCTTAGTTGGCGACTCCACTATTACAAGATTTTTTGCCAAAATACCATCTCCTTCTTCCTAAAATCTATTTTAAAATTTGAAATTCATTCATAGAAATTCTTTCAATAATTCCCTTAAGTTCCAACTTCGTCAATATCTTATTTATATAAAATACCTCATTATTTAAATTATTGCAAATATCATTGGTGTTATTTATTCCCTTTTCTATCAAATTGTAGACTAAAAGTTCCTCTGCATTCATTTGTATTTTCTCTTCAGAAACTTTATTTTTAGAAAGCTCTTTATAATAATCAAAAATATCTTTTACTTCAACAAGAGGAATGGCTCCGTCTCTAATTAATTTATTGGTCCCAACAGAATAAATGGACGTAATGTTGCCTGGCACTGCAAAAACTTCCTTGCCCTGTTCTGCAGCAAGCCTTGCTGTGATTAAACTTCCGCTTTTGTCTTTTGCTTCAACTACGACAACGACCTTTGAAAGACCAGAAATAATTCTATTTCTCATGGGAAAGGTAAACTTGTTTGCACCAGTCCCAAGGGGAAACTCGCTTATGATAGCACCCTTATTTGAAATTTCTTCATAGAGTGCCTTATTTGACTTTGGATAAATTACATCAATGCCTGTTCCTAAAACTGCAATTGTGTTTAAATTATTAAAAAGAGCCCTCTTGTGGGAAAGAGAATCAATTCCATAAGCCATGCCACTGACAATAGTGAAGTCAAAGGAACTTATGGCATCAATTATTTTATTTACAGCCATATTGCCATAGGAAGAGTGACTCCTGGCACCAACAAAGGCAATGGGATTGTAAATATTTAAGTCGCCTTTTACATACAAAAGAGATGGCGGGTCCTCAATGAATCTAAGTGACTCTGGATATTCATCATCTAAAATTGTAATGATTTTCACTCCCATTGAAGTAATTTTTTCATTGATTTTTTCAATTATTAGTTGAAAATCTGGTGACTTTTCCCTTAATCTGTCGTAACTTCTCTTTGACAAGATATGTTCTTCCAAATAATCTAGCTTATCAAAATCCTCTAGGGGAATATTTTTGTCCAAAAGATAATTTAAAATTTTAAGGGAGTTTTCGCTGGAAAAATTTATTCCATTTAAAAAAATTAGTAAGTCTCTTTCCTTCATTTAATTACCCCAAAACTTTTTGTCCATGGTCCTATATTGAATGCTTTCCAAGACATGGTCTTCTTTAATATTTTCGCAGCCATCCATGTCTGCAATAGTCCTTGCGATTTTTAAAATTTTATTATAAGTCCTGGCGCTCATGCCATATTTTCTAAAGGCAAGCTCCAAAATTTTTTCAGAGTTAGCATCAAGTGCACAATATTTTTTTAACTTTTTCTCAGGAATTTCTGAATTGTATTTAAAAATTTCATCTTTAAATCTATCTTTTTGAACTTCTCTAACATTTTTTACCCTTTCCCTTATGACTTCAGAGCTTTCTCCAGACCTTTCAGAGGAAATTTCCTTGTAATTAACTTCAGGTACTTCCAAGTGAATGTCAATCCTATCTAAAAGTGGATGAGAAATTCTTGAAAGATACCTTTGAATTTCATAAGGGGAGCAGTTGCACTCGTGAGTCTTTGAATTGTGGTAGCCACAAGGGCAAGGATTAAGGGCAACTATAAGTTGGAAGTCCGCAGGATACCTTACACTTGCATTGGCGCGAGAAATTATTATATCCTTGGATTCCATGGGCTGACGCAAAACTTCTAAAACTGATTTTGAAAATTCTGGCAGCTCATCTAAAAACAAGACGCCCTTGTTGGCAAGAGAAATTTCTCCTGGCTTTGGTATTTGCCCTCCGCCAATTAGTGAAACAGCTGATGCTGTGTGGTGGGGTGCCCTAAAGGGTGGCTTAGTTATTAGGGCATTGTCGTCTAAGAGTCCTGAAATGGAATAAATTTTTGTCACTTCAATAGCTTCTTCAAAGTCAAGCTCTGGAAGGATTGTTGGAAATCTCTTTGCCGCCATGGTCTTTCCAGAACCAGGTGAGCCCAAAATTAAAATATTTGACTTGGCGCAGGCAGAAATTTCAAGAGCTCTCTTTAAATTCTCTTGTCCCTTTATGTCAGAGAAGTCTACATCATAAGAAACCTTTTCCCTAATGAAGCTTCCCTGACATCTTTCAATTTGAATTTCTCCTCTTATAAAAGAAATCACTTCTTCTAAAGTTTTTACGGGATAAATTTCCACGTCGCTAACTATGGCACATTCCTTTCTGTTTTCGTATGGCACAATAAATTTTCTATAGCCCTTTTCACGCATGGATATTACCATAGGAAGAGCACCTTGAATTTTATTTACCTTGCCGTCAAGGGCAAGCTCGCCCATATATGTATAGGGACTGTAGTCAAGTTCCAAACTTTCATCGCAGCTCAAAAGGCTCACTGCTATGGCAAGGTCAAGTTGGGTGCCATCCTTTCTCAAATTGGCAGGAGCTAAATTTATGGTAATTCTCTTTTTTGGAAAGTCGAAGCCAGAATTTTTTATAGCCGATTTTACTCTTTCCGTCGATTCTTTAACTGCAGTGTCTGCAAGTCCAACTAGTATAATTTTTGGCATTCCATTTGAAAGGTCAACTTCAACATCTACTGGATAGCCATTAAGTCCAGTTAAGGTGCAGGTTTTTGTGCAAGAGTACATAATTCCTCCTCATCTATTTTAAAAATCTCATAATATTATTCTTAATTATATTATAAGAATTTTAATCTCTTTAATCAATCGTTTGCAAAATAAATAGCCAGACCTAAGTCTGACTTTAAAATATTTATTAAATTACAAAGTTTCCATCTTTAAAAATTTGTACTTCTTCCCCATTTTCTTTGATGCCAATTATTTCCGTCCTTGCATCGCCAACCATAAAGTCAACATGAGTTAAGGAATCGTTCATGCCTCTTTCTTTTAATTCTTCTATTGTAAGTTTTTCTCCGTCTTCTATGCAAGATGGATAGGATTTGCCAAGGGCAAAGTGACAAGATGCATTTTCATCGTAAAGTGTGTTGTAAAATAAAACTTTTCTCATGGAAATTGGTGTGTTGTGGGACACAAGGGCAACTTCTCCAAGTCTCTTTGATCCTTCATCAGTTTCAATAATATTTTTTAAATATTCTTTTCCACTTTTTGCATCGTAGTCAACTACTTCCCCGTCTTTAAAAACTAAATAGAAGTCTTCAATTAAATTGCCATTGTAATTAAGGGGCATAGTTGAATAAACTTTTCCATTTACTCCGTCAAGTCTTGGGGCAGAAAAAACTTCTTCACTAGGCATATTGGCAATAAATTCTTCGCCGTCGCTATTTACATCGCCTGCTCCTGCGAAGATGTATCCCTTTGGAAGGCAAACTTCTAAGTCAGTCCCCTTTTCTGATTTGTATTTAAGCTTTTCAAATTTATTTTCGTTTAAGAATTTGCTATATCTATTTAAGTTGTTTACATGGTCTTCAAGTGCCTTTTCTGGGTCATCTTCAAAAAGTCTAACTGAAGAAAAGATTTCGTACCACAATTTTCTCACAGCTTCATCTTCACTTAAATCAGGAAAAACTTTTGTAGCCCAAGAAGGAATACTTGCTCCCACAACTATCCATGACACATAGTTTGCCATCATCTTTGCAGAGAAATCCTTTAGTGCCTTTGATGTTGCAAGATTTGCCTTAAAAAGTTTTTCAGAATCCACGCCCTTAAAGGCGTCTGGATCAGAACCTGTTACAGAAAGGTACTTTGCCTTCTTTTCCATGTAGTAGTTTTCCTTGTCAACCTTGTGCTTTGGCACATCAGTTAAAATTTCTAGGCTTTCATTTTCGTATTTTAATCTGGAAACCACTTGGTCTCTATAATCTACAACTACTTCAGAGGCTCCAAGTTCATAGGCTTTTTTTGTAGATCTTATAGCAAAGTCCCTTGCTTCTATGGGACATCTTATGACAAGTCTATCGCCCTCTTTTATTTTTAGTCCAATTTTTAAAATTAATTCAGCATATTTTTCTATATAATCATCAACACGAAAATCTTTGTATTCCATTTTATCATCCTTTCCATTTATCTTTTGTTACAAAAAATAATATACAACAAAAATTTTTTATTTGCAAAAAAATACTATTGAAGACATAAAATCTCCAATAGTATAAAAAATTATTTATTATATTTTTTAGCTAAGAAGTCCTTTGCAACTTGTGGGAATAATGCATAAGTTAGCACATCTTCTTCAGTCCTTGCAAGGTCACCTACTTCAGCTCTGTATTTATCAAGGGCTGGCTCAAGGTGATTTGCAGGTCTATCTGTAATTACTTCAGCATCGCCTATAATTGATCTTCTAAAAGCATCATCAACTTCAACAGGAGTCTTTCCATAAAGTCCCTTTAGGTAATCCTTAATTTCATTTGGAACCATTTTGTATCTCTTGCCTGTCATTACATTAAAGGAGGCTTGAGTACCAACCATTTGACTCATTGGAGTAACAAGTGGTGGAAAGCCCATATCTCTTCTAACATTTGGTACTTCTGCAAGAACCTTATCAAATAGATGCTCTTGTTTTGCAGCAGAAAGTTGTGAGTTCAAGTTTGAAAGCATGCCGCCAGGTACTTGATATATAAGTCCCTTAGGGTCAACAGTAAGCATTTTTACTCTCAAAGTTCCGTCGTTTAAATATTTATTTTTAACTTCTTGGAAGTAAGGTGCAAGTTCATTTAAAATATCAAGATTCAAATCAACTTTATAGCCAGCTTCCTTTAAGATTATGGCAAGAGTTTCAGTTGGAGGTTGACTTGTTCCACCAGAAAATGGTGAAAGAGCAGTGTCTAAAATATCTGCACCTTCTTCAACTCCCTTGAGGTAAGTCATTGAACCGCAGCCAGTAGTTTCGTGAGTGTGAAGTTCTATTGGAATGTCCACAGCCTTTCTAAGAGACCTAACTAAATCTCTTGAAACAGGTGGAGTTAAAATTCCTGCCATATCCTTTACTGCAACTGAATCAGCGCCCATTTCTTGTATTTTTATTGCAAGATCAGTAAAGTATTCGATTGTGTGAACTTCTGAAGTTGTGTAGCAAATTGCAACTTGTGCTTCTGCTCCAGCTTTTTTTGCAGCTCTAAGTGAAGTTTCAATGTTTCTTAAATCATTTAAGGCATCAAAAATTCTAATTATATCTACTCCATTTTTAACAGAAAGTTCAACGAACTTTTCTACTACATCGTCCGGATAATTTTTGTAGCCCAAAAGGTTTTGACCTCTCAAAAGCATTTGAGTCTTTGTGTTTTTAAGGTGAGACTTAATATTTCTAATTCTTTCCCATGGATCTTCATCTAAGAATCTAATACATGAGTCGAAAGTTGCACCGCCCCAACACTCAAGAGCCCTGTATCCAACTTTGTCAAGCTTATCAAGTGCAGGTTCCATATCTTTATAAGTCATTCTTGTTGCCATAAGTGATTGATGAGCGTCACGAAGAATAGTATCCACAAATTCTATTTTTTTCATAAATCCTCCTAACTATTAATTGCCGAGATTACTTTTATAATGTTAGTATAACACAATTTACTCAAAATTTTTCATTAAAAGAAGGCTTTCTTGACAAAATATTCTTGTTGCTTCATAAAAGTTTTCTCATTTTAATTTTTTTCTTTACAAAGGGCTCTATTTCTAGTATAATGCTATCGGCTTATAAATTATCGCGGCGAAAATTTATAGGAGTTTGATAAAAAAATGGCAAAAATGATGGATCCAAAGTTCAAGCAATCAAGAAGACTTGGACTAAATGTATGCGGTCACCCAAAGGCTATGAAAAGAGCTACAAGAGGTACTGCAAGAAGCGATAAAAAACTTACTGAATACGGTAAGCAACTTTTAGAAAAACAAAGATTAAGAGCATACTATGGTGTACTTGAAAGACAATTTGTTAATCTATTTAAAGAAGCTCAAAGAACACCAGGACAAACTGGTCCTAACCTTGTAACATTCCTTGAAAGAAGACTTGACAGTTTATGTTACAGAATGGGCTATGCATCTTCAATTAGACAAGCAAGACAAATGGTTACTCATGGTCACTTAACTGTAAATGGAAAGAAAGTTAATATTCCATCTTACAGATGTGAAGCTGGTGATGTAATTGCATTGTCTGCTAAAGGAAGAAAAGTTGATCTATTTAAAGAAAATTACAACACTAATATTGTTGTAAACTACCCTTACATTTCTAAGGATGATGACTTTAAAGCAACTTTAGTATCTCTACCAAATAGAGAAGATGTTCCAATAGAAATTGAAGACCAATTAATCGTTGAATTCTATTCAAAGAACATGTAATGAAAGAAAAAGAGACCCCTATGGGTCTTTTTTCTTGCCTATTTTTATAATTTTTAAATATAAAAAATCGCTTGGCTTATAAAACCAGGCGATTTTAATTTTTACAAACTATTTTATAAATTGACTAAAGAATATTATCACTATAACAATAGGTGAAATATATTTAATACTTACATTCATCCAAGTTCTAACAAAAGGACTTTTAATGTTTGCTGCTTCTAATAAATTTTCCATCTTCCAAGCTCTGGCAGAGAAAAGTGCAATTAAAAGGCATCCAATTACTAAGATATAATTACTTTCCACATTGTCTATAAATGCAAAGGCTGGGTCATAGAAAATAGATAGGGCTGCAATGGCAATTATTATTGCACTTGCAAGCATAAGAGCCTTTATTCTTTCTAATTTAAATCTTTCCATAAATTGTCCAACTATTGCTTCAAGTACTCCAACTGATGATGTAAAGGCTGCAATGTAAAATCCAAAGTAAAATAAAACTGAAAGGATTCTGCCAAAAGGAACAACATTAAAGGCAAGTGGAAGAGTCAAAAATGTAAGTCCAACTCCTTCTCCTGGTGTAAGTCCTGTTGCAAATACAAAGGGAAGAATCATAAGTCCAGATAAAATTCCTGCAAAGACAAGGGCAAGGCAAATTACTGATGAGTCCTTAAAGATGTTTTCATCCTTTTCCTTGATGTAGGAGCCAAATACCATGGACCCAAGCATAGCTAGTCCAAGGGCAAAAAAGGCTTGACCTAGACAAGTTATTACTGAATTCATGGAGAATTTAGAAGGGTCTGGCTTAAATAAAAATATAAGTCCATCTTTAGCACCTGGAAGTTTTAATCCAAATACAATAATTATAACCATAATTATAAATAAGATTGGAATTAAGATTTTTGAAACTCTTTCTATTCCCTTTTGCACTCCTAAAATAATTACTGCATCATTAAGTAAAAAATTAATTAAGAAAAATAAAAATACCATTGGCTTATTGGCATTAAAAGCATCAAAATAATTTTGTATTCCCTCGCTTGTAAGTCCTACGAAATCTCCGCTAATAGCACCTGCAATGTATTTTATTATCCAGGCATAAATTAGTGAAGTATAACCTACGATAATAACTGCTGCTAAAGTGTGAAGATAGCCTGCTAGATACCACTTAGTACCAGGCTTTAAAGTCTTGTAGGCATCTATCGCCGCATTCCCTGTTGCATAACCTATGGTAACTTCACAAGTCATAAGAGGAATTCCAATTACTAAAATTATTAAAATATATAAAAATATAAAAATTGCTCCACCGTTTTCGCCAACTACATAGGGAAATCTCCAAAGAGTTCCTATTCCAAGGGCAAGGCCAATGGCAACCATAATAAATCCAAGGATTGATGAAAATCCTTCATTTTGTTTTGACATACGCTCCTCCTTTTTTTATATAATAAAAATAGTATCATAAAATCTGCATTTTTTAAATAGATAAAAGCCCTAAAGTCTTTTTCAAAGCTAAATTTTTTAATTTATTTTTCTTCAATTAAGGGTATAATTTTAGCAGGTGATATTATGAAAAAAGACATTGAATATGTAAAACTCGTTACTTCAACTAATAAACTTTTATTTGATGAAATTTGTGCCTTCCTAGAGGACAACTCCATTCCCTATTTTGTTAAAGACGAAGGCGATTATATGAGGCTAATCTCTGGATTTTCTCTTTACGAAAAGGGCATCTATGTCTCTGAAGATGACTTTGAAAGAGCTAACGAACTCTTAGTTTATTTTATGAATGACAACGATATTTCTCACGATTTAAATTTCGATTAAATAATTTTATTTCCTTTAAAATTTTTCATAAAAATAAATAAAAGCCGATGCAGATTTTTTTGCGTCAGCTTTTTTTGTTTTGTAAAAATAATTTATATTCAGTTGTCAAAAAAGTCCACAAGATCTTTAAATACCATGTCCCTATTTTCTTCTCTAAAAATTTCATGCTTCATATTTTCATAAAGCTTTGCATAAATATTCTTGTAGCCAACTTTTTTTAGAGCTTCAATTGAACTTTCAAAGCCACTTTCTCCACCAATTACCACATCATCCTTCCCTGCAAGGAATAAAATTTTAAGATTTGGATTTTTGCATTTAAATTTTTTTAAATTGTTGAGTTCCTTTACACCTTCAAAGACAGAAAGATATCCACGATTTTTAAAAACTTTAGGCATAAGAGGATCTCTCTTTGCATCATCAACATTATCTTGGCTATAACTTAACCAGTCCCAATTTAATTTATCGCCAGTGTATAATTTTTTTAGTATATAAACTGTTCTCTCTTCTCCAAAATAAAAATTTATGAAATTCCCAAGAAAAATTGCAAGGGAAACTTCTGGAAGATAATTTGGTGGACCTGATAAGACTAATTTTTCAATTAAATTATCTGCCTCTTCAAGATAAATTCTTCCAAAAACTGTTCCAAGAGAATGCCCTACTAAATAAATTTTTTTGTCTGGAAACTTTTCTTTAAGAGCTCTTGTAATTGCAATATTGTCGTCAACAACTTTTTCAACTCCGTCCATATAGCCGAAGGTGTACTTGCCTCCAAGAGACCCGCCGTGACCTCTGTTGTCAGATATAAAGACGCTGTAATTATTTTCATTTAAGGATTTGATTAGATTAAAATACCTTTCCTTATGCTCCAAGGCGCCATGAATAATTTGTACAAGAGCCTTAGGATTATCAACTGGGAAAAATGCAGCACTAAGAATAAAATCGTCATAGGGCTTAACCTTAAGACTCTGGCAGTTTGGAAGTTCATAAAAATCTTTTACATTTCCAAAGTTTTGAAGGTTTTGTCTTTGTAGACTGGCCTCTTCATCTTTAAAAATTAAATCACATTTTAAATTCACGCCTTCATTTTGCCTTAAATTATTTGATTTTCCGTAATGAATTTGCGGAAGCAAAAGAATTATTAAAATAAATAAAATAATAAAATAAACCATTTAACACCTCAATCTAATTATAACAAAAGAAAAATAAAAATCTTCCTTCGAAAGAAAAAAGAAGAACCACCTGGTCCTTCTCTTCAAATTATTTTACAGAAATAGTAACTGTCCTTGACTCATTATCCCATTCAATGTCATTGTCTTTTCCGTCCCTTGTGTTTCCATTACTTAGTCCAAAAACTTTTGCCACATTGACAAGGGATACAAAAATTCTATCTTTAATATTTAGAGGTTTTGCTTCCATTTCAAAAACTTCGCCACTGGAGAGAATAATTTTATTGTTGTCGATTTGAATTGATGCAGTAAGTCCATCTCTAGCGAAAAAAGCTGTTCTTGTATCCTTATTCCAAATAACTTCTGCGCCAAGAACTTCTGCCACGCTTCTTAATGGAAGCATAGTCTTATCCTTATAAATTACAGGACCTATGTCCATTTTAACTTTTCTTGAAACTCCTTCTTTAATTATTTCGTATTCAAATCCATTGATGTGAAATACATAGGAAATTTTTTCATTAGTTTTATTTTCTTCCTTTAAATTCTTCGGAACTCCAGCAAATACTTTTAAAGTTTCTCTATCGTAATCTCTATTATTAAGTCTTGGGAAATAATTGTAATAATTTGGATAGTAATTGTCCCAAATATCTTCCTTGCCATTGTTGTCTTTATTGTCTTTGCCTTCACTGTCCTTATTTATTTCACTATTTTCCTTCGGAGCTGCTGTCAAATAATTTGCTAGCTTTAAAATATTTTTAGAATCATCCTCATAAATAAGAGTTACATTTCCATCTTTATCCACTATTACATCCTTAGCCTTAGGATTTGCTAGCTTAAATTTTCTTGCAATTTCATGGATTTCTTCTTTGCTAAGCTTGTTTTTATCCACAACTTTTAAATCTTTTGGAATTACTGGTGAATTTATTTCAGAATCAGTTTTTTCTGGAATAATTTCCTTAACTTTTACCTTAACTTGTACTTCTTTACTTGAGCTGTCATTAAAAGTCAAAGTAAGTCTTGCCGTTTTTTCTCCCACTTCACTTGTGTCGGCATTTTCTTTTATGCCAACCTTAACTTCCCCAGGAAGATTTGTAATTCCATCTTTTAATTTTTCCACAGTCAAAACTTCATTTTTATTTACTTCAAGAGTCTTTGTCTCTTCCACATAAGTTTCTGCTTGTGATTTTAAAACTTCTACTGGAACTACAACTATTCTTGATGAGCCATCTTTAAAGGTAACTTTTACTTTTCCAAAGTATTCTCCTGGCTTTCTTGTATCAATTTTTGCTTCTGTAATATCTTCTACTACTGCAGCTTCTGGCAAGTTTTTAATATTATCCCTTAAATCAATATTGCCACTATAAATAACCTCTTCTTTTATAATATCAGCGGCTTTTATTTCTGGAATAGGTCTTATTATTCCTCCCTCAATAACTTCCTTAACTTTTACCTTAAGCTGTACTTCTTTACTTGAGCTGTCATTAAAAGTCAAAGTAAGTCTTGCCGTTTTTTCTCCCACTTCACTTGTGTCGGCATTTTCTTTTATGCCAACCTTAACTTCCCCAGGAAGATTTGTAATTCCATCTTTTAATTTTTCCACAGTCAAAACTTCATTTTTATTTACTTCAAGAGTCTTTGTCTCTTCCACATAAGTTTCTGCTTGCGACTTTGCTATAGTGACTTTTACAGTGACTTCATCTGTTGAGCCATCTGGATATTTTACTTCAACTTTGATTTCATATTTGCCAGAACTTTTTCCATCTGGCAAATTTTGTCCCTCAATTATAGATTTTACTGGTTGGCTTGCTAAATCTTTAGGATAATCTGTTGAAACACTATCCAAAATTTCATCTGCTGTGGTGGCAAGCCCAAAGACTTTTTCTATATTTTTTGCGCTAGCACTATAAGTATCTTTTTCTTCAACTACTCTTGCAGTAAAGGTCATGTCACTTGTTATAGGAATATCTTTTATATTATCAATTTTTTTATCACCAATAAACCAGGCAGCTTTCTTTGTATTATCCATAGCATGTGGAGTCGGCAAATTAATACCTATTACTTTTAAAGTTGAACCTTTAAAAATTGCATAAGATTGACCATATTTCTTATGAACATTTTTTACTTTTTCATCAAAAATGCCTTTCTTTTTATTTAAAGTCACAATAAAAATATCTTCTGGTAAGTCTTTGCCCATATCTAGTATATTTACTGCATTTTCTCCATTTTTTATAAATTTTGCATAATAATTATAACTATTAGATTTTAGTAATTCATAATTATCATTTAATTCATTTTCACTATCATGCTCAATAAACCAATGCCAAAAAATGCAATTATTATTGGCTTTTACATCAGGCTTTAATAGTCCAAACTTTCTATTTTTTATATCATTTCTTACATAAAATTCTATGATATGTGAATAGTCATATTTTTCTACAAAATAATCTTTTTGAAAATCGGTTAAAATAAAATTTCCTTTTATTAAATTATTAAGATCTCCTATCTTGAATCGACCCATTTTGTAATCTCTTTCATCGATTTTATATCCATCAGCATCATAGTATAATGTATTATTGGTATCTCCTCTAAATACATAAGGCAAACCTTGGAACTTTGATTCAAATACTATTGGCTTGTTCATGTCATACTTTATTCCACGATTATGCCCAATTGCACCTATTTTTTTACCCTCAGAAAATGCTTTACTAAAAGGATTAACTAAATGTCCTCTATAAGTCCAACCGAGAAATTTATGATCTTCCTTTTTCTTTTCATCTGTCTCATTATTCTCAGCAAATAATTTTGAAAATACTTTTTTACCCTCTTCTTCATAATCTAACATTTCTGACCACTTTGCAGTCTTTAGTGCGTAATAGGCTTTAGCTTTAACACTTTTCCCCATATAATTCTCATCTTCTAAGGAAATTTTTTCGCCCTTGTCATCTTTAATAGTTCCATAATTTTGAACATCACCTGAGACATTTGCCTTTGGTATAAAGAGTATTTTCACATACTTATCTTTATCAGCTTCCTTTGGCAGGGTCTCAGTAACTATTGGAAGATCTCCATTCCTTGTCGAGTTTTCATTATTTGCCTTAGGCTCCGATTCTATTGCAAAAACTGGATTAAAGCTACTTAAAAATAAGGTTACGATTAAAAATAATGAAAACAATTTCCCTTTCATTGTGTCCTCCTGGTTCATTAATAAAACAATTACTACTAAATTCTTTTAAAATAAAATCTAAACATATTCCCAAAAGAATTACCTATAAAAAATTATAGCAAAATTATTTTATCACTTCTATACAATGTAAAAATAAAATTTAAAAAATTCCAAAAAAAAATAAAAACCCGGGTTAAACCCCGAGTTTTAATTTAATAATTCTTTGGCTATAAGATTAACTTGTTTGCCATCTGCTTTGCCCTTAATTAAAGGCATTACATTTTTCATTAATTTGCCAATATCCTTCATTGATGTTATTTCATTTTCGTCAATTACTTTTTTTATAATTTCTTTTAATTCTTCATCTGATAATTGCTCAGGTAAGTATTTAAGTAGTATTTCGATTTCATCATTAGTTTGGTCAACTAAGTCTTGTCTATTACCCTTCTTAAATTCATCAATTGACGATTTTTTTTCTTTAAGCTGTTTAGAAATGATATCTAAAATATCAGAATCATCAAGCTCTACTCGTTCATCTACTTCTTTTTGTTTAATAGCTGCACGAACCATGGTGATAACATCTTTTCGAAGTTTATCTTTATTTTTCATAGCTTCTTTTAAGTCAGCCATGAGTCTCTCTTTTAGAGACATAAGAACACCCTCTTTAATATCTGTGTTTTTTTCTGCGTGCCTCTTCGGATTTTTTCTTCCTTCTAACACTTGGTTTTTCGTAGTGTTCTCTCTTTCTTACTTCTTTGAGAACTCCACTAGTGGCACATTGTCTTTTGAATCTTTTAAGAGCATTGTCTAAAGATTCATTTTCACCAACCCTGATTTCGGACATTTTTTAACCTCCTCTCGTAGAAAAGAGTAGCCTTGCGGCCAATGTAGGTTTATTATACTCTATAAATCCCAAAACTTCAATAATATTTTTACTATTTAGGATTTTTATCTTTACAAGTTCTTTTCACTACAATAATTTTCTCCCAAAAAAGAAATTATTAGGGCTTTTTTAATATATTTTTAATTTTATCATGGACTAATTATTTAAAAAAATTTTCTTTATTCAAAAGTTTTTTTGCGTCCTTTCTTCCCATTTCATACAAGTTTTCTAATTGGTCGTGGTCTTGTGTTAGAGTTTTTAAATTTCCTATATAGCTTGGCGCAAGAATTATGACTTTATTTTTCTTTTCAAGCTCTATAGCTTCTCTCAAACTTTCGTTGTAGACGAGAGATCTTTTTGCAAAGGTCTTTGCTGCTTTTGGATAAGTTCTCCTCAAGATACGCACATATTTTTTGTCCCTTCTTGCTTCTCTAAAATAATCTCTTGGTCTTGTTAAAACTATTATCACCTTGTCACAACCTGCCTCAAAAGCTCTTTTAAAGGGAATAGGATCGCTTAAGCCCCCATCAAAATAAGGCACGCCCTTTATCTCATAGGGCTGGCACAAAACTGGCACGCAACAAGAAGCCTTTATGGGGTCATAATTATCTATTACAAGATCAGACTTCTTAAAATATTTTGCCTTGCCCGTCCTTGCATCTGTAGCAACAATTTCAAATTCCATGGGATTATTTTTCAGCGCCTTATAGTCAAGGG
>NZ_CAMQAY010000014.1 GCF_946998875.1 uncultured Peptoniphilus sp. | reverse complement strand
TTGTGTTTCTAAAAGTTTTTTCTGACAAAATTTTATCTATGCCGTGGGCTGATTTTGAATTTGCTGAGAGAATCACTATGTCTTCATAGGAAGAGTCGAGATTTCTATAAAAGTCCAAGGGAGTAATGATTTCTATACTCTGACGGCGGGTTAAGTCCTCCACATCTATGGAAGCAGAAAGAGAATTGCAGTAGATAAAAATTTTTTCAGCCCCCTCTTTTTTTGCCTCCCTTATTTTTTCTTCAACAATATTTGTAAGCTCTTCTCTTGAATAATATTGAAGAAGAGATTGGTCCTTTGGATTTTTAGAAATTGGAAAGCTCAGTGGCTCAAAGCCCCTTTTATTTAAAAGGTCCACACCCATTTTTGTGTCCACATAAGTTCCTGCGAATACTCCTACTTTCATTTTTTCACTCCTTTAAAATAAATCCATTTAAGTTTTTTCTCCAAAATTCTGTACTCAAGATCCCTTGCAGAATAAATTTCTCCGTCAATGTTGTATAAAAATTCTCTCTCTGATGAAATTTTCCCTGACCTAGTTAAAATTTCTCTCACGCCACTTTTCCCAAGGTGGTCTCCACTTCTGTAGGAAGTAAATAAGCTTGCTATCCTAAGGGGACTCATCTTCTCTGCCAAAATTAAATTTAAAAGTCCATCATCAATTTTTGCCTTTGGTGCTGGGTTAAAGCCATTGCCATAGTAAGAGCCGTTGCAAAGGGCAGAAATTAAAAAGCTGCCAGATAAATTTACTTCTTCATTTTTTTCGTCAAGGCAGGAAATTTTTAAGTCTACATTTTCCAAATTTAAGATGCTTTTTACCACGCCGTAAAAATATCCCAGCCTGCCTCCAAGCTTTTTCCTCTTCATTATGTCATAGGCATACTTCAAGACATTGGTGTCAAAGCCAAGACTTGTGACATTGATGCAAATTTTTCCATTTACTTCTATGAGGTCAATGGGAGAAATTTCATAATCAAAAATATTTTCTAACTTAAAATTATGGTAAGAAAAATTTTTGGAAAAGTCGTTGCCTGTGCCGCCAGGTATGAGTCCAAGAGAAGTCTGGCTCCCACAAAGGACAGAGGCAACTTCAGATAGGGCACCGTCGCCACCTTTTATGAATAAAATTTCGCCGCCCCTGTCCCTAAAGTCCTGGGCAAATTTCACTGTATCATGAGCTTTCTCTGTGACTTTTATTTCATCTTCCTTAAAATATTTTAAAAGTTCTCTTTCAAAAGTCTTGTCATAAGATCTGCCAGACTTAGAACTTATTATAAAAAGTTTTTTCATATTAACCACTTATAATTAATTATATTATATGGACAAATTTATTCCAATAGAGTTCTTTCATGGCTTTTTGGGTAGAAGAAAAAAAGGAGGGATTTTATGAAATGGAGAGGACGAAGACAAAGTTCAAATGTATCAAGAAGTAGAGGCGGCAGAGTAGCCCTTGGCGGCGGTGGACTTCTAGTGGCACTAATAGTTTTTTTACTTACGGGAAATCCAATGGACGCAATTCGCTCTGGCTTTGGAGGCACAGCACCTACAAGTACACAAAATTATGAACTTTCACAAAAGGAGCAAGATTTATACGATTATTCATCTGTAGTTCTTGCAGATACAGAAGATGCTTGGCACTCTATTTTAAAAAATGAAGGAATAGATTATAGAGAGCCTAAGTTAAAAATATTTAAGGGTCAAGTAAAATCTGGTTGCGGTCTTGCAAGTGCAGGTATGGGACCTTTTTACTGTTCAAGAGATGAAGCTATATACATGGATTTATCCTTTTACGATTCACTTATAAGAGACTTTGGTGCAGATGAGGGCGACTTTATCTTGTCCTATGTAATTAGCCACGAGGTTGGTCACCATGTCCAAGAAGTGACGGGAATTATGAGTCAGTACCAAGAGATGATGGGAAAATTATCTGAAAAAGATGGGAATGCACTGACAGTTAGACTAGAGCTTCAAGCAGACTATCTTGCAGGAGTAGTTGCAAGATATCAAAAGGACAAGGGCTATCTTGACCCAGGAGACATTGACGAGGCAATATCAGCTGCCTGGTCCATTGGCGACGACACCTTGCAGAAAAAAGCTCAGGGCTATGTGAGACCAGAATCCTTTACTCACGGCTCTAGTGAAGAGAGAACTCGCTGGTTTAAAAAGGGCTACGAGGCAGGCGACCTATCAGAATGGGATACTTTTTCTGCGAAAAATTTATAAAATTTAAGAAAACAAAAAGACTGAGGATTAATTTTCCCCAGTCTTATTTTTTTCTGTTACTATTTTTATAATTTCAAGAATAAATAAAATTATTATTCCTATAAAAAATCCAAGAGGGCTAAAGGTCTCTAAGCTAAGAGGAAGATTTCCCCCTATAGTTGTTGGACCCATTATAATGGCATAAAGGGAGCCAATAATCATACCGATTATTAGATAGAGCATCTTGTCCCTACTTCTCCTCATCCTATCTCTTATGACTCGAATTGACATAAAAATTCCAAATAATATGCCAAGAGACATGACAAAAAGTGGCAAAATTTTTTCGAAATTAAAGCGAAGGACTTCCCCCACAGCTTCAACGACAGGTATGTAAACTCCAGCTATTAGTAAAATAGATGAGCCAGATATGCCTGGTAGGACCATGACAGAAATTGCAAGAGCTCCTGCCAAGAATAAATAAAAATACTCAAAAATATTGGGCTCTATTAAGTCAAAATTTCCAATGAGTCTACTCTTGCCACGAAAATAAACTAAGAGGACAACTACAAGGATCCCAAGAAAAATAAAGTAAAAATCTTCTTTGTGCTTTTTTAAAATTTCCCTTTCGCTATTTATTACAAAGGGAAGAGACATGGTAGTCAGTCCCAAAAAAATCGATGACATAAAATAAATTTCATTTTGAAATAATTCTGACAGGAAAAAAATACTCAAAAGTAGTCCAAAGACCCAGCCAGCTCCAAGCTTTAAGAGATAAAAAAAGGCTGGCTTTCTCTTATTTTTCTCTCCCTCAAAAAAAAGGTGGAGAGCTTCTATAAATTTATCATAAAATCCAAGTATGAAGGCAATAGTGCCGCCGCTCACTCCAGGAACGGAGTCGGCAAGAGCCATAATCATACCATGAAAAACATTAATTAACATACTTCCTCCATTCCTCTATGATAACATTAAATTAAAAATTTTATTATTAAGTTATAGTAAACTTTCTTAAATTTCTCTTAAAAACGCAGAAAATAAAAAAATCCACTAGCTAAGTAGTGGAAAATTTATATAACTTATAAGGCTTCTCTCTCTTCTCCTATTTCATCAAAAATGCCTTCGATATTATCTAAGTAAATATCAGAAAGTCTTGCAATATAGTTTGGCCCCACTATAACAGCTGCTATTGCTGCAACTATTAGGGCAATAAAGGATACTGTCGAAAGCTCTGGCATAGACTTTGCAGGAATTATCATGATAAGTGCAACAACTAAAGAAATAATTGTAACTTTAAAAACTTTTAAGCCCATGACAAAAGTTTCAGAAAATAACTTAAAGCCTGCCTTAGCAATAAGTTTTAAGCAAGTAAAAAAGGGAAGGTCCCTATATCTCTCATCAGCCATGACAAAATTTGAATAGGCAAAAATAAGTGAAAGAAATACTGTTACTAAAATAAATAAAAGTGCAGCTAATAAAATCCCTCTCATGCCAGCATCAGTTAATACAGCCCCAGTTCCTGATGTTAGAGCTGAAAATAAAAGTGCAACAGAACTTATTAGACCAATTAAAATATTCATCAAGAAGACTTTTCCCGTAATTGTCTTTATTCCTCTAAAATATTCACTGAAGCTGCCTTCTCTATTATATAAAAGACCTCTACAGATTATGTAATTAATAATCCAAGCAAATATAGTTCCAATTACAGCAAGATTTCCGTCATAAATTCTTTCAAAAACTCTCGCTATAATTCCACCTAAAATCATTAAAAGGATAACTGAACCGTAATTAAATTTTCTCATTGTGACCTCCTATCTATGTCTGTTTTTATTTTAACACAAAAGATATTTTTAAAAAACTTATTTATATTAGGCCTTGCTTTGGGTATATAAATAAAAAAATAAAATAAAGGAGGAAGTATGAAAAATATAAGTATAAATGAACCTGTGGCAAGTCTTGTGGAAAAATATCCTGACTTGAAAAATATCTTAAAGGAAATTGGTTTTAGTGAAATTACAAATCCCTTGGCACTTTCTAGTGTCGGAAAAATTGTGTCAATAAAAAAGGGAGCTGGAATAAAAAATATTGACCTCGACATAATTAGGGAAAAATTGCAGGAAGGAGGCTTTAATCTCATTGAAGACCAAGATCCTCAAGATAATCCTTCAGATGAAGGCAAGAGGCTTGAGCTTTTAAAGTCCTATATTGAAAGAGTTTCCAAGGGCGAGGACCTGGAGGCTGTTAGAAGTGACTTTGTTAAAAATTTTAAGGATGTTTCTTCAAAGGAAATTGTTGCGGCAGAAGAAAGCCTAATAAAAAGTGGTCTTCCCCTTGAAAAGGTTCAAAAACTTTGCGACATCCACTCTGCCCTCTTCCACGAAAGCAATATTATAGACGAGAGCCAAAAGGACCTTGAAAAAATCCTTGGCCATCCCCTAAATATTTTAAGCTTAGAAAATAAAAAAATTAAGTCCTTGGCTGATGGGGTTAAGGAAGGTGAAGACAAGCTAAAAAAGATAAGTGACCTTTTAAAAATAAATTCTCACTATGGAAAAAAGGCTGGACTCATCTACCCTCTTTTGAAGACAAAGTACAAGATAAGTGGTCCAAGTGATGTAATGTGGGCTGTTGATGACGAGATAAGAAGGGACCTATCAAAGATTATTAAGGCAAATTCTTATAACCAAGAGGACCTCAATAAAATTTTAGACAGGGTTTATGAAATGATTTATAAGGAAGAAAGTATTCTCTTCCCACTTTTAAAGGAAAACTTCACAGAAGAAGAGTGGAATAAAATCTATGGCGACCTTGGGGAGTATGGACTAGACCTAGTGGGTGAGCTTCCTCTTTGGAAGGACTACAAGCCTAAAGAAATTTCCCCAAAAGAAAAAATTTCTTCTGGAAGTCTAGACTTTGAAACTGGAAGTTTAAAGCTAAATGAGGCCATGCAAATCCTAAGGACCCTTGATGCCGAGCTTACCTTTATAGATAAGGATGACTTGGTTAGATTTTATTCTGAGGGGGAAGACAAGATTTTCCCTAGGCCTAAGTCCTGTTTAAATAGGGATGTAACTTCTTGCCACCCTCCAAAGGTTGTGCCAATGGTTAAGTCCTTGCTTGATGATTTTAAAAACAAGAGGAAGGACCGTCTGGTGGTGTGCAGGAATATTAAGGGTAAGAAAATTCTTGTTAAGTACCTTGCAGTCTATGAGGATGGGGAATATATAGGCACCCTAGAAACAGTTGAAGACATAAGCCAATACTAAGGAGATTAAAAAAAAGCCACTATCAAAGTGACTTTTTATTTTTATAAATCTTCTTCAACTGTCTTGGAATAAATCCTCTCATTGTTTTCTAGATAAATATCAGCTAGGCTTGCACGAAATCCTGGTGTGCAAAGAAAAAAGGCGATAGCGGCAATTACACCAAGTATAATTGCAATTAAAACTATTGATGGGGTTTTAAATGATAGGATTCCTGCAAGAAGGGCGATAGCTCCAAGTATTAAAGAAATCTTATAGGCTCTAATTCCTGCCATAAAACTTTCCTTAAATAATTTTAAACCTGCCCTTATAATTAGCATAAAAGAATCAAAAAAGGGAAGGTCCCTGTATCTCTCATCTGCCATAAAAAAGTTCACATAGGCAAAAAGAAGAGATAAAAGAACTGTTATTAGGAAAACTAAAACTATTGCTATTATAAGAACCCTGGAATTATTTATTGCAAAAGGCGTAAATAAAAATCCTGCTCCTGATATAAGTAGGGCAAACATAAGTAGGATAACAGTTATAACTCCCACTAAGATGTTCATCAAAAAGACCTTGCCTGTAATAGTTTTTATTCCCATAAAATATTCAGAAAAACTTCCCTCTCTCTTATAAAGAAGTCCCCTGCAAATTATGTAGTCAGAAATAAAAGTAACAAAGCCTCCAAGAATTGACAAGTTGCCGTCAAAAATATTTTGCAAGATTCCAACAATTATTGCATTGGCTATAAGTATTAAGATAATAGAACCGTAATTGTACTTTCTCATAATGACCTCCTTTTTATTTGTGATTTTATTTTATCACAAAATATATTTATAAAAAACTTATTTATATTAAGTAGAATTTGGGGTATATAATAAAGGAAATATAATAAAGGAGGAAGACATGAAGAAAATATTTGGAGCACTAGTGGCAAACTTTTTGTCCTTTTACATATTAGACATGATATTTGAAAATATATATTTCTCAAAACCAAGTGCCTTTATAGCAATGGCAATAATTTTTTCACTAGTTAACCTTACAATAAAGCCCGTCTTAAAAATTTTATCCCTTCCAATAACAATAATAACTCTTGGACTTTTTTCCCTAGTTATTAATGCAGTTGTCCTTGAAATTGCCTTTAACCTCGTAGGCTCTGCATCTATTGGAAGCTTTGGCACGGCCTTTTGGGCAAGTATAGTTTTGAGTTTTATAAATAATATTATAAGAGAAGTAATTAGCAAAAACTTTAAGTAAAATTTCATAAAGAAAAAAATGCCGCAGTTATGAAAGGTCACTGCGGCACTTTTAATTAACGGTATTTTAAAACTTCTGTGGCAAGTTCAAGCATTTCAATGGCAACATTAAAGTTTTCGCCAAAAAGATCAAAGACAGCATCTTCAGAAAGAACTCCGCAAGGAAGGTCCTCTGGAATTTCGCCCCTATCATATCTTTCCAAGTCTTCAAAATAAGTTTCAGAAGAATAATAATCGCTGAGCTTTTTGTATTCCTCTTGATGAGCTTCAAACCTTTCAATGGCAGCTCTCAAATTTTCAATGAGATCATTGTGATCATTTAAAATCTTTTCCATTTCACTAATTCTTTTAATAGGATCCATAATATCCTCCTTATAATTAATTACATAAATCTTTATACCCTTATTATAAAAAATAAATTGCAAAAGAAAAAGATAGGACTTTCATCCTATCTCTTATGAGGTTTGGTTTTTCTATTCTGTCTAATCTAACTTATTTTATATAGTGAACTTGATCAATAATATCTTTGTAAACTTCCTCTTTTCTCTCGTTATAAATAACTTTGTTTTGCTCAAAAATATTATTACCCTGGCTATCAATGGATACAATTAGGGGACCGAATTCCTCTACATCACATACCCATAGAGTCTCTGGCATTCCCAAGTCTTTCCACTGTGCATCTACTATTTTATTAACTCTTGTAGCTGCCCAAACTGCATTGCCTGCAGGTATTACTACATGAATGGCTTTATTTTTTTTGCAACCACGAGCAGTTCCTTCGCCCATGCCACCCTTGCCAATTATGACTCTTACTCCAGTTTTGTCGATAAACTCTTCTTCGAATTTTTCCATTCTCATTGAAGTAGTTGGTCCAACAGAAATCATTTCATAGTTTCCATCTTTTTCTGAAATAATAGGCCCTGCGTGTAGTATTGCCTTGTCTTTAACATCTACAGGAAGTTCTAGTCCCTCTTCTATTACTCTTCTGTGAGCAACATCACGACAAGTTACCATTCTTCCTGAAAGATAAATTATATCTCCAACCTTTAAATCCTTTATATCTTCAGCCGATATAGGTGTTTTTAAAATTTTTTTACTCATAATTCTATCCCCTCATGACTTAGTATTTCATAATTCATTTCTTCATCAACTACAATTAAGCCCCTTCTGTGAGACCAACATCCAACATTAAGTGCAACAGAAAGCACACTTGGATGCCTTGCAGTGTTTACAATATTAACACCCATTACAGAATTTTCTCCCCCAAAACCTTGAGGTCCAATTCCAATTTTATTTATGCCATCTTCAAGTCTCTTTTCTAGGTCTCTAGCTCTTTCGTCTTCGCTGTGGTCTCCAACTTTTTTCATGAGAGCAAGTTTTGAATTCATGGCTGCAGTTTCAATAGATGTTCCTATTCCAACTCCAACTAAAAGTGGTGGACAAGCATTAAGTCCATAGGAAGTCATTCTGTCTAGGATGAATTTTACAACAGCTTCGTAGCCTTCGCCTGGCATAAGGGTTACACCTGCACCAGGAAGTGAGCAACCGCCACCTGCCATGTAAGTATAAATCTTTGCTGATGAGCCAGGGACAATTTTTGTAAATACTGTTGGAGTTCCCTTGCCAATATTTTTCCCTGTATTATATTCTTCAAAAGTTTCAACGCTATTGTGTCTAAGAGGAGTTTCCATAGTCGCCTTATAAGTAGCCTCTCTTAAAAGTTCTTCTAAGTTAGCCTTAAAGGGGAAGTCTTCTCCCACTTCACAGAAAAATTGTAGGACTCCTGTGTCTTGACAGGAAGGTCTCTTCATTTCCCATGCAAGCTCTTGATTCTTTTTCATAGTTTCATAAATTGTCTTTGCCAGCGGATTTGTCTCTTTTTCTGAAAGTTCCTTTAATTTGTCCTCAACATCCTTGGGAAGCTTCATGCTGACTACACCAACAAAGGCTGCCATCTCGTCAATAAATTCTTTTTCTAATTTTTCTCTCTTCATTTTTTACTCCTTTTTAGTTTGGAAAGAAGGGGAAGAATATTGGCAAAAGTATTAAAGCTATTGCTCCACAAATTAATATAAGTGGCAAGCCCGCCTTAACATAATCGTTAAACTTATACCCCCCAATGTTATAAACCATAGTGTTTGCTGGCATACCAATAGGCGTTGCATATGCCATTGACCCACCAATTACTGTCGCCATTAAAACTGCTCTTGGGTCTGCTCCAATTGCCTGTGAAATAGAAAGTGAAATAGGAACCATGAGAGCTGTTGTAGCTGTATTTGACATAAAATTCGTAAGTGTTGCACAAATTATAAAGATTATAATCATAAGTGCTGTTGGCGATGGATTGTCTCCAAGCTTTGAAACAATTGTACTTGCTATTAAATCCCCTGTGCCCGTTTCCTTTAAGGCAGTTGCAAGTGCAAGGGAGCCAACAAAAAGTAAAATAGTATTCATGTCTATGGACTTAATTGCATCTTTACTGGAAATTACTCCCATGACAACAAGTGCCAAGGCTCCGATCCAAGCAGAAATGAAAAGTTTTACTCCAATTTTCTTTTCAAATACCATTGCCAATACTGCCAAAATTAAAACTATAAGTGATGCCCATTGTTTCCACTGAGGCACATCCTCATAGGACTTTTCTTGCGAATAAATAGAATCAGCATCTTCATTGGCTGCATTGTCTGGCAAGAGCTTGTATCCAATTGTGACAAAAAATATTATGCCAACAATCAAAACTGGAAGACCAATCTTTGCATACTCGAAAAATCCAAACTCAAGTCCAATGGTTTCAAGTCCTGATTGGGCAATCATGTTGCCTGGCGCACCAATCAAACTCAAATTTCCACCCATGGCTGCTGCAAAAACAAGTGGCAGCAAAATTTTTGACTTAGGAAATTTTGTAGACTGAGAAATACCTATTAAAACAGGAATCAATACTGCTGCTGTACCAGTATTTGATAAGATTCCGGACATAAGCCCCGTAATAATCATTACCGCCGCTATAAGTTGCCTCTCTGTCTTGGCAAATTTTGTAACAAGACCACCAACTCGCTGTGCCATTCCCGTTTCAAAAAAGGCAGCACCAATAATAAACATTGCCATAAATAAGAGCACATTGGAATCAGTGAAGCCTGCAAAGGCATCCTTTGGCTCCAAAACTTTAGTCACTGCCAGACCTACTGCTACAATCATAGCTGTAACCCATAGTGGGATTTTTTCCAATGCAAACATAATTATTGCAAAAAGTAAAAATCCAACTGTTATTGTTTGTGTATTCATAACATCCCCCTCATGTACTTTATGATTTCATTATATGGAAGGTCTTTTACTTAATCTATCTCATTATTAAGTAAAAATTTTGTTGTGAAAACAAAAATTTTTATTTTCAAAAGTATTTTTATCTGAATTCAAAAATTTTAATCTTAAAATTTTACAGGTTAAATTTTCTTGTTTCTCTTAAAATAGAGCTCCTGAGTTTTTTTTCCTTTTTTATCTTAAGTTTTTATCTTAAAATATATCTAGTCAAAGTTTTAATATATGAAAACATTTAAGTTTGAAAATTTAAAACTTAAGCTTGCCCTTTCAAAAACTTAAAAAAACTTCGGACTAGCCGAAGTTAAATTAAATAATTTTGCTCATGTTTTTCTCTAAATCTTCAATAATTTTTTTATAAATTTCCCTCTCAATGTCTTTATAGTCTAGGTCCCTTTCACCATTATCTATCTCTTCATTTTCATAGACCCAATCATTTTTTGCCCTCAGCCAATTTAGATTGTCATCATTTAAAAAAACTTTTTTAAATTGTGCATCAATTTCAAGAGTCTCCTTGTCCAAGCTTTGTCGATATTCAGAAGGAGATCTGCCAAAATTTTCCCTAAATGCTGTGTTAAAACTTCTCACATTGGGAAAGCCATGTTCAAGGGCTATTTCTGCTATTTTTTTCTCGCTCTGTTTTAAATCCTTTGTGGCACAAGAAAGTCTCTTCCTAAGCAAATATTCTGTATAAGAAATTCCCAAGGTCTTAGAAAAAATTTCAGATGTATAGTTTGGATGATAACCAGCAACTTCAGCTACATCCTCTAAGCTTATCTTGTCCCTATAATTTTCATCAAGATATCCAATAATGTTTCTTACCACTTCATTTCTATATAAGGTACTCTTATCATCACTATCTTTTTCCTCTTTTAAGGCAAAATTTTCAATAGAATTTAAAAGTATTTTGTCTGTAGCAATAGACCTCTTAATTTTATTTTCTAGGGACTCATGGTCAAAGGACTCAACAAATTCCACAAGACTTTTTCTGAGTTCCAAGGCATGCTTAATATTTCTTGTGCCTCCGTCACTTGCCCCCATCCAATGGTACCTATCTCTATTATTATCAAACTCATCTAAAATTTTTGGATTGAAGTGAAATACCAAGGCTATAGTTTCCTTATCTTTTGCAAGAGTTGCGTGACCCTCATTGCTGTCAAAGAAGGCTATATCTCCCTTGGAGAGCTTATAAATTTTTCCATTGACACAAGCCTCCAGCTTGCCATTAATGACAACTAAGCACTCCACATCTTCGTGCCAATTGTAGTTAAATGCGCCAACATAATAGGCGTAACATTTAATTGGGAATTTTTTATTATTAATTTCTCTATAGTATGTAAAATTTAATTCCTTCATCTTATCAACCTCACCCTAATTGTATCATATAGATTAATTTATTTAGAATTATAAAATAAAAAACCTGCAAAAAACTTGCAGGCTTAAAATTATTCTTCCATTAAATATTTTACTGTAACTGCTGCCATTGATTTGGCACATATAACCATGGCATCTTCTCTTATGTCAAACTTTGGATGATGATGTGGGTAGGGTGCGTCTTCTTTTTTTGCTCCCACATAAAAAAAGCAGGATGGTCTTTCTTTGGCGTAGAAGGAGAAGTCTTCTGATGGTGGCTGTGGACCTCCATCGCTTATTTCTTTTACTTCAGGAATCTTTGCCTCCTTAATGGCATCTACAACAAGATCAGTCATGGCTGGGTCGTTGTATAAAACGGGATAGTCCTTGGCGTAATTTATTTCAACTTCCATGTCAAAAGTTTCCCCAATTCCTTTGGCAATTCTCTTAACTTCTCTTTCAATTACATGGCTGGTTTCATCAGACATTGCCCTGACATCACCTGTCACTGTGACAGAATCCTTTATAATGTTAAAAGTTCCCTCACCGGCAAAGGACCCAATTGTCACAACCCCATTTTCAAAGGGAGATAACCTTCTTGACACAATACTTTGAACTGCTGTGACAAAATGAGAGGCAGCAACTATTGCATCATTGGATAGGTGTGGCATGGACCCATGACCGCCAAGACCCTGAAATTTTACGCTAAACTTTGCCCTGCCCGTTTGAGTGTTGCCCTTGTGGTAGTGGACTGTTCCAAGGGGCATAGATGACATTACATGGATTCCAAAGACATTGTCCACGCCCTCTAGGACTCCTGCTTCAATCATTTGCCTTGCTCCTCCTGGAGGTGCTTCTTCTGCGTGTTGGTGGATAATTACAATTTTTCCCCTTAGTTGATCTTTCTTTTCCAGCAAGATGTCTGCCAGTACCATAAGATAAGCTGTGTGGGCATCGTGGCCACAGGCGTGCATAACTCCATCATGCCTTGAGGCAAAGGGAAGTCCCGTTTCTTCATGAATGGGTAGGGCGTCAAAGTCTGCCCTAAGAGCAATAGTCTTCCCAGGCTTTTTTGTGTCTATGACAACCCTAAGACCTTTGCCGCCCATGTTTTTTGTAACTTCCACATCCTTGTCCTTATAAAAGTCTTCTACATATGCTGCAGTCTCAACTTCTTCAAAAGAAAGCTCAGCATTTTCGTGAAGGTGACGGCGGTGTTTTACCATCTCATCTTGTCTCTTATCAATTTCCTCAAAAATTTCTTTTAATAACATAAGGCACCTTCTTTAAAAATTTTCTTTCCTAAATTATACTCTTAAAAATTAGCATTATAAAGGGACTACAAATGTAGCCCCAAATTTTTTTATTATTTTAAAAACTTAGTCTTCCTTAAAAAATTCTACGCCTGCTGTGAAGATGTCTTCTAATTCTATGCCTGGTATGTTTTTAAAGGTTTCTTCTAATACTCTTTCGCTGTGGCCCATCTTGCCAAGGATCTTGCCGTCCTTTGACATCAAGGCTTCTACATTTAACATTGAGCCATTAGGTGCGTCTTCGTAGCAAATTGCCACTTGTTCATTTTCTAGAATTTCATCAAGCTTTTCTTTACTTGCTATAAATCTTCCTTCGCCGTGAGAAATTGGCACCTTGTAAGTTTTTCCTACTTCAAGTTTAGCAAGCCATGGTGAATTATTTGACACAACCTTAGTGTCTACAACTCTTGCTATGTGTCTGTTGCAAGTGTTATATGTTAAAGTTGGGTCGTCTTCTTCTAGGTCTTTAATCTCACCGTAAGGTAGAAGTCCTGTCTTAATTAAGGCTTGGAAGCCGTTACAAATCCCAAGTATTAGTCCGTCATTTTCGCCTAAAAGTTTTTCTATTGCTGCCTTAACTTTTTCAGATCTAATTACATTGGCTATAAATTTACCTGAACCGCCTGGTTCGTCACCAAGTGAAAATCCGCCAGGTATTGCTAGGATTTGTGCCTTAGAAATTTTTTCTGCCAACTCTTCTATAGATTCTTTAACTTTTTCATTGTCCTTGTTTTTAAATACTATAACTTCTGCACTTGCTCCAGCTCTTTCAAAGGCTCTTGCTGTGTCGTATTCTGAGTTTGTGCCAGGGAAGGCTGGTATTATTACCTTAACCTCATCTACTGGCTTCTTGGACTTCATCCTTCTCTTAGGAGCTTCTTTTTGTTTAACTTCAGTTAATTTATTTGAGTCTACTGGCTTAAAGATTTTATCCATTGTCTTAAGGTAAGCATTAGATAATTTTTCTACATCTAATTTTTTGCCATTTACATACATTTCGTAGTCATCTCTAAAGTCGCCAATTTTTTCTATAAAGTCTCTGTCTTCCTTATATTCAACTACAAAGGATCCATAAAGAGGTGAGTATAAATCTTCTACTTGAAGATCAAAGCCCACATTGTCTATTGCCATTTCAAAAATTTGTGGAAGTGTGCCCTTGTGATTTATGGCTGCCGCAGAAATTATATTTCCCTTCCTTATTTCATTTTGTAAATTTATAAAGTTTTCCTTAGTTTCTTCAAGGTTAAGTGTGCCAATGTGCTCTCTATCTGTCCTTATAAGACCAATTTTTCCTATGCCCTTAAATTCTGGACTGATAATATTTTTTGCCTCAACAGTATTTACTGCAAAGGAAATAAGTGTTGGTGGCACGCTAATGTCTTCGAAGGTTCCACTCATGGAGTCCTTGCCCCCAATTGGCGGTGCGTCAAAATATCTTGATGCAGTCAAGGCTCCAAGTAGAGATTTAAGTGGTTTTGACCAGGCATTTTTGTTGTCCATTTTTTCGTAAAATTCTTGGAAGGAAAGTCTTATGCCAGCAAGGGGTGCCCCTGCTGAAACAAGTTTTGCAATAGATTCAATTACTGCGTAGTAGCCTCCAAGATATTGTGACTCAACAGAGAGTTTTGGATTAAAACCATAGGACATAAGAGATGCTGTTTTTGACTCGCCATCATCTGTTGGAATAAGTGCTGCCATAACTTGGGCTGGTGTATTTTGCTTTTTGCCGCCAAGAGGTTGAAGGACAGTTGCTGCTCCTACTGAGGAGTCAAAGCGTTCAATCATATTTTTCTTTGAAGTTATATTTAAGTCAGATAAATATTTTTCTAAATCTTCTACTCCATCTTTATTAACTAAAAATTCTGGGAAATCTTCAGAAGTAACCTCAACTTCTTCTTTTCTCTTTGCTCCAGTTTGGTTTACAAAATCATAACTCATGTCGCAGATAATTTCATCTTCGTAATACATCTTTAGTCTATTGTCACCAGTTACTCTTGCAACTACTGTGCTTTCCAAGTTTTCCTTATCTGCCAAGTCCATAAATTTATCCACATCTTCTTTTGCAACGACAACTGCCATTCTCTCTTGTGATTCAGAAATTGCAATTTCTCTTGGCTTTAAGCCCATGTATTTTAGGGGAACCTTGTCAAGTTTAACTTCAATTGAATCGGCAAGTTCTCCTATGGCAACGGAAACTCCGCCTGCCCCAAAGTCGTTACATTTTTTAATTAACTTTGCTGCCTTTGGATTTCTAAATAATCTTTGAATTTTTCTCTCTTCAGGTGCATTTCCCTTTTGCACTTGGGCAGATTCAGTTTGAATAGAAGAAACCTTGTGAGATTTTGATGAACCAGTTGCTCCACCAATGCCATCTCTACCAGTTCTACCGCCAAGAAGAATTATGATGTCGCCTTCTGTAGGTTCAATTCTCTTAACATTTTCAAGAGGACAAGCTGCTATAACTGCGCCAGTTTCCATTCTCTTTGCCACATAGCCTGGGTGGTATAATTCGTCAACAAGACCAGTTGCAACGCCAACTTGGTTGCCATAAGATGAGTATCCAATTGCCGCTTCAGTTACAATTTTCTTTTGTGGAAGTTTTCCCTTTAAAGTTTTTTCAATTGGAGTGAAAGGGTCGCCTGCTCCTGTAACTCTCATGGCTTGATATACATAGGATCTGCCAGAAAGTGGGTCTCTTATGGCACCGCCAAGGCAAGTTGAGGCACCGCCAACAGGTTCAATTTCTGTTGGGTGGTTGTGAGTTTCATTTTTAAACATTAATAGGTAGTCGCGGTCTTCAACCTTACCATCAACTTCTACCTTAGCCTTAATCTTTACAGAGCAGGCATTTATTTCTGATGAAACTTCTAAATCTTGAAGCTTGCCATTTTTTCTAAGTTCCTTGGATAAAATTGTGCCAAGGCTCATTAGGGTAATTGGCTTTATTATGTCAAGTTCTCTTCTCATGTCAAGATAAGCATCAAAGGCTCTCTTTATTTCCTTGTCAAGTTCAGTAACCACATCAAAGTCAATGTCAAGCTCAGTGTTAAAAGTCGTGTGTCTGCAGTGGTCTGACCAATAAGTGTCAATTATGGCAACTTCCGTTTCATTTGGGTCGCGATTTTCAGACTTGAAATAATCTTGCAAAACTTTTAAGTCTTCTGGGCTCATGGCAAGAGATTTTTCATCCACGAATTTCTTTAAGCCTTCCTCATCTAAGTCATTAAAGCCTTCATAGACAAGATTTTCGTGATTTTTCTTTGCATCTTCTCTCAAAATAGTTTCTGCATAAACATCAACTTCTTGTGAGTCAACTGGATTTATCAAAAACTTTTTAATTTTTTCAAGTTCACCTTCATCTACGCCGCCAATGTCGTAAACTTCTGTCACCTTTGCCCTAACTTTTTCATCTGTGAAAAGGGCAATAGTTTGAACAAGTCCATCTTCTCTGTTGTCAAATTGTCCAGCTTGGTATTGGATGCCTATTGGATTTTCAAAGGATCCTTCCAACTTTTTGTAGTCTTTATAATAAACATCTTCCACTGGCGCTTCGTAAAAGACAGATGCCATGGTCTTATCAAGAGTTTCATCTGATACATCTACATCGTATCTTCTGTAAGTTTTTAAGTAAGTAGCATCAATACCAAGAGAAGTTTTTATTTCTTCTCTAAGGGATTTTGACTGGTGATCGAATTCATCTTTTTTTGCAATATAAATTCTCTTTACATTATTTTTCATCTTCAACTAACTCCTTTGGCTCTACTGCATAATCACCATTAAAGCAGGCTTTGCAGAAAACATCTTCTTTCATCAAAGTAGCATCTAACATCCCTTCCATGGATATAAAGGCAAGGGAATCTGCGCCGATTCTCTCTCTCATTTCTTCAACAGAATAGTTTGCGGCAATAAGTTTCTTTCTTGATGGCGTGTCAATACCATAGAAACAAGGATATTTTACTGGAGGAGAAACTATTCTCATGTGAACTTCCTTGGCTCCAGCTTTTTTCATTCTCGTGATAAGATTTTTGGAAGTTGTTCCCCTTACTATGGAGTCGTCTACTAAGACAATTCTCTTGCCACGCAAAACTGTTTCTAGTGGATTTAATTTTAATTTAACAGAAAGTTCTCTCTCTTCAGCTGTTGGTTTTATAAAAGTTCTTCCCATGTACCTATTTTTTACAAGACCTTCAGCAAAAGGAATGCCTGATTCTTGTGCATAGCCCATAGCTCCAGGTGTTCCTGAGTCTGGAACTGCAATTACAATGTCGGCATCCACAGGAGCTTCTTTGGATAAAATTTCTCCACATCTTCTCCTAAAGTTGTAGGAGTTTACGCCGTCAAGAGTGGCATCAGTTCTTGCAAAATATACATATTCAAAGATGCAGTGTTCATTTTTTTCTTTTTCGAAAAAGTCTGAGTGTATTCCATTTTTATCTACTACGATAATTTCTGAAGGCTCAACATCTCTTATGGCGTCAGTGCCAATTATTTCAAGAGGCGCATTTTCAGAGGCAATTATAACTTCGCCGTTTTTTGCCCTGCCAATTAAAAGTGGTCTAAAGCCATAGGGGTCTCTAAAGGCAACTAACTTGTCTTCAAAAAGCATTACTACGCTGTAGGCACCTTTTATTCTTGCCATAGTTTTTTTCACAGCTTCAATAATGTCTCCTGCATAATATTTTGCAACGAGGGACAAAATAACTTCTGTGTCAATGGCAGTTTGAAAAAGCATACCTTCATTTTCAAGTTCTCTTCTAATTGATTTGTGATTAACTAGGTTGCCATTGTGGGCAAGGGCAAACTCTCTATTCTTTGAGAAGGCAAGTAGGGGTTGTGAATTGTATTCATAGGAGCCACCTGCAGTTGCATATCGAACATGACCTATGCCAATATTTCCCTTTAATTTTATAAAACTTTCGTCGTCAAAATTATCGTAGACAAGTCCCATGCCCTTGTCTAGAACCATATTTTTTCCGTCAAAGACGCAAATACCGCTGGCTTCTTGTCCTCTGTGTTGAAGAGAATTAAGTCCGTAAAATAATTTTTTGCTCACATTACTTTGTGAGTAAATACCAATAACTCCACACATTACTTCGACACCCCTTTCTTAAATTTAAAATTTCCTAAAAAATTAAAATAAAAATCTTTCATTCTTCCTCCAATTAAAAAAGCTCATCAAAAGATGAGCGTAAAAAACTTTTAGGTGAAAAATTAGTCGCAAAAATTGCGTCAAGAGGTCCATGGCATCTATTCATAAAAGTATTTGCAAATTCAAGCCAAAAGAACATACAACTAATCCTCCAAATCATAATAAAATAATTATATCATAAATTTATTAAATTGTACTAAGGCTAATCCTATTTATTATTTAAATTTCAATTATTATCCTTGGCTGCATTTATGTCCACTAAAAAAATGGCAAGCATAGTATAAAGTAGCCAAGACTTGTTGGGATAAGAGAGGTAAACTGGCTCCCAAGATGGAGCAAATTTTTCCTTGTAGGCTCTCAGTCCCTCAAAGGAATAAAATTTGTAGCCAAACTTGTAAACTAAGTAGGCAAGTTTTTCCTCCACAAAACTATTTGTGTTGATGCCAACGTTGGAAAGGGGCGCCATGCCCAGGTCAAAATAAATTTTTCCTTGGTCTTTAAAATATAAGAAGAGCTGCAAGAATAGAAAATCCATAATGCCACTTGGCGCATTTTCTCTTTCAAACCTCATCAAATCAATTGTCACCCAAGTTTTATTGGGGTTGGGCATAATATTTGCAAAGGCGAAAATTTTTCCCTTAGCATCCTTTGCCACTGCCATCTGGCATAAGTTTAAATAGTCTCTATTAAAGTAGCCAAGAGAAAATCCCTTCTCCCTTTTGCCTTCTAACCAATCATCAGAAATTTCTTTAAGCCTATCCAAAAATTCATCATTAAAAGGCGGCTTTATGACTTCAAAAGTGTAGCCTAATTTATCAAACTTTGATAGGGCATTTCTCTGTGACTTGTGCTCTCTACCTTCTAAGTTAAATTTCTCTAAATCTAGGGCTGCCGTCTCGCCAAATTTTATAAAGGAAAAACCAAAATCGTGAAGTTTTATAGTTCCTCCTTGTCCAACTTCATAAAAAATTGGCTTGTAACCGTAGAGGTCTGCTTCTTTTACAAATTTTTCTAGAAGTTTGTCAAAGTCCTCGGTCCTTCCAAAGGGCTCTCCCATGACAATGACTCTGTCCTTGTAAGTTGAAATAGAAAGACCACAAGTTATAACTCCTTCTTCTTCGTAATAATAAAGATCCTTGTCGCCAACTAGGGCAAGTGGTGCTTCGGCAGGAGCGTCGTAGTCACTTAAAAGCTTCCTAGCTTTTTCCAGATCCATTTTTTCTCCAAGCTTAACTTTCTTTCCCTTAAAGTAAAACAAAAGTAGTCGCATGGAAATAAATAAAAGTATAAAAATAATAGAAAATCGCAAAAAACTTTTCTCAAAGGGAATTACAAAGAAGTCCCTGTAATGAATCGGCTTTAGCCTATAATTTATTGCCATAAAATAAATTGTAATTACAGAAATTACGACAAAATAAAGGCTGTCTATGGTAATGGCTTCAAAGGAATAGACTAGCTGTTTTCTGTAGGGCATTTTTCGCGTGAAAACTGCCAGAAAGATGACTAAAATTAAAAATATCATTTCAATTATTCCAAAGCCACTTAAAAAGGAATAAATAAGAGCTAAGATGAGAAAAATTATTGTAAGTCTTGGTGCCTTCTCCACCTTTTCTCTGTTGGCTCGGCCTAAAATTATAAAGGATACTCCAAAGATCAGACTTGGAAATTGGTAAATCAAGTTTGCGTATAGGGGACTAAACTGACTTAGCCAGTAATGTTCATTCATCTCCTCTGGAATAGTTGCAGATAAAATCATAAAACTTCCCGTCAAATACAAAAAGAAGGAGAGAAGGTCAAGTCCCAGAGACTTTATAAGCCTAGAGGGAATCTTATCATTTTTCTCGTCAAAGATGCTGCCCAAGTCATGAAGGAAAAATACAAGTCCAAAGATAAAAGGAATAATGTAATAAAAAATTCTGTAGAGAAGTAGCCAGGTTAAGACTCTTTCATCTTCAATTCCCATAGAAGAAAAGGCAGTTATTATTACAAGTTCAAAAGAGCCAAGTCCGCCTGGTATAAAGGAAGAAATCCCAATTATGTTTGCAATTATAAAGGCAGAAATAATTATAAAAATATTAAGTCTTATGCCAAGCAAAAATCCAATGAAGGAGAAGAAAAACCCTGCACAGGTCCACTCACAAATTGACACAAGAGAAACTTCTGTGGCATATTTTTTTGAAATGGAAAGCTCTCCATCATTTCTAATTTTTGAAAGGAAAAATAAAACAGGATAGTAGAGAATTGCTCCCAGTAACCAAATTTTATAATTGATTAAAATTTTGCTCTCATAAAAAATTAAAAACACTAGAGATGTAAGTGCCAAAAAGGAAAGACCTGCAAAGTCAAAGAAAAGAGACTTCACCAAAAATTTTAAAAAGTGCTTGTCTTCCTTGCCCTCGCCAAAATATCTCATCCTAAGTCCAATATTTATAAGACCGCCAAAGCCAATTAAGTTGTTAAAAGAATTTACAGTTATAGATCTTTTGACGATGTAATTTTTGTCCCTATCTAATTTCAAGAAATTACTCAAAAGTAAATCGTAGAAAATCATGGGAGAAAAGGCAAGAAGACCCAAGACTGCCATGGAAAAAATTTTTATTAAAGAAATTTCATAAAAAATATTTGAAACTTCTTCCAGGGAAATTTCCCTTCTAAGTTTTGTAAATTCAAGAATTACTAAAAGAATTACGCCAAAGAGAAAAATCGGCTTAATTCCCTTGGCAAATTTTTTTAATTTTTCCATTAATTAACCTCTCTTTTTAAAAAATCAAGAACCACTTTGTTGTATTCGTAAGGCTTAGTCCTTGCCACCTTGTGTCCGTGATTTTTTATAATATATAATTTAGATTTTTTTATTTTTTTAGCAATATTGTGGAAATTATAAAGATAAATTAAGTCCCTCTCGCCAGCAATAATTAAAACTGGAAAATCAAACTTTTTGTAGTCGGAATCCACAATCTTTATTTTATCAAAAATTAATTTGTAAACAGAAAAATAATTTCTAAGTCCTGTAAAAATTTTGGATAATATTTTTAGGTTGTAATAAAAAATATAGCTACTGATTCTAGGTATAAATTTTATCTGTGAAAAATCCTTGTTAGGAGAATTTAAAATAAGCCTCTTAACTCTCTTGGGATAATTTTTTGCAAAAGTTAGGGCGAGATTTGCCCCGTTAGAAAAGCCCAAAATATTTATGGCCTCTATATTTAATGCTTCCAGGACATCATAGACATCAAGGGACAAGTCCTCAAAATTTAAAGAATAATTTTTGTCGCTTTTGCCATGTCCTCTTGTGTCCATAGCTATGACTAAAAAGTCCTTCTTAAAGACGACAATTTGCTTCTCAAAAAAGGAATAGTCGTCACCATTTCCATGTAGCAGTAAAAGTGGCTCGCCACTTCCAAGAATTTTTACAAAAATTTTTGCACCGTCGCGCATTTCAATAAATTTATCCAAAACCCTCACCAACCATATTCTATCACCTTTAAAACTTTTTAGTTAAAATAAAAGCTTTTTAATAAAAATAAAATTTATATATAAAATTTCCCCTTTAAATAAAGTTTAAAAAAAAGAGCAAGCTAAGCCTGCTCTTATTTTTAAATTTTATTAATCAAAATTATTTTGAAGCTAAATTATTCTTCAACAGAAATTTTTGATGCGCCCTCAATTTTTACATTTGAGTTGTAATATTTTGTAAGGGCCTTAATCATGTAAGCTGGGTCCATTGCTCCTGCTGTTTCATAATTTGAGTGCATTGCAAGTTGGGCAAGTCCAATGTCAACTGCGTGAAGTGAAACTTGTGTGTTTGATAAGTTTCCAAGAGTTGAGCCACCTTGCATGTTGCTTCTGTTGGCAAAGTGTTGCACTGGAACTTCTGCCAAGGCACAAATCTTTTTAAAGACTGCTTGTGAAAAGGCGTCTGATGTGTACTTTTGGTTGGCAGCTTCTTTTATAACAATACCTTTATTCATGAAAGTTCTGTTTTCATCGTCAGTTAATTCCTTGTGGTTTGGATGAACTGCGTGGGCATTGTCTGCACTAACTAGGAAGGATTTTGCCACTGCCTTGTGGTATTCTTCTTCGTCATAGCCAAGAGATGCATTAAGTCTTTTTAGTGTGTCGTGAAGAAGTGTTGACATGGCACCTTGCTTTGTGTTTGAGCCAACTTCTTCGTTGTCGAAGCAAGCATAAACATTTACTGCCTTGTGGTTATTTCCTGCTATAAAGGCCTTTAGTGATGTGAAGGCACATTCCAAGTCGTCAAGCTTTGGTGATGATACAAATTCATCCTTGTAACCCCAAACTTTTCCAACTTGTCTATTTACTAGGAACAAGTCTTTGGAAATAATTTGTTCTACCTTTACTCCAAGTTCTTCTGCAATCATCTTGTCGTAGTCGCCCTTTTTCATTGCGCCAGCTGTAAATAATGGAAGTAAATCAACTTGTCTATTAAATTCATAACCCTTATTTACTTCTCTATTCATGTGAATTGCAACATCTGGAATAATTAAAATGTCTTTATCAATGTATAAAAGCTTTGAAGTGATTTCTCCCTTTTCTTCAACTAAAACTCTTCCTGCTAGAGTAAGAGGTTTGTCAAACCAAGTCCAATCAATTGGTCCTCCATATACTTCAACATTTAATTTTACATAATCTCCTGCTCCTTCAAGCTCTGGCATGCTCTTAACTTTAAAAGTTGGAGAGTCAGAGTGTGAAGCTACAAGTTGGTAATGGTAGTCTGAAAGGTCTTTACCAACCTTAAAGGCAATTACTGATGAATCATTTCTTGTAGTGTAATAATTTTTGCCCTTTTCAATATTCCAGCTTTCGCCTTCCTTTAATTCAATAAAATTTTCTGCGTCAAGATAGGATTTCACAGTGTCAATTGTGTGAAACATACTTGCGCTCTTTTTAATAAATTCTAACAATTCCTTTGAAGTTTCTAAATAATTCATTACTTCCTCCTTTTTGGAATTTAGCTTAATTTTCTATCTTCCTTTGCTCTAATCATTGGTAAAATTACTCCAAGTGCAACAAGTACAAGTGGTGTAATAATATTAAGTGCCATTTGCATTGGGTCGTCTGAAATCATACCTAGCATACAGCAAGCAAGTGTAACTATGAAGCACCAGAAGCCAAAGAATAATGCAATGCCTTGGTTACGAGTAAAGTAGAATTCTCTTTCTACATCTCCTCTATTCTTTCTTAAGAAAATATATGCCAAGAATACCCATAGGTAACGAAGGGGCATTGTAATTGAGTTAAGCTTTGTTAATTGTCTTAAAACAGTTGCAGCACCTGGCACTAGAATTTGTGCAAGGATAATTGAACCTGCAAGGACAATTATAAGTTTAATACCGTTAATGTAAGCTCCATATTTATTTTTCTTAAGAAGCTTTCTTGGGATGTATTGGTTTGTCTTGTCGTCGTCAAGTAACATTCTTAGTGGTGCGTCAATACTTACAACAAGAGTTGAAAATTGACCAATCATGTTACAAAGGGCGTAAATAATCATAATAGAATTGCCAAGGCCATAGTATTCTCCAACTTTTTCAAAGGCCCAATAAGCACCGTTAGCTGCATAAGAGTCAAAAGTTGCTGTATCAGCATTTATAATAGCTGGGTCAAACATCATACCCATGGCAATAGTACCAAAGATAGCTGAAATAATTACCATGACAGCAGCAAAGATCATTGCCTTAGGAAATTCCTTAGATGAATTTCCTTCCATGTGGTTTACATAAGGACTCATCTTTTCAATACCACCAACAGCAAAAACAAGGATTGATAAACTTGTGAAATACTTCATATCAAAAGTTGGAATTAAATTGTCAAGAGACCAGTCCATAGCTTGGTAACCACCATTTGGATTGATTTTTGGAGCAGCTAGCATCATTAAGATGTAAAGAATACCCATGACAAACATACTTGAACCAGCAATAGTTGCTAGATTTTTAAGTGGGTTAAGACCTCTACTTGCTACCCAACAGAAAATTAAAAATACTGCTAAAGTAGCTAGTTGAACATAGGCAGTTGGAAGTGAATCATAAACTTCTGCGTTTTGGAAAAACATCCAGCTCATTGCCTTTAGTCCACCTGAACCCTTTGAAGCTATGTAAGTAATATGACATGCCCAATAAGTCCAACCAGCATAATAAGCTAACTTATCGCTTGAAGTTGCTCTAATCCATGAAGTAACTCCGCCACCTTCGTTCTTGAAGGATGAACCAAGTTCCCCTACCATAAGGGCGTTAGGTATAAAGTAAAGTGCGAACATTAGGATCCATGAAAATATTACTTGAATTCCGTTAAAGAAAACGAAACCGTTAACAACATTTCCAAAACCCCATAAAGTAGAAAATGCCATAAAGGACAGCATAAACCACTTGATTTTCTTTTGTTGTGAATCTTGCATATTTTTTCTCCTCTCATAATATAATTGCATGATTTAAATTAATTATAACCTTAAAAAAATTTGTAGTCTAGTATAATTCATAATCTTAGAAAACATTTTTACATTGAATCAAAAGTTCTATAGTGCTTTAAATCAGTTGGTATATAAAGTTTAGAATCTTGTAAAATACATGATTGTATCCTTTTACAGTAGTGAGTAGATTTTTTGTTTTTAAAATATTTTTAATAATTTATATTTTAAAAAAACAATTTTATTACCTTGGTCCTTCTATCTTCTGGGCTTGGGTTTTTATCTTAACTATACATTTTTTCTATGAAAAAAATTTTCCACAAAAAAAATCCTCGACCACTCGAGGATTTTACTTTAACTTTTCATTGTTAATTTTAAAATCTAATTTAATTTTTTTAAAATTTCTTCTACTCTATCTCTAAGGTCAAATAAATTTTCCCTTATCTCCTTTATTTCCCTATTTACTCTTAGGTCTGTAAAGATGTTGTCGAAGATTACATCTACAAAAAAATCGTAACTTGTGTCACTTATTTCTTCATCTAAATTTATTCTAACATCGCCAAGTTCTTTTTTTGCAACTTCTAATTTTTCGCGAATAATTTCGAGGCCTGAGTTGATGTCCTTTATCTTTCCTCTTTTTACAAAGCCAACTAAGCTTGAGTCTGCAAAAATGTCAAAGATTCCCCATCTACTTGCACTTTCTGTCTCTTTTATTACTGAGTCAATTTCATCTTTTAAATCTAAAAGTGCCTTTTGTGCTTCCTTTATTTCCTTTAAGTCAGACATATTTCCTCCTATTCCGGATCTTCTATTTCATTGGATTCCTTAGATATAACTGCCCTGTCTCCTGGCTTTAAAATAGTATTTCCCCTTGGCACAATTATTTCTCCACTTGGAGTCTCTACCATAATTATTAGCTCATCTTTTCCAATGTGAATGTCCCTTACTCTCTTATTTGCCCACTTATGTGTCTCAGAAATTTTTATTTCCAGTAGGTCCTCTCCGGTGGCATCGAAATATCCTTCGCCGCCAAGGACAATTACATCGCCATCTCTAAGGTAGGTGTTGCCCCTTGGGACAATGCTCTTGCCCTCTCTTTCTATTTTTGCAATTATTATGTTAAAGGCAATTTCTATATCAGATATTTTTTTATTCACCCAAGGAGAAGTTTTTGATACATGGGTTTTTATAAATTCAAGATCTGTCTTGTCTGAATAATAATTAAAGGTCCTGAGAACTGTGTCGTCTGGGTCATACATATCAAGCTTTTTCGTGGCAAAGGGCAGTGCCGTTCCCTGGATTAAAAGTGAAAATATACAAATTACAAAAACTATGTGGAAGATGTCTATGGATAAATTTATGTCTCTATTTACAACCATTATGGCAAAGGCAATGGCTGCTGCTCCCCTAAGTCCTGCTAGAGAAATTAGGGTAAGCTGATTTTTTTTCATCTTAAAGGGTGCCATAAGTCCAAAGACTGTAAGTGGTCTTGCCACTAAGAGCATGAAAATTGCAATGACAAAGCCTATTGGTATAGCCTTTATTATTAAATGTATATCTGATAAAAGTCCCAAGAGGAAGAACATTGCTATTTGGAAAATCGTTGAGAGTCCGTCGTAGAAAAATACAACATCTCTCTTCCTTCTAAACTCGTGGTTGCCAATGTAAATGCCAAGGATGTATAGTGCCAAGAATCCATTGCCGCCAACTAGTGATGTAAGGGCATAGGTTCCTATCATCATTGTGGCTATAAAAACTGAAAAAAGTCCGTCTTCGTCAAGAGATAAAATTTCTATGAGCTTTTTAAAAACAAAGCCCAGCAAAAATCCTCCAATTATGCCAAGGACAACTTGTTGCAAAATTATTATTGGAATGGAGACGCTATAGCCTGATAGAAGTGACAAGAAGACCATGGTCATGGTATAGGCTGTAGGGTCGTTAGAGCCACTTTCGATTTCAAGAAGTGGCGCAGTAGAATATTTTAGGTTTAGGTTTTTTGAAACTAAAATATTTGATACGGCTGCATAGTCAGTAGAGGCAACTACTGAGCCAAGTAACATTGATTCCAAAAAGTTAATTTTTAAAATGTAGTGGCAGAAAAGTCCCGTAAGTATGGCTGTGGCAAAGACTCCAAGACTTGCAAGGCTTATGGATTCCCTTGCCCTTTCTCGACCCATAGTCCAGTTAGTACCAAAGCCACCGTAAAAAATTATTATCATAAGGGAAAGACTTGCAATATTTTCTGCAACCTTAAAGTTGTTAAAATCATAGCCCAGGGCAGAAAAGGTAACTCCCATTGCCAAGAACAAAAGCAGGGCAGGAAGACCTGATCTATTTGAAATTTTTGTGGCTATAATTGCCAGTAAAAGTACCAACGTTATAAGTAACAGATTCATAATTTCCCTTCTTTCTTTTAAAAAAGGAACTGCCTAAGACAGTTCCATATTTTTTTTATATCTCATTTTTATTAAAATACTCACAATTTAAATTCTATTTGCAGATTTAAATACAAAGAAAAGTAAAATAGTCAAAGCGTAAAAGCCAAGTAGTACAAAAAACAAGCCCTTATTTTTATTAATTATAGCCATGAGAAGCGTTAAAAAAACTATCAATATAGCAAGGACAATTTGTGCCATTCTAAGGCTCTCATTTATTGCACCTGCACTAGTCTTTATATATTGGTTGGCAAGAACTGAAATCATCACAAGAGTTACTAGAAAAATTACTATTTTTTCTAGAATTTTTAAAATCTTATCTCTTTTCATTTTCACTATTATAGGCCTTAATGCCTTCTCTTAAAATTCTCATTGCCTTTCTCAAGGAATCAGTGTTAAGTACAAAGGCAAGTCTTATCATTTGCTTTCCCTCTTCTTTGTCTTTGAAAAATCCCTTAGCTGGTGCAAACATTAGAGTTTCACCATCAATGTCGAAGTTTTCAATCATCCAAACTGCAAATTTTTCTGTATCATCAACAGGAAGTTTTGGCATTACATAAAAGGCTCCCTTTGGTTTTTTTACAGTTACGCCAGGAATGTTAATTAGTTCTTCGTAGATAACATCTCTTCTCTTTTGATATTCTTTATTTACAGCTTCAAAATAGGACTTGTCAATTCCATATAATTTTGCAGCAGCTACTTGTTCAATAGTTGATGCAGCAAGTCTGCAGTTGCAAAGTTTATTTATTCCATCGTTAAATCTCTTGTTTTTTGATGCAACAGAGCCAATTCTTGCGCCACAAGCACCAAATCTCTTGGAAATGGAGTCAATTAAAATTAAATTTTCTTCAATTCCTTCAACTTCTCCAAAGGACTTATAAGTATTGCCATCGTAGACAAATTCTCTATAAACTTCGTCAGCAATAATGTATAAGTCGTGCTTCTTTGCAAGATTTACAATTCTCAAAATTTCTTCTTCAGAATAAAGAGCTCCCGTTGGATTAGTTGGGTTTGAAAGTAAAATTGCAACTGTCTTGTCACTAATGTGTTTTTCAATTTCTTCTTCATCTGGTAGAGCAAAGCCCTTATCTGGGTCAGTCTTAAAGGCATCAAGTTCAATGCCAAGTTGTTCAAAAACTGTCATGTAATTTGTGTAGAAGGGGTCAGTTGTAAGAATAACATCGCCTTCATTGGCAATTACTTGGAAGGTAAATAAAATTGCTTCACTGGCACCGTTGGTGATGTAAATGTCATCGGCATCAAATTTTATATTTCTATTTTTATAATAATTTGCAGTGGCAAGTCTTAGTTCAAGAAGTCCTTGTGCATAGGCATAGGGAAGTGGTCCTCTTCTAAAATTTTGAAAAGTTTCATAATAAGTATCTGGCACATCAATATCTGGTGCACCAATATTTAATTCATAAATCTTTTTTCCTTCCTTTTTTGCCTTGTCAGCATATGGCGTAAGCTTTCTTATTGCTGAATACTCAATTTTTTCAATTCTTTCTGATAATTTCATCTTTTCTCCCTTCATTGCCATCTTAGGTCCGGTCCAAAAAATCTAATTGGCACAAATTTTTGAAAAACCCTGGAAAAAACTCTATCAGTGTAAGTTTCTGAAAGTTCCTTGGGTGATAAATTTGTGGAAATTAAAGTTTTCTTGCCTCTTAATAGTCTTGTGTTTATAATGTTAAAAATTTCTGAGGTTGTAAAAGAATTTACAAACTCAATACCAAGATCATCTACGATTAAAAGATCGGACTCAAAGTACAAATCATACCTATCGTCATCTATATTTTTAAATTTTCTATCTTCAATTGTCTTTAAAACTTCATATGCAGTTTGATAAATAACTATGACATCCTTATTTATAAGTTCAGCTGCTATAGAGTTAAGTAAAAAGGTCTTGCCCTGACCAGTTGGTCCCCAAAGGAGCAAATTCAAATCATTCTTCTCATCAAAGGTCTTGATAAAATTCTTTGAAAGGGCGAGAATATTTCTCATATTTTCTCTTGGAGACATCTTATATTTTTCATAAACCTTTTCAGAAAAAATATTCAAGTCAAATTTGTCAAAATTTTCCTTTTCAAGCATGTAAGAAATAGAGGACATATCATATAGCTCTGAGACAATTAATCTCTTTAAGCAGTGACATTTCTCATTGTCTTCCTTTATTCCTGTGTCGTGACAATCCTTGCAAGTGTAAATCTCACTTAGATAATCTCTAGGATAGCCCATTTTCTCTAAAAAGTCCATCTTTTTGAGCTTTAAATTATAAATTTTTTCCGATTCCTCAAGGGACTTGTCCTGGTTTGGATTTTTAATCTGCTCAATTGATGCCCGAAGGGCAATATCTCTTATTAATCCATCAATTTCTCTTATTTCAGGAATTTTTTTGTAAATTTCTTCCAATCTCTTTTCCTGAATTTCTGCATTTTTCCTTCTCAGGTTTTCGTAATAATTACTTATCTTTGCCGTCAGTTCCATAATCTACACCTAATTTTTTAAAGCCTTCACGCTGTTTTCTCATTGCCACATTAAAAAGTTCTTCTTCAGAATACTTGTCAGTTATTTGCTTAAAATTGTGAAAAGCAGTTGGCTTTCTCTTCTTTTTCTTTTGATCCTTATCTTCGATTTCTTCCACAGAATTTATGCCAAGCTCTTTCCATTTTCTAAGAATGGCGTCAACATAGCTGACATTGGGCTTGGAAATTTTTGAAGTTCTGTTGCAGGCAGCAAGAATAAGATCCTTTGAAAAATTAAATTCGTCAAACCAAGAATTAATAATATTAAAATCAGCTTGAGAGAATTTTTTGTCCACGCCAATATAGCGCATAACCTTTTTATACCTGTAATATTTTAGGTCGTGCTCAATGTAGGACTTCTCCACATCTTCCATGGTCCTAATGTTGTCTCTGGACCAATTTCTTACTACTTGTTCAACATAGGAAATATTGTAGATTCCCTTAATTTCTGTTGTGTAAAAAAATGCCTCTTCAATTAAATCTGCTGGCATATTGTAAGAAGTTATCCAATTTATTATGTCAATTTTTTTCATTGGAGCAATGGGCTCTCTCATTAAAAATTCAGCCCTTGTCAGTAGGTTGGCATAGGTTGGATTTTCTACAATTTCTGAATAGCCCTTTTCATCCTTTTTCTCTTCCTTTAAGTTGTAGACATTGTTGATGTAAAGTTCCTTTAAATTTATAAACTTTACCTTGTCGCCTTCAAGCTCAACTATGCCCATTTTTTGCCAGTACTGCCAAGCCCTAAATACATCTGACTCCAGTATGCCAAGGTAATCGGCGAGCTTTTCGTTAGTGATGTCTTCTCTATTTTCTCTGGCAAATTTGTAGCCTAAAATATAAACTTTTACAAATTCGCCATTGGCGCCAGGCATAAAATCATTTATAAAAATATTTTCTAGGGAAGTTTCTCCTAGGTCGTATTTATTTTTTTCTAGTAAAAACATATCTCACCAATCTCTTTCCAGGTCTAATTCCATTTTTATGGCATAGTTATAAGTTCTGTTAAAAATAATTTTAAAGGAGTCCCAGTGCTTTATAAAATCAGGATTATTTTCGTCGTAATTGCCATTGGTAAAGCGCATTAGAAATTTATTTTTCTCCTTAAAGCCCAGACTCTTATAAACTTTTATGGCTCTCTCATTATAAGTTGCGGCAAATAAAATTATCTTTCTAAAGCCTCTCTTTTTTAAGTCATCTAAAAAGATCTTTAAAATTTTTTTGCCAATGCCCCTATTTGTATAATTTGAATCGAGAACTATTCCCAGTTCTCCTCTTTTTAAAAATTTGCTGATGTTTTTTAAAGAAAGGTAGCCAATAATTTTTTCTTCAAGGAGAACTACATAGTATTCAGAAAATGGTCTATTGGTCTTCCACCTGTACCAATCCTCAATATCTTTATCTCTCTCTTCAAGAAAATTATATTCTAAAAATAAAATTGAATCATGTCTTCCCCAATTTCTAAAAGTAAAAACATCCTCTAAAGTCATTTTTCTAAAAGTAAGAGCTGAAAAATTTTCCATAGGAGCCTCCTGCAAGTTATTATATACTATTTTCCCAACTCTATAAAGAAGTATCGCTTTTTTAAATTTTTTCTTCACAATTTATCTTTTCTTATATAAAGTTTAATTTTATTTCATTTTTTTTATTTTATGTTAAAATAAGGTAAGGTAAATAAAAAAAATTATACAATTCGTAACGGGGAGAACTTTTATGAGAAAAAATGAAAATTTAGATGAAATTGATATCGAAATTTTGGAACTCTTGAGAAAAAACGGAAGGATGAGCCACGAAGATATTTCTAAGAAATTAAATCTTACAAGACCTGCCATCCATAGAAGAATATATAAGATGGAAGACGCTGGCTTTATTAAGGGCTACAAGGTCCTAGTTGATTGGCAAAAAATCGGCTACAATGTAGACACTTATGTACTTGCCAAGGTAAATACAAATGACTTCAAGGGACTAATCTCTAAGATCATGGAAATAAAAGATGAAAAATTTAAAATTTTTGAATGCTACAGAGTCACTGGCGAGCACTGCATTATGCTTCGCATAAAAACTGTAAACACTTCCGACCTCACTAGGTTTTATGATATGATTTTAAAGATAGATGGAATACTTGACACGAAAACTCTATTGATTTTGTACTCAGAAAAGGGAAATGACGAAATTTTTACAAAAATTGATAAAGAATAAAGGATGGTTTTATGGAAGATAAAATACTTGTAGTAGACGATGAATCTGCAATATCTGATATTATAAAATTTAATTTTGAAAAGGAAGGTTACATCATCGACACTGCCGACAACGGCAAAAGTGCCATTGAGCTTGCAAGTGAAAATAATTACGATTTAATTCTACTTGACATAATGATGCCAAAATTAAATGGCTTTGAAACCTTAAGAGAAATTAGAAAGTCTTCTGATGTGCCTGTCATTATGCTGACAGCAAGAGAAGACGAAGTGGATAAGGTCCTTGGTCTTGAACTTGGGGCAGACGACTATGTAGTTAAGCCCTTCTCTATGAGAGAACTCCTTGCCAGAGTCAAGGCAGTACTAAGGCGCTTTGATGCCCAAGAAAAAAAGGAAGAGGACACAAGAGTTTTAAAGGTAATGGACCTTGAAATCGACTTAAATAAATACCAAGTTAGAAGAAAGGGCGAAAATATTGAGTTGACTCTTCGCGAGTTTGAACTTTTAAAATATTTAGCTTCACACCCAGGCATTGTTTTTTCAAGAGAAGAACTCCTTGAAGAAGTTTGGGAATATGAATACTATGGCGATATAAGAACAGTGGATGTAACTGTGAGAAGACTCCGCGAAAAAATCGAAGATGAAAATAAAGACTTTAAATACATCAAGACTAAAAGAGGAGTTGGATACTTATTCGCATCAGATAATGGTGAAGGCTAATGAATCACTCTATTAAATCGAGATTTATTTTAATTTATGTTGTACTTGTTTTGATTTCCATGTTTATTGCATCTACCTTTATAATCGATAGGCTTGAAAATGTGCAAATCGAAACTGCAACTACTGCCATGGTAAAAACCATGGACACCCTTGCAACTACAACATCAGCTTTTTTTAAAGATAATAATTACAAAACACTACCCCAGCTTGACCAAACTCTAAAAGACTGGGGTATTTCCAGTGAAGAATCTGCCTACATCATATCCTCTGACCAGGCTCCAAAAATTCTTGCCTCCACAAAAAATATTTCCTCAAAGGATTCCCTAGATGCCTATTCCTTAAAGTTCATTGAGCCAAAACTTGTCATGGACGCACTAAAGGGCAAGACTCGCGAAAAAATTGTGGAATACAAAAATGAAGGCAATGTTGAAAAACATATTGCTAGACCAATTTTGTCTGGCGACGGAAAAATTCTTGCCATTATTTATATGACGAGAAACTTAAATTCTATTTACTCTGTAATCGAGGACTCCAAGGTAATAATTACTTACGCAACAATAATTTCTCTTATCACAACTGCAATTTTGGGATATTTTATTGCCAACTCCATTACAGGTCCCATTCGTACTCTCACAAAAAAGGCCAAGGCCATGGCTAAGGGTAACTTTAACCAAAGCGTTGAAGTTAAAAGCGACGACGAAATTGGCGAACTTGGTCTCATGTTTAACTTCTTAACAAAGGAACTTCGCGAAACTATCGAGAAGATGGACCTTGAAAGGTCAAAACTTGACACAATTTTTAACTACATGGCTGAAGGCGTAATAGCCATTGACAGGAACAACAAACTAATTCACGCCAATTCCATTGCCAAGAAAATTTTAAATATTTCTGAAAAGGACTTTAAGCGTGAAATAAATTTAAAGAGTATAAATCTCTACAACATTGATTACAAAAAGGAAGAGACTTTAAAGGGTGAAGAGCTTACAAAAATTTCTGACACCTTTTACAAAATTAAGTACGCGCCCTACAAGTCTGATGCTCTTATAAATTCTGGACTAATAATAGTTCTTCAAGATGTAAATAAAGACCACATGCTTGACATTATGCGTAAAGAATTTGTGGCAAATGTAAGTCACGAGCTAAAGACTCCTATTACAACTATAAAATCCTACACAGAAACTCTTCTTGATAGCGACTTAGATAGGACCTCTGAAAAGAAATTCTTAAAGGTCATCGACAGAGAAAATTCAAGAATGTCTAGGATTGTAACAGACCTATTATCTCTATCAAATATTGACTACAACAAGGACAACTTGAAGCTTGTGAAGTTTGACACCTACGAGTTTATTGACGAGGCAATTGAGTCTCAATCCCTATTAATCAGCCAAAAAAATCACAAAATTGAACTTGACATAGCCATGGATGTAAAAGACATTTATGCCGACAGAAATGGGGCAGACCAAATTCTTACAAATATTATCTCCAACGCCTGCAAGTACACTCCTGATAATGGAAAAATTTCTATCACTGCAAAAAATCTTGATGACTTTGTTGAGATAAGAGTATCTGACAACGGCATAGGCATACCTAAGGAAGACTTGCCGCGAATTACAGAAAGGTTTTACCGCGTTGAAAAGGGAAGAAGTAGGGAAATGGGCGGCACTGGTCTAGGCCTTTCTATTGCCAATGAAATGATAAAATCCCTTGGTGGAAGTCTAAAAGTTGAATCAGTTTTTGGCGAGGGCACAAGCATTAGGCTCCTATTTAAAGCAGGTGATGAAGATGAAGAAATTTCATAGATCTTTATCCACCACTGCCATAATTTTTTTGATTCTACTCTTAGTTTTTCAATCAAAAAATCTTTGGCTTTCCTTTGACACAAGGGACGAAAGCGAAAAATCCATTGGCGATGTAAATGAATTTTTAAAGGAAATTTTAACTCCCCAAAGGATTATTGCAAACTTTGGCGAGAGAGACCACTATGTGACAACTGACCTAGGAGAATATTGGAAGGAAACTGCCGAAGATATTTCTGAAAAACTGCAAAGGGCAACTTCTGAAAATTTAAAATTAATTGACACTGAAGAGTATTTAAACCTTCAAAAGCAAAAGTCCCTTGTTTTTAAATTTAATTCGCCCCTATCTGGCTCTGTTTTTGTAAATTTAATTGGCGACGACAGAAATTCCAACGACATAAACCTAAGCGTTGACTCCATTTATATTTCTGACACTGGAGAAATTTACATCTCTGGCAGCAAGAATTTTTACAAGCTAATTGACATAAAGGTGGACTTTCCCATTGACCATATCCTTACTGAAGTAAAGGCTAAGGGTCTTCGTGCCATAAACTTTTATGAGGCCTATGGAATTAAAAAGGACATCTACATTCCCGACGAGGACTACCTGTCTCTTCAAAAGGTTTCCTATGTGTCTGGTCTAAATAATTTGGAAGAGGACAAGAAGTCAACTCTTGCCGAAAGATTTTTAGATGTGCCCATTGATTACATTAGAGAATTAACTGTAGACGGCAAAAACACTTACATCTATGAAAATGAGTACCTCTCTCTTTCCTCTGAAGGCATAATAGAATATTCTCTTGAATCACTTTTTGATGTGAAGTCAAGAGACCTCAATAAGTGCCTAGATAGGGCTGTGGAATTTATTGCCCAAAAAACTGGCATAAGCTCAGGAATTTATCTTGAAAAAATTGAGCCCTGCGACTACAACGAAAACCTTGGCTACAGATTTTTCTTTAACTTAAAGGACGGACAAATACCTCTAGTCCTCCCTTCAAAGGAGCACAGCTTTATAGAAATTGATGTCTACTCTGAATTTGTAAAAAATTATCGTGAGTACTACATCAGAAAGGACGACAACCCTATTTACAAGAGAGAAAAAATTTATCTAGAAGCCATTCACAGGATTATAAATAAAAATAGGGACCTCTTTGACTACAAAAAAACTATGGATGTCCTAGCTTCTGTAGACAATTTAAACCTTGTCTACCTAAGCTTTAATAGCCAGGAGGCAGAGGCACCAATGCTTGTCTACGAGATGACTTATATGGGAAATATTTATTATTTTAACACTGAAAGTGGAAAGCTAATGATGGTAAGGTAATATTATGGATTGGAAAAAAATAAAAAAAATTTTAATAATAGCCCTCTTAGTTGCCAATGCAATTTTGTTTTTCTACTCAAATTACAATAATTTTAGGCTGAGAAACGAATCCACTAGAAGAGATTTTATTAGGGAAGTAACTGACCTCTTGGCAGAAAAAAATATAAGTCTTGAAACAAAAATCCCAAGACGAAGGAAAAAACTTCCTTCAGTCCTAGTTTCCTTTGAAACTTCATCCGAAGAAGACATCAATGACAGATACTTTAGGGGCAAGGGCAAGGTGGCAAGACCAAGTACAGACCTTGCAGAGATTTCTCTTGGCGACGAATATGTAAACCTTGTTAATGGCAGGAGAGCCTTCTACGAAAATAGAAACAAGAAAAATAAATATAAGATAGATAACCTTGAAGATGCACAAAATATTGCCCAAAAATTTTTATTGGAGAAAAAATATGACACCAGAGACATTTATCTCTCCTACTACCAAATAGATGGCGACAAATATATTTTAAATTACACAAAAGTTTTTGACTCCATACCCCTTGAGTCTTCCTACACAAATTTTGTCATCGACTCAAGAGGTGTCATGTCCATGGATAGACTTTGGTTAAATGTCT
>NZ_CAMQAY010000013.1 GCF_946998875.1 uncultured Peptoniphilus sp. | reverse complement strand
ATTGTCACTTGTCATTTGATTCATAATATTACCCCCATAATATTTAATAATAAAATTACAATTATTATTATAGACTATTATTAATGAAAAAGCAAATAAATGCACTAAATAAATCTAATATTTAATTTTATTTTTTAATCAATATTTTCGATTTTTTGTGTTTGATCATGTGTTATCAAAGCGTCAATTATTTCATCTAAGTCTCCGTCATTAATGGCGTCAATTCTGTGAGATGTGAAATTAATTCTGTGATCAGTTACTCTTCCTTGCGGATAATTATAGGTTCTAATTCTTTCAGATCTATCTCCAGTTCCAATTTGTGAAGATCTTTCCATTGATTCTTTTTCATTTTGCTCTTGAAGTTTTAAATCATATAATTTTGACCTAAGTAATTTCATTGCCTTTTCTTTATTTCTAAGTTGTGACTTTTCATCTTGGCAAGAAATAACTATTCCAGTAGGAATGTGAGTAAGTCTAACAGCAGAGTCAGTTGTGTTGACACATTGTCCACCATTGCCTGATGCACGGAAGACATCAAATTTAATTTCAGATGGATCAATTTCAATATCCACATCTTCAGCTTCTGGTAAAACTGCAACAGTTGCTGTGGAAGTGTGAATTCTACCTCCGCTTTCTGTTTCAGGAACTCTTTGAACTCTGTGAACTCCTGATTCGTATTTAAGTCTTGAGTAAGCACCATTTCCTATTATCATAAAGACAATTTCTTTAAATCCGCCAATGCCAATTTCATTGGAAGAAATAGTTTCTACTTTAAATCCTTTTCTTTCAGCATATCTAACATATTGTCTGTATAATACCCCAGCAAAAAGTGCCGCTTCATCTCCACCAGCCCCTGCACGAATTTCTACCATAACATTTTTGCTGTCATTTTTATCTTTAGGGATCAGTAAAATCTTTAAATCATTTTCTAAAGTTTCAAGCTTTTTTGTTCCTTCGTTTATTTCTTCTCTAACTAAATCTTTAAATTCATCATCTAATTTTTCTTTTATCAATTCTTTGTTTTCATTTAAAGCCTTTAATGTATTTTTATATTCTCTATATTTTGCAACAATTGGCTCTATCTCTGCATGTTCAATAGCCTTTTGTTGGTAAAGTTTAGAGTCATTAATAATTTCTACATTGCTCAAATCCTTTTCGAGCTCTACTAATCTATCTTCAAAAACCGAAAGTTTTTCGTACATATTTACCCCTATACCTTTAATCGTCCCACTACTACTCTATCTAAATTATTTAAATCCTTATAAATTTTAGTGTCAAAATTTTCTCTCATAATAGAAGAAATATCCTCAGCTTCATCATAACCTATTTCAAATACTAGAAATCCATGCCTTTTTAAATAATTTGGCGCTTCTTTAATGATTTTTCTATAAAAATAAAGTCCGTCACTTCCGCCATCTAATGCAAGTCTCGGTTCATAATCTCTTACTTCAACTTGTAGATTTTCTATATCATGAGATTTAATATAAGGCGGATTTGAATAAATTAAATCAAATTTATCATTAACTTCATCAAATAAGTCGCTCTCTAAAACTTTAATTTTAGATTTTAAATTATTTTTATTTATATTTGTATTTTTAATAGCCTGATGGCTTATGTCAACTGCAGTGATTTCCACTTGTCCTTTACTCTCAAGATCAAGTGTAATACTAACAATTCCACTTCCACATCCAATTTCAAGAATATTTTTAATATTATTTTCCCTTAGAATTTTTAAAATTACTTCTACGGAAATTTCTGTATCCTGTCTGGGTATTAAAACTCCCTCTAATACAGTAAAAGTTCTTCCGTAAAAATCTTCTCTTCCCAAAATATATTGTAGAGGTATTCCCTCTTGCCTCTTTTTTAAAATATCAAAATATTTTTTTTCAACTGAATCTTCTAGCTCTTCATTGTCGTGAGAAACCAAATAAGACAAGTCTTTCTTTAAAATTTCTCCTAAAATTTTTCTAGTTTCATAAATAGGATCTGTATATTCTAAGTTTTTTAAAAATCCTCTTCCCTCTATTAGGGCTTCTTTTATCTTCATAAATTTAAGTAATAAAAAAGGTTAGCTAGGCTAACCTCATTATCATTTATTTCTCTTGTATCTGCTATTGAATTTTTCAATTCTTCCGCCATGATCAGAGAGTTTTTGCTTTCCTGTAAAGAAAGGATGACAAGCTGAACAAATTTCAACTTTTAAATCTTCTTTAACAGATCCTGTTTTAAAAGTATTGCCACAAGCACAAGTTACTGTAGCTTCTTTATAATCTGGATGAATTCCTTTTTTCATTGTTTAGCCCCCTTAAACTTTTTTATAACTCAATTTTAATATTATAACACAATTTTCATTGTAGTACAAATATATTTATTACCTTAATCATTATACAATATATAAGGCTATTAATCAACATTTGAAGCAAGAAAGATAATTATTTTTTTAAAAATTCTTTGTTATTTTTTGTTTTTGAAAGTTTATCTAAAAATTTTTCTGTAAGGTCTTCAATATTGTCTTCATTTAAATTATTTCTAAACTCATAATTAAAGGCAAGTTCATCTTTAGTCAACAAGAACTCCTCTTTCCTAGTGCCTGATTTTAAAATATCAATTGCTGGGAAAATTCTCTTTTCTGAAAGGCTTCTGTTGAGGTGAAGTTCCATATTGCCTGTGCCTTTAAACTCCTCAAAGATTACATCATCCATTCTTGAACCAGTATCTACAAGAGCAGTGGCAAGGATTGTCAAACTTCCACCCTCTTCAATATTTCTTGCTGCACCAAAAAATCTCTTTGGCTTGTGAAGAGACAATGGATCAAGTCCACCTGAAAGAGTCTTTCCCCTTGTAGGTGTAATTAAATTATAGGCACGAGAAAGTCTTGTTAGAGAATCTAAAAGAATCACAACATCTTCTTTATTTTCCACAAGCCTCTTTGCCCTGTCAATTACCATTTCTGCTACTCTTGTATGGTTTTTAGGATTTTCATCAAAGGTTGAATAGACAACTTCACCCTTGACTGATCTTTTCATATCAGTAACTTCTTCAGGCCTTTCGTCTACTAGAAGCACTATTAAATGTAGATCAGGATAATTTGTATTTAAGGATTTAGAAATCTTTTTTAATAGAGTTGTCTTTCCTGATTTTGGTTGTGAAACTATGAGACCTCTTTGCCCTAGGCCCACTGGTGAAAGCAAATCAATTACTCTCATGGCTATGTCTTCTTCATCAGTTTCCAGATTTATTTTCTTCTTAGGATAAATTGGTGTCAAGTTGTCAAAATAAGGTCTATTTAAAATTTTTGAAGGGTGCATGCCATTTACTGATTTAATAAATAGCAGGGCGTTGAAATTTTCTCCATCCTTTGGAGGTGATTTAATTCCAAGGATTTCGTCGCCATTTCTTAGCCTAAATTTTCTTATTTGTGATGGAGATACATAAATATCTTCTTCACTTGGAAGATAATTAATTCTTCTCAAAAACCCATAGCCATCTTGATGTAGCTCTAAAATACCCTTGACATAATCCTTGTCTTCTAAATTTTTTAATGTTTCTTGAGCATTTTCAGAAAGATCTAATTTCTCTATTTTTTCATTTTCTCTTATTGAGTTTATTTTTTTAATTAATTCTTCTTTTTTTAAAGAGTAAGATTTTTCTATTCCATAATCCTTGGCGATTTCCCTAAGATCAGCTACCCTTAAATTATCTAAAGGCATATCATTTAAATCTTTTATTGGCAATTCTCCTCTTATAATATAGTGCTTCAAATCATCAATATCGTAATTATCCGCATCTTTTAAACCCAAAGATTTAGAAATTCTCCTCAAATCATCAATTGATTTATTTTTTAGTTCATTATCATTACTCATAATAAATTATTTAGCATAATCTGGTTTTAAATCAAGGGAATGGATTGATTTAATAAATCTTTGAGTTCCACTTGGAAGTCTTAAAACTAAAGTATCAGTTTTTGCCTTATTGTCTCCATAGTATTTTACGCCTTCAAGAATTTCTCCTGAAGTAATTCCAGTTACTGAGAAGATAACTTCATTGCCCTTTACCAAATCTTCAATTGAATAAACTTTTTTTAAGTCAGAATCTAGGTCTCTACATCTTTGTTCTTGTTTTTCATCTGTTGGATGAAGTCTTCCTTGGAAATCTCCACCTAAACATTTTAGTGCAGCTGCAGCAATTACACCTTCAGGAGCGCCGCCACGGCCAATTACAAGATCCACTCCAGAATCTTCATAACAAGTTTCTATAGCTGTAACTACATCTCCATCAGAAACTTTTTTAACTCTTGCACCTATAGAAATAATTTCCTTTATTAAATCTTCATGTCTTGGTCTATCAAGAACTGCAACTACAATATCATCAATATTTTTGTTAAGTGCCTTTGCAACTCTCTTAATATTTTCTGTTGGAGTATCATCTAACTTTATAAGTCCCTTAGCCTTAGGACCGCAAGCAATTTTATCCATATAAATATCAGGAGCATTTAAAAGGCATCCCTTTGGTGCAACTGCTAAAACTGCAATAGAATTATCCATGCCATTGGCAATAGAATTTGTTCCGTCAATTGGGTCAACAGCAATATCTACTTCTTCTTCGCCATTTTTTGTTCCAATTTTTTCGCCAATGTATAGCATAGGTGCTTGGTCAATTTCTCCTTCACCAATTACAACAGTTCCATCAATGTCAACTGTGTCAAACATTCTTCTCATGGCATCTACTGCTGCGCCATCTGCTGCATTTTTGTCGCCCTTTCCAAGCCATTTGCCTGCTGAAAGTGCTGCTGCTTCTGTTACTCTTGCTAAGTTTAATGCTAAATTTCTGTCCATCTTATTTCTCCTTTGTCTTTACACTTTTAAAATCTTCTAAAAATTTTTCTAAACCACTATCTGTCAATTGATGCTTAATCATTTTCTTAAATATTTTATATGGAATTGTTGCAATATCAGCACCAGTTCTTGCAACATCCTCTACATGATTAATGTGTCTTATGCTTGCTGCAATAATTTCAGTTTTATAGCCATACTCTTTAAAAATATAGGCAATATCAGCCACAAGATCCATGCCAGATTCACCAATATCATCAAGCCTTCCCATAAATGGACTAACATAGGATGCTCCTGCATTCGCTGCAAGAAGTGCCTGTGAAACTGAGAATACTAAAGTTACATTGGTTCTTATGCCTTCTTTACTTAGTATACTTACAGCTTTAAGTCCCTCTTCAATCATGGGAATTTTTATTACAATATTTTTTGAAATTTTGGCAAGTTCTCTAGCCTCTTTAAGCATTCCATCTAAATCAGTAGAAATAACTTCTGCTGAAATATCTCCATCAACAATTTCAGAGATTTCTTTAATTACATCTTCAAAAATTCCACCGCTTTTTGCAATTAAACTTGGATTAGTTGTAACTCCAGAGAGCACACCCCAAGAATTAATTTCTCGAATTTCTTCGATATTTGCAGTGTCAATAAAAAATTTCATCTAGTTAATCATCCCTTTCAAGTAAACATACTGCTTGCGAGGAAATTCCCTCTCCTCTTCCTATAAAACCAAGCTTTTCAGTTGTAGTTGCCTTTATAGAAATATTTTCTATATCTGTATTTAAAATTTCAGCAATTACTTTTCTCATATCGTCAATATAGGGCGAAAGCTTTGGTTTTTGGCAAGCAATAACTGAGTCTATATTTCCAATTTTGTAGTTTTTGGATTTCATAATTTCATAAACTCTCTTTAAAAGAATTTTTGAATCAATATCCTTGTATTCATTGTCAGTATCTGGAAAATGATAGCCTATGTCACGAAGTGCAAGGGCTCCTAAAATCGAATCCATAATTGCATGGATAAGCACATCTGCATCTGAATGACCAAGAAGCCCCTTCTCATAGGATATTTCTATGCCGCCAATAAAAAGCTTTCTATCATTAACAAGTTTATGGACATCATAACCAATCCCTATTCTCATGTATTCACCTTCTTCACAAGTATATTTGCAATAGATAAATCTTCTCTAGTAGTAATTTTTATATTGTCATAAGAGTTGTAAATTAATTTTACCTTAATCCCAGTCTTTTCAACTAAGGAACAATCATCAGTCCCATAATAGCCCTCTGTATAAGCTTGCTCATAGGCTTTCATAAGAATTTCTTTTTTAAAAACTTGTGGAGTTTGAACTTGCCAAAGTCTATTTCTATTAGGCGTGTAATCCACAATCTCTCCATCCATGGAGACCTTTATAGTGTCCTTAACAGGATTTGCCAAAACTGTTGCGCCAGTTTCCATTACACATTCAATGGCTTCGTCAATTTTATCAACTGAGACAAAGGGTCTTGCACCGTCATGAGTAAGAACAATGTCTGTTTCCTCAGGCATATTTAAGAGACCATTGTTTATGGAATCTTGCCTTTCTTTGCCGCCATAGACAATTTTATAATTCATGTTGATTTTGTATTTATCAATAATGTCATTTACATAGGGCATGTCAGTTTTTTTTACGATTAAAATCAAAAAGTCAACATACTTAGATTTTTCAATTTTTTTAATAGTATGAGCAAGGATTGGCTTTCCATCAATGGCAAGAAATTGTTTGTTAATTCCCATATTCATTCTCTTGCCCATGCCTGCTGCAGCAACAAAGGCAGTTACAAAATTATTATTAAACATGGTATCACTCTTCTTCAAGCTGCAAATGATTTACAGCGTATTTTAAAAGTTCACCTGCTATAGGAGCTGCAGCCTCAGAACCAAAATCTTTTACATTAGGAATTACAACTGAAATTGCAACTTTTGGATCATCTGCTGGAGCAAAGCCAACGAACCAAGCATTGTTTGTTCCTTCTTTTAAATCTAGTTGTGCAGTACCTGTCTTTCCTGCAACTTTCATGCCAGATACATAGGCTTCTGTACCAGTACCATTATTGACAACATTTATCATATATTTTGTAATTTGATTTGCATTTTCCTTAGAAGTAACTTCACTTAAAACTGTTGGTGTATTTCTTACAACATTTTTACCGTCAGAAGAGTCAATCCTCTTAACAATGTGAGGTTGCATCATTACACCGTCATTTGCAATAGTTGATGCCACCATGCACATTTCAAGTGGTGTAACTAAAAGTGTGTCATGACCAATTCCTGCAGCTCCAAGGGCTGTTTTGTCAAAGCCATTTCTCTTGTAATCCCAAGTTGAAGTTTCTAGTGGAAGTTCAAAGTCAACTTTTTTATTTATCATGTATTTTTCTGCAACTTGTGACATTACATCAATGCCCATGTCTACAGATTTCCTTACAAAATAAGTGTTTAATGAGTTTGTAAATGCCCTTTTAAGGTCTACTCTTCCATAAGTTTTATTGCCAGCATTTTTAAACTCACGACCATTATCAATTTTTTCCACACCTTCATCTGTATATTTTTGAGAAATTCCAGACTCAAGTATAGCTGTAGTTGTAACTATTTTAAATACGGAACCAGGAGCAAACTTACCCTTCGTTGAAGAATTAAAGAGAGCACCATTATTGGCTTCATTTATAGCTTGCATGTCCTGGGCTATGTTTTGAGAATTAAAATCTGGCAGAGATACCATTGAAAGAACCTCTCCAGTTTTTGGATTCATAATGACAACAGAGCCCTTTTCAGCCTTTGATAGCAAAACAGATCTAGTCTTTTCTTGAAGATCAGTATCTGTAGTCAAAGTTACATCGTCCCCAGTATAGGGATCATATTTTTTATTTATTAATGATTTAAAGGTCTTTAGAATTTTAGAGCCTTCTTTTCCAACTAAATAATTATTTAACTCTTTTTCTAGTCCATACTTATCGACAATTTTGTCAGAATAACCAATGATATGAGAATAAATAACTGGTTGATTATAAATTCTGTGATAATTATATTTTTCTCCATTGGAATAAGCAAGGATTTCGTGATTTCTATCGTAAAAAGTTCCTCTCTTGACAGAATTTTCTCTAAGTTCACTTCTCCTATTTGCAGGGTGATTTATAATTTCTCCTGCCTTAAAAACTGTGAAATAAGTTAAATAAATTATTGGAGCAACTAATAGCATTATTAAAAAAACAAGTAAAACTAAAATTCTCTTATTGTCTTTACTATTCATTGTCTATTCCCCTATCGTATTTGTATGATAAATCTTCGCTGGTAACCTGAAGTATCCCCAGTAATATAAAACTAGATATCATTGAGCTTCCTCCATAGGATATAAAAGGAAGTGTAAGGCCCGTCATTGGTATTAATTTTATTACTCCACCAATATTTAAGAAGGCTTGTACTGTAAATAAAATTGCAACTGCTAGGGCAAGAATTCTGTAAAATAAATATTCTTGATTTAGTGCAATCTTAATAGCCCTATAAACTAAAAGCATGTAGAGCATAATTATTCCTATTCCAGTAAGTATTCCCATCTCTTCACAAATTGCAGAAAAAATAACATCAGAGTGAGCAAGGGTAATTTGTTTTGGATAGCCAAGGCCAATTCCTTGACCAAAAAAACCACCTTCACTAATGCCAAATAGTGACTGTACAATTTGTCTAGCATCATTAACAACCTTATCAGCTGTCCATGGATTTAGCCATATATCCACCCTTTTCCTAACATGAGAAAATAAAAAGAATCCAGCAACTGAACCTATTATCATTAGTCCAATATTTACTAAAATGGAGACTCTATCCTCATCATAAATATATTGAAGAAGTGTGTAAATGGCTACAAATATAGCAGCTGTTCCCAAGTCTCTTTGAATAAATAAAAAGCCCACAAAAATATATATTACTCCCATCAAGTAATATGAAGTATACTGATAATTTAATTTTTTAAGTCTATTTTGGAAAGTTGTATAAAAAGAAGCTATTAAAAATATAACTAAAATCTTAGTAAATTCTGACAACTGAATTGTAATTCCTTCAGAAATTTTTATCCAGTTTCTAGCACCATATTTATCTGGAGCAAGAATAATTGTTAGTAAGAAAAATAAAATTGAAAGCCCTAAATAAAGACCTGTCATATACTCAAGCCTTCTCATAGCTCTAATTATAAAATAAGTTAAGTAAAAAACTAATATACCTGCTAATACCCAAATAAGTTGCCTCAACCCAAGTTTAGGCGACAATCTGTATATAGTTATAATCCCTAGACTTAAAAGCATGGATACTATTAAAAATATATAATTATCTCCTGAAGACACTTTGCCTAGAACTAAGTTTGAAATATATACGATTAAAATCAAACCCAAAAATAAAATAACTATGTATCTGTCAACATTGTTATTGTTGTAAGAAAATAACAATAAAATACTTAGAATTTCAAAAATCAAGAGAAGATTTCTAGGTTTTCGCTGTTTTAAAATATTATCTAACACTTTTTCACCTTTTATCTACAAAAATAAATTGAATAAATCCAACTCCAATTTTGTCATTATTTTGAAGTTCAATTAACTCATTAGGATCAATTTTTGCACCATTTAAAAAAGTTCCATTGGCAGACCCTAGGTCCTCAATATAATAAGCCTCACTGTCATCATGAATTTTTAAATGGTTTTTACTTACGAATTTATCTTTTATAACTATATCATTTCTTGAACTTCTGCCAAGAGTTAAATCACCATCAATTACATAATACTCCTGCATTTTAAAGTCCAATGAATCAAGTCTATTCACTACTTTTAAATAAGCATCGTCAAGAGAGTCTCCCCTATTTGTCATGCTTTTTACATCAAGATACATTAATCTTAAAATACTAAAAATAAAAAGATAAATTAAGATTATAAAAATATATCTCAACACTTGCGAGATTAACTCAAACATATTGCACCTCTTTTGTCTTAAACTCTATATAATTATATACTCTTTGCTTTTATTTTTCCACATTTTGTTAATTTAGATGAATTGGGGATTTTCAAATTTTATGTTAAAATTAATTTGGTGATAAAATGATTATATCAAATATAAGTTTTGAAAAGAAAAAATTTCACATTCTCTTTGACAGCGGCTATGAAATTGAAATTTCTGAAGAAACTCTAATTGAATTTGGGCTCTATAAGGGTCAAGAAGTTGAAGATGAAATTATAGAAAAATTAAAATTTGAAGATGAAAAAACTGATGCACTTCTTTTATCCTATAGATTTTTGCAAAGAAATAAGACTGAAAAGCAACTCATTGACTACTTGTATAAAAATAAAATAAGCGGTGAAATTATTGACACAGTTATTCCAATTTTAAATGAGAAAAAATATTTAAATGACGAAGACTATGCAAGGCGCTACTTAAATGATGCCATGAATATAAAAAAATACGGCAAGATAAAGATTATTTATATGCTAAGGTCTAAGGGAATTAAAAATGACATAATTGAAAAAATTATGACAGATTACGACTATGAAACTGAGTATCTTAATGCAGAAGACCTTCTCAGCAAAAAATTAGATGCAGAGGAAAAAGATTCAAAAAAAATAAATTCTGCAAAAAAATATTTGCAGGGTCGCGGCTTTGAATTTGAGATTATAAATTTTGCAGTTGATGAGTTTTTATCGGGAGACTTAAATGTCTAACTTCGTTTATATTTTAAAATGTAGAGATGGAAGTCTCTACACTGGCTACACTAATGACTTAGAAAAAAGACTAAAATCTCACAATAAGGGCATTGCATCAAAATATACTGCTTCAAGACTCCCCCTTGTAATGGTCTTTAGTGAAAAGTGCAAGGATAAGTCCGACGCCCTAAAAAAAGAATATTTTATAAAAACTTTAAGCCGATCAAAAAAAATTAAATTAATTGAGAAAAAATTATCTCTTCAAAACTTGTATGATGAATATCTTTTAAAAAAGATTGAAAAATAAAAACTGACTCTAAAATTTTTATAGAGTCAGTTATTTTTTTATTTGATTTTATACATTTCCGTTAAAAAGTTATCTTCTTTTTCTATAAAGTCTCTTTGGCATAATTCATCTAACTTGTTTTTTAAGTCATCGTAGGATAAATTTTCTCCAGATTTTTTATTGTAATTCATTAAAACTTGGCTTAAATTTGAAGCATCAATTGGAAGCAAATCCTTTAAGTCCATGAAAAACTTTTCATATTCTTCATTTTCGTGACCTTCTAGTTCATCAAAAGGATTTTCTGTGTGAGGTGAAACTGTATTTGCCGCCCTAATTCTCACAAAGGATGTTCTGCCTTTTTTTGCTGATGAAATAAATACATCACCTGAACTCAAATATGGAAGTCTCTTTGTCTCATCTGAGGAAAGGTCTGTTTCTTCTTTTATTGTATCGATATCAGATGCTCTTACAGTTCTAAAAATTAGTTTTGTGTTTAGCTGTGCTGTAATTGTCTCATCTAAAAGTGTAGGCCTTTGCGTTGCAAGAATTAAAAATACTCCATACTTTCTTCCCTCTTGAGAAATTTCACGCAAAATACTTTTTGATGGAGTGTCAAAACCTTTTGGTGCAAAATTATGGGCTTCGTCAGTAATTATTACAAAGGGTGGGAAATATTCTACCTTTGCATTGTTTCTGTAAAGTTCATCCCTATATTCCTTTCTTAGATAATATAATTTTGCCAAAAGATAAGTAGAAAATACATTTATCATTCTTGTTGATCCTTGAAGGACAACTAACTTTCTTCTCTTTAAGAGGTCTACAAGCTCATCTATATTGTGGGAGAAAATTCCCTCGTTTTGAAGATTAATAAGTCTCCACAAAACTCCACGCACACTCATTGAATTACAAGTCTTGTCATATCTTTCATAAACATCAAGAACTTCTTCTAGCCTATTCTTTTTACTTATGTCTGGTTCTGCCGAAATTTCAGCAATTATTTTATCTCTTGAGCCAATCTCTTGCCCTTCTAAAAGCATATCTAGTTTATTTTTAAAGGACTCGTAGCTTGAGCCCTTGGCTAACATTACATCAATAACATTTTTCATAGAATCAGTTAAGGGTGATGCTGCATTTAAAAGATTTTTTAAATCTCTTTTTTGTAGTTCTTGAAATTTTATTCCTGTATGAAGACCAATCTCAAGGTACTTGAAATTTTCAGAATAATTTTTGTCAGATATTTCAGAATTATTAGAAAAATCCATTTCATAATGAGGGTCCATTACTATGGCAGGCACTCCCATTTCCATTAATTCTTCTAGTACAACTCTTAGACCAAAAGACTTACCAGAGCCAGATCCGCCAAAGACTCCTATGTGTGGGTATTGGTGCATGGACTTGTAGTCAAATAAATAAGGAAGCTCCCTTTGCTTTAAGTATTCATTGTTTTCGAAAGTGCTGAAGAGATTTTTATAAATATCATCCATGCCTTCAGCAATATTGTCAGTGTTTTTTATTGAACCGAGAATCAATGAATTATTTGGCTTAGTGTCTATTAATAAATTTTTAATTTCATTAAACTCTGGCGCCCTCAAATCACTTCCTGTAAGAGGTGGATAAAGTAACTCCTCAAAAAATCTTAGTTTTGCAACATAAACTGTCTCATCGCCAACATCATAACCCATAGAGCCAAGAGAAGATAAAACATCACTGTCAATAAAATCTCCGCCAATATCCAGAGGAATAAATCTGTTAAAAGTCTTTGAATCTACAACTTCTCCAATAATATCGCCTTGAACTGGATCTTCAACTATTAAAAATTCATTGTTTCTAAAGTTTTTTTCCTTAGAACCAATATATACTTCCCTTGTGGTAGTAATTCCAAGTACCTTCATTTTTCCTCCTATAAAGTTCTCTTATCTCTTTCAGAAATAAAAAATCTTTCGTAAACATCTCTGTCTAAATATTCTTCTAAAAGCATTTTTAAAATTTCATCTGTAATTTTTACATCCTTGTCCACTATATCAAGCCAAAGGGGTACTCCCCTTGATGACATTGGTGTAAGTGTATAAATCAAATTGCAAATTTCTTCAAGGTAATTCTCTTGCGTATCTAAAATATCAACTCCAACAGCTCCTGGAAACTTTGAAGTCCTCATAAAGGCAGATGAAAATCCCTCGCCCATTCCATCCTTGATAAATTTTTTATTAATTTCATTTTTTATTAATATTGCTTCCCCAGTTTTTAATCTGTTAAATAAAATTTCTCTGTCGTAAATGGATTCGTCAATTTCAAGACTTCTTGATATGACATTTGTCTTTATGTCCTTTATAACTCCAAAGAGAATTATATTTTTCCGCTCACATTTATCTCGAAGCTCTTTAAATAAATCAAGACAGTTGATTTTATATCTTATAAATCCGCCGTCCATCATTAAATAATCAAAATCGTATTTATCAATGTATTCCAATGCCGTTTCAATTTCAATAGTCGCCAAAAGTTTTTGTGAAAGATTTTGCTCATCAAAGAGTGAATTTAGTGTGGGCGTATAGACCTTAGTCTTATAAACTTCATTGCCATCTGTGGACTTGGCAAGACCTTGGAAAATTTCTATAAAGTGTGGAAAAGCTCCGCCAGACCTGTTGTTAGAACCATCAACTCCAACTGTCCTCTTGTATTTTGAAATTTCTTCCTTATGAAATTTCTCCATTTTTATAATTTTTCCAACTTCATTATTTATTTGATTCCTAAAATCTTCATTGTTTAATTTAAATACAAAGTCATATTTGTCTTTTAAATTTACATTTATATTTTTTATTTGTCCTTCAAGTTCATTTAAATTTATCATAAATCCAAACTCTCCTTGTAAACATCATTCTTTGGAATATTATATTTTTTTGAAATTTCCTTAACAGCTTGAGATTTTTTCATTCCCTTTTTTAATTCTTCTTGCAAAAGTTCTCTTATGTCATAGGTCTCTTCCTCAGAATTTCCCTCTAAGCAAATTACAAATTCGCCCTTTTCTGTTATATCTTTTTCAAGTATCTCTGATGTAGTAGACCTAATAGTTTCTTCAAAGACCTTAGTAATTTCTCTTGATATGGAAATTTTTCTCTCGCCAAAAACTTCGTAGACATCCTTTAAAAAATCCTTGATCCTATGAGGTGCCTCGTAAAAAATTAAAGTAAATTTTAAGTCCTTTAAGGATTCAAATTCTTTCTTCCTCGCAGAAGATTTATTTGATGTAAATCCATAGAAAAGAAAATGCTCTGTGTCAAGCCCAGATAAAACTAAGGCTGTTAAAGCAGCGTTGGCACCAGGTAAAACTCTAAAATCAATTTTTTCTTCGATTAATTTTTTCACAAGAACAGCACCAGGGTCAGATATACCAGGCATGCCAGCGTCAGTTACTAGGGCAAGGTCCTTGTCTTTTATGTTTTCAATTATTTTTTCAGACATTTCAGCTTCATTAAACTTGTGATAAGTTCTAAGTTCTGCCTTTATGTCGTAGTGATTTAAAAGTTTTACTGTAACTCTTGTGTCTTCAGCAAAAATTATATCTACGGACTTTAAAATTTCAATTGTCCTTAGGGTTATGTCGCCTAAATTTCCAATAGGTGTTGGGCAAAAATAAATCAAAGAATCACCTCGTTTCTATAAACTCTTTTCATCTCGTCTGTATATTCTAATTCATCTCTTATGTAAAAATCTCTAAAATCATTTCCATAATTTGCCTGTTTTTTTGCAATAATTATAGATGATTTTGCTTTTTTATTTTTATTTCCATGAATATTTATAATATTCTTTACTTTTAGGCCATTCTTATTTATTTTATAAATCACTTCTGCCAATCTATAAGTAGGATAAATTATATAAAGACTACCAGAATTTTTGAGAAGATAATTTACTATGTAAAGGCTTTTTTCTATATCAAAAAAATGCTTGGCTTGGCTTGTTTCAAACTTCATATTTTCATAATCATAATAAGGCGGATTAAAAACCACTGCGTCAAAATAATTTGTAGCATAATAATTTTTTAAGTTAAAAATATTTTCTTCTAGCAAATTTATTTTGTCTTCTAATTTATTTAAAAAAATAGATTTTTTAAAGGCTTCCAATACATTTTTGTTTTTATCTACTGCGTGAACCTCAGAGAATCTAGGACAAATTCTTAGAGATAAAATTCCATTGCCGCAGCCAAGGTCTAGAGCTCTTTGTCCACCTTTGACAAAAGAAGACAAGATTAAAGCATCGCTTGTATACTTAAACTCTTCCTCATCTTGAAAAATTATATAATTTGTACCTGGAACCTGGTCCCTTTTCATATTTCACCCTTTAAAACCTTTAAAGCTTCCTTATATTTTTTATCTGCTTTAGCTTTCAATTCCTTTGTAGTTACATCATCAAGCTTACCACCTGGCATTAGGTCTTCTAACTTTACTAAATCATAATTTAATTTTCCATTGGCATGATACCTGTTGACATAGGTTGTATAAACACCATAGGATTTTAACTTAGTTTCACCGCTTACATTATCCTTTTCTATGACTAATTTAATTAAGGCACCAGTGTCTACGCCAGGTTTTTTTAAATATTCAACTCTTTGATTTGAAAGAGCATTGCCCATGGAATAAATTGTAAAATATTTTTTATTATTTTTATCTTCAACTTCATATCTTTGAAGCACATGAGGGTGAGAGCCCAAAATAATATCTGCACCAGATTCTTGCAGCATTTCCTTTAAAAAAATCTGCCTTTCATTTGGGACTAATTGATACTCATTTCCCCAATGAGGATAAACAATTACAATATCGGAATTGTCCTTTAAATTTTGAATGTCGGACTTCACATCTTGAGCAAAGGTATTTACTGAATACTCTTTACCTCTCATCAGAGAGTCCATGCCATTTAAAGTGTCTGTAAAGGAAATAAGTCCAATTTTTATTCCATTTTTTTCAATAATTATTCCCTTGTCGCCATCTTCTGCAAGAGTGCCAAAACTTTTCATGCCACTTTCCTTTATGTGGGAGATAGTTTCCCCTATGCCATCAAGTCCTGTGTCAAGGGCATGATTGTTTGCAGTTGAAAGTGCATCAAAGCCAGCATTTTTTAGGGAATAAATTGTTTCCTTTGGAAAATTAAAAAGTGGAAATCCTGATAATTTTCTATTCGAATTTACTGAGCCTTCAAAGTTTGCTAAGGCAAGGTCTGCTTCATTGATATCAGCAGAAATATTGGCAAAAATTGGTGTGAAGTCGTAAGTACCATTATTCCTATAATTTTTCACAATAGGTTGATGAAAAATCATATCCCCCATGGCAAGGATTTTTACTTCTGACTTGTCATCCTTTTTTGTTTCTTCAGTTTTTAATTTTTTAGCTTCTCCTATTTTATTTTCATGATTGCTAAAATCAAAATTCATAGTATTGGAAAGATAAAGTCCCAATGTCAAAATAAAAATTACAGTAATAATGAAAATATTTTTTATATTTTTCAATCTTCACCTCTGCTAAATTCGCAACCACAGTAATCTTGTCTATACATATTAAATTTATCAGTTAGTTCAACTGACCTCTTAAACCCATTTTTCTTTTTAAAATCTGAAAATAAATAGTTAACCTTATATTTTTCTGAAAGAAATTTACCTAATCGATTTAAAATTTGTGAATCCTTGTGGGGTGAAATGGAAAGAGTAGTTGTGAAGTAATCGTAATTATTTTCTTGAGCATACTTTGCTGCTGCCTCAAGCCTTTGTCTATAACATCTAAAGCATCTGGCTCCGCCTTCCTTATACTTTTCAAAGCCCTTAATGTAAGATAAAAATTCTTGGTGGTTGTATTTTATAACTTTCACATCAATTTTATCATCAAGCTCCAAGTCTTCTACAAGCTTAATCTGTTCATCAGACCTTCTGTAAAACTCATCAGCGCTGTCGATGTTGGGATTGTAATAAAAAACATCAATGTCAAAATAATCACTTATTCTCTCCAAGACAGCAGAAGAGCAGGGACCACAGCAAGAGTGCAAAAGAAGGCTAGGCTTATCTTCCCTATTAATTTTTTTTATTACTTTTTCCATTTCCAAATTGTAATTAATTTTATTCAAAATATCACCTAAAAAATTAGACTAGTTGCCTAGTCTCAATTATTTTATATTCTTTTGTTCCCTCTTAGCTATAAGTCTAATTGCAATCCCAAAAATTATTATGCCAAGGCTTACAAGTTGAGATACCCTAAAGGCACCAATATATAGTGAATCTGTTCTCATGCCTTCAATGAAAAATCTTGCTATGCCATAGACTATCATGTAAAGAGAAATAAGCTGACCATCAAATTTTTGCTTTTTTGAAAGATAAAAATACAAAAACAAAAATATTGAAAAATTCACAATTGATTCATAAAAAAATGTTGGATGAACCCTCTGTCCATCGACTAAAATTGCCCAAGGAACATTTGTTACGCCACCGTGAGCTTCTCCGTTGATATAATTTCCCCATCTGCCAATTGCTTGTGCAAGAGCAAGACCTGGTGCAACACAGTCAAGAAGAGTCCAAAAATTTACTTTTTTATGCCTACAGAAAAAGTAAATAGTTAATCCTCCAGCTATGATGCCGCCATAAATAGCAAGTCCACCATTTCTTATGGCAAGAATTTCGTCTAAGTGCTGACTATAATATTCCCACTCAAAAATTACATAATAAATCCTTGCACCAAGAACTCCAATTAAAACTGCGAAGAGAGAAACATCTGTGGAAATATCTTTATAAAGACCCCCTGTATAATTTTTCTTCTCTGCCATTTTTTCTGTGATAAAAATAGCTAAAAAGACTCCAAGGCCTATTAAAATTCCGTACCACTTTACTTCTATTCCAAAAATTGTAAAGGCAACGGGATTTATTCTCATAACGATTTGCTCTCCTTATAAATTGCAAGACCAGCTGAGACTCCAAGTCTATCTGCTCCATTATTTACCATTTCCATTGCTTTTTTATAGTCTCTAATTCCGCCACTTGCCTTTACTTTCATTCTGTCTGAAATAGATTCTTTCATTAATTTAACATCTTCTGCATCAGCTCCAGAAGTTGAAAAACCAGTTGAAGTCTTTACAAAATCAGCGCCAGCTTTATCAGCAAGTTGGCAGGCTTTTTTTATTTCATCCTTAGTTAAAAGGCAGTTTTCTAAAATAACTTTTAAAATTGTTCCCTTATCGTGACATATTTTTGCAAGTTCAGCAATTTCATTTTCAACTTCATGGAATTTCTTTGACTTCATGTATCCAATGTTAATAACCATATCAATTTCATCTGCGCCATTATCAAGAGCATTTTTTGTTTCAAAGATTTTTGTTTCAAGAGTATTTGCCCCTAAAGGAAAACCAATAACAGTACAAACTTTTACGCCAGTATCCTTTAACATTTCAGAGCATTTTTTTACCCAAGTTGGATTTACACATACTGAAAAGAAATTATATTCTATTGCTTCTTTAACAAGTTTTTCAATTTGCTCTTCACTTGCTTCAGGCTTTAAAAGTGTATGGTCGATAATTCTATTAATTTCCATTAATCTCTCTCCCAAGAAGTGTAGACATCAGTTACATCGTCATTGTCTTCCAAGGCATCAATTAACTTATCCATATTTTTAATGTCATCTTCATCAGTAAGTTCAGTTGTAGTTTGTGGGATGTATGTTATTTCAGATTCAATAAAAGAATGTCCAGCACCTTCTAAAACTTTTCTAACTTCAATATAATCTTCTGGAGCAGTTACAATTTCAAAGGCTTCTCCCCTATCGATTACATCTTCAGCTCCTGCATCAATGGCAGTAAGTGTAAATTCATCTTCGTCAAGTCCTTCCTTTAGAACTCCAAGAGAACCCTTTTTATCAAACATAAAAGAAACACAACCAGGTTGTCCAAGATTTCCAGCATACTTGTCAAATAAATGTCTTACATCTGGTGCAGTTCTATTTCTATTGTCTGTCAAGCAATTTACCATAACAGCAACTCCACCTGGACCATAACCTTCGTAAACAATTTCTTCAAAGTTATCGTCATTATCTCCGCCGCCAGCTTTTGCAATTGCCCTATCAATATTGTCGTTAGGCATATTTTCAGCCTTAGCCTTATCAATGGCAACCTTAAGAGATGGATTGTAATCTGGGTCAAGTCCACCTTCCTTAGCAGCAACAGTTATTTGTCTAGCAAGTTTAGTAAAAATCTTGCCCTTCTTTGCGTCTTCCTTACCTTTTTTATTTTTAATATTATTCCATTTAGAATGTCCTGACATTTAATCACCTTTCTATATAAATCGCTATTTTTAGCATATTGATTATTATATTACATACTTTAACAAATCGTCAATAGTATGGACATAAGTAGAAGATTCTTGTACTTTTTATTTTATATCAAAATTAAAGGAAACTATTACGCCTGGAGATAGATTTTTAACTTCCATTTTCCCCTTATGAAGTTTGCAAATTTGTTTTGACACAAATAAGCCCATGCCATGGGTCTGAATTTCAGATAGATTTTCTTTATATAGTCTATTTATTACCCTATCTTCAATTGTACCTTCTTCATCTTTAATAGAGATTAGCAATTTTTTATCTATAAGGTCATAAATTATATAAGTTTTTCCCTTTCCATATTTAATGCTATTGTTTAAAATATTTTCCAACATCCTATAAAATAAATGGTCCTCCATTTTAATTTTTACTTCTTTATTTATTCTATTTTCAAAAATAATATCCTTGCTGGGATTTTCATTTAAACTATTAACAATCAACTTTCTTATAACAGAAATTGGATCCCTATATTCAAAATGCTCATCACTTAGGTTTTCAAGACTATTGGTCAAATTTAAGTCCTCTATAATTTTACTTATCTTTATAATTTGATCTTCCATTTTTTCAATTTCCACTGAGTTTTCCCTTGTTTTAATGTCTTCCAGTTCCCAGGAAAGCTTTGTGAGAGGAGTCCTTATGTCGTGACTGATTCCTCTAAGCCAACTAGATTGACTTTTCTTTAGCTTGATATAATTGCTATTTGCCTCGTTAATAGTTTCAGAAATTTCTTTTAATTCTCCCTCCTCTTGGAGCTTCTTATAATCATCATCAAAAACATTATTAATAGCCTCTTGAAGAGGATTTAATTTTTTAAAAATGCTTTTAACTTCATGTAGATAAAATATATAAACTAATAGGACAAACAATAGAATACTAATAATAAAGATAAAAAAATTAATTTTTGCCAAATCATAATTATAATAATTAAAGGGTAGCTTATCTAGGGAATTTTTTGGATAAGCCAAAACTAAAATTCCATCCTTCACAACAAAAGTAAAGACAGGATAGTCATTTAAGTAATACCTTGTAAATCTGACAACATCACTTATGTCAAATTTATTTTTAACTTCTTTAGGTTTATTAAAATTCTCTATAACATTTCCATTCTTATCAATTCTTATAGCCCAGATATCTTTTTCCCCTAAAAAGGTCTTATTTTCCTTGGTAAAATAAATATCATTATATTTATTTTCTTCTAAAAATTCATAAACCTTATTTGGATCTGTATATTTTTTTGAAAATTTAAAACTTGAATAAAAAATACCAATTAGGCTTAAAATCATTAAAATTAATAAAATTAAGACAAATAAGGCTAATTTTTTTAGTTTTTTTAAAAAATAATTTAACATTCTTTATTCTCTCCAAGTAACTTGTAACCCAAGCCCTTTACTGTAATAAGTATTTTCGGGTTTGCTGGATCATCTTCAAGCTTATCCCTTAGTCTATAGATATGTGTAATAAGTGTATTTTCGTAGCCAAAACTTTCCTCCCAACACCTATCTATTATTTGGTCAATGGAAACAATTTTATTAATATTAATAGCAAGATAATCTAAAATTTTGAATTGTTTTGCCGTTAATTGTATTTCTTCCTTATTCTTTATTAAAATTGCCCTTTCCCTATCAAAGACAATCCCACCTAATAATGTAATTTTATCATTTTTATTTTGATAGGTCCTTCTTAAGACTGCCTCAATTCTCCATAACAAATCTTCAGGCAAAAATGGTTTAACAATATAATCATCAACTTCTAAGTCAAAGCCTTCTTTTTTGTCATCAATACCACTTAATGCCGAAAGTATAATAACAGGAAGGGTGGATTTTTCCCTAAGTTCCTTTAATAATTCAAAACCACTGCCATCAGGAAGCATTATGTCTAGTATCATTAAATCCACTTTATTATTCTTAAGCTTAAAGCTTGCTTCTTTAATATTTTTTGCTGTCATAACATTGTCATAGCCCTTGTTTTTTAAAAATTTATACATACTAGTTATCAAATAATCTTCGTCATCAACTAATAGTAGCCTTGCATCTCTAAAATTATTCATTCATTTCTTTCTCCTTTAGGCTTATTTTATCACATAATAATTTGATATTTGTAATTGTGATGTAAAAGTAATCTATTTAAAATCCTTATGTTATGGGTCTTATTTATAATTAATAAAAAAGAAGGGAGAATATCATGACGAACATTTTAAAAATCAAAAATCTTAGCAAATCCTATGATAAAAACTTAGTTTTAAAAAATATTAATTTAGAAATTGAAGAAGGGAGTATTTTTGGACTTATAGGTCCCAATGGAGCTGGAAAGTCCACTCTTATGAAATCAATTCTAGGTCTTGTTAAAAAAGATTCTGGCAGCATAAGTTTATATGGAAAGGAAATTAATGCAAAAAATCAAAAAGAAACAAATAAAAATTTAGGTTCCTTAATTGAAAACCCATCCTTTTATGACCATCTAACTGCCTATGACAATTTAGACCTTATCTGTGATATGAAAAATATAAAAAAAGATAATATTGATAAGGTTTTAAAGGATGTTGGGTTATTTACAAGTAAAAATAAAAAAGTCAGAGATTTTTCTCTTGGCATGAAGCAAAGGCTGGGTATAGCCATAGCTCTTATTGGTAATCCTAAATTTTTGATCCTAGATGAACCTATTAATGGACTTGATCCCTATGGCATTGAAGAAATGAGAGATTTATTCAAAAATATTGTAAAAAATTCGAATACAAGTATTTTAATCTCCTCACATATCTTGGATGAAATCGAAAAAATTTCAAGTCACATAGGTATTTTAAAAAATGGAGTTTTGACTTACAGTGGTTCTTTAAAAGAATACAGGAACCTCCATCCACCAGTAATTGTTTTAAAGACTTCAGATAACCTTAAGGCTTCAAAGCTACTTGAACTTCCTCAAGGAAATATACTTGATGATTATTTAGTACTGGGAAATAAAAGTGAGGAAGAAGTTGCAAAAATAATAAAAATCCTCGTAAATACAGTTGATATTTATAGAGTAGAAAAAAGAAAGGAAAGTCTTGAAAAATTATTTATTCAAGAGACAAGTGCTAGGTGATGCCATGAAAAATTTAGAAATAAAAAAGAATAAGGGACTGAAATTAAATTTCACAATTTTAATTTTATTTGCCATACATTTATTTTCTATCCTTATAGCCTTTAAGACAAAAGACTTTCAAGTTAATAAATATCCCCTTGCAAGGATATTAGATTCTTATTTAGCAATCTCTTTATTTTTTAATCCCATCGCTCTATCATCTCTTGTAAAAAAAGTAATTGAGATTGAAGAAAAGAATAATATGTGGCAAATGCAAATAAGTCTTGGCTTAAGAGTTCAAAAAATATTATTAAATAAAATTAAAACTTTGTCCTTAAAAATTTTATTAATCCAGATTATTGAATGGTTGATAATAATATTTTTAGCAAGTAAAAATATAAACTTTGAGTTAGATGTGGAGATAATAAAAAGAATAATAATTTACTTTTTAACAACTCTATCAATTAACATTTCAATGCTATTGATCTTCACAATAATTGAAATTAAAAGTAAAAAGATTTACTTCTCCCTTTTCTTTTCAATTGTTGGAGCAATGTCTGGAATAATTACTATGCTCACATCAAAAGTTTTATCGCAAATAAATCCCTTTGGACTTTTTGCTACTATCTTAAATATAAATTATGTAAAAGATGGAGAGGTTTTTAGGCAGACTATGAATAATATAAATTATCTCACATTGTTTATTAGCTTAATTTATATAATCTTCAGTCTAATTTATATCACAAGACTTAATAAATTTACACTCTCTAAGGACATATAGGAGGCATAAATGTTAAAAATAGAATTTAAAAAATTAAAATTATTTTCACTTTTAATTACAGTATTAATAATTCCCTTGCTTGCAAATATTTTTGGGACTATAAACTATTTACTAAATCAAGATGTCTTAAAGAACAAATGGGAAAGTCTTTGGACGCAAACTTCCTTATTTTACTTTATGTTTTTTATAATCCCCCTTATATCAATTATTGTTTCAAGCCTATGGTCAGTAGAACATAAGGCTGGTTTAAAATTAATAAGGACCAGTCCCCTAAAAAATATTAATTTTATTATTGCAAAATCTTTTATTGCCTTTATAATAATAGCCTTCACTCAAATTTATTTTTTATTACTATTTGTATTAAGTGGTAAATTTATATGTGGCTTTAACATTGAAGGACTAGGTCTATACTCTTATTATATTGGGATAAGTATCCTATCCTCCATTCCAATAATTGCTATAATGAATTTTCTAAGCCTAAAATTTAAATCTCTTGGCTTAATAGTTCTTATCTCAGTCCTAATATCCATTATAGGCTTTGGTCTTGTGGCACAAAATATAATTCCATCACTTCAAAATATTGTAGCCTCAAGTAAACTTGCTATTACTACAAATCATTTTGAACTAATAAATAAAATTGACGGCATGAAAATGCTTATATCTTCTTTAATTGAAGCAAGTCTTTTCACAATATTATCTAATAGATTTTTAAAGTATGAATGATAAAAAAATATTTTTAAAAATTTTTACTTGACAAAAGATTTAACTACTTTTATAATCTCAATCATAGACTTTGAAGAGGAGAGTACATTGTAAAACTTTTCACAGAGAGATTTCATTTGGTGAAAGAAATCAAAAGAATTACCTTGGAACATGGCCTTGGAGTTATCGCACCGAGACAAAAGTTTAGGCTGCGACAGGTACGCCTGTTATAGCGTTCGGAGTATGTTGGTACTCTATGAGGTTATTTTAGCGATAAAATAATAAAAAAAGGTGGTAACACGAAGCTCAGCTTTCGTCCTTTATGGACGGGAGCTTTTTTTATTGTTATATAAATAAATTTAAAATCCCTTGAGCTGCCGACAAATAAAATTTTTAGGAGGAAAAAAATGACAAAGAAAAATTTAGGAACATTATGTGTACAAGCAGGTTATGAACCAAAGAATGGTGAACCAAGAGTTGTGCCAATTATTCAATCTACAACTTTTAAATACGATTCATCTGAACAAATGGGTAATCTTTTTGACTTAAAGGAAGCTGGTTACTTTTACACAAGACTATCAAACCCAACTAATGATGCCGTTGCAAATAAAATCGCAGCTCTTGAAGGTGGTGTTGCAGGAATTTTAACATCATCAGGACAAGCAGCAAACTTTTATGCACTTTTAAATATTTTAAAAGCTGGTGATCATGTAATTTCATCATCAGCAATCTATGGAGGCACTTATAACTTAATTGCTCACACAATGAAGGACCTTGGCATCGAATCAACTTTTGTTGATCCAGCAATTTCACTTGAAGATTTAAATAAAGAATTTAAAGAAAATACAAAAGTTGTCTTTGGTGAAACTCTTTCCAATCCATCACTTAAAGTTTTAGATATAGAAACTTTTGCTAAAGCTGCTCACGACCACGGAGTTCCACTTATAGTTGACAACACCTTCCCTACTCCAATTTTCTTAAGACCAATTGAATGGGGAGCTGATATTGTAACTCACTCAACAACAAAATACATGAATGGATTTGCCAATTCTGTTGGCGGAGCTGTAATTGACTCTGGAAACTTTGACTGGTCAAAACACAAGGATAAATTCCCAGGACTTACTGAACCAGATGAAACTTATCATGGAGTAGTTTACACAGAAAACTTTGGCAAGGGCGCTTACATTACAAAAATGACTACAACCCTAATGAGAGACCTTGGCAGTATTCCATCTCCACAAAATTCCTTTTATTTGGGCATTGGACTTGAAACATTACATTTGAGAATGCCAAAACATTATGAAAATGCTCTTGCAGTTGCTAAATTCTTAGAAAATAACGATAAAATTTCTTGGGTAAGCTTTTCTGCCCTAGAAAAGGATTCACAACATGAACTAGCACAAAAATATTTACCAAAAGGTTCCTGTGGAGTAATTGCCTTTGGAGTAAAGGGCGGAAGAGATACAGCTACAAAATTCATGGACTCATTAAAGCTTGCAGCAGTTGTAACCCATGTTGCGGATTCAAGAACTTGCGTCCTACACCCTGCATCCACAACTCACAGACAAATGAACGAAGAAGAACTTAGACAAGCTGGCATTAGCTCTGACTTAATAAGAATGAGCGTAGGCATCGAAGATGCAGAAGATATCATTGAAGATATCAAAGGAGCTCTAGAAGCTATTTAAATTATTTATCATCACCATTTTAAATACTAAAAAAGAACTTGGTTTTATTGCCAAGTTCTTTTCACTTTAATTTTCTTTTTATCAAAATTTATTTTTTTAAATTAATTGTAACTGTCTTATTGGCATCATCCCATTCAATATCTTGGTCAATGCCGTCCTTAGTATTTCCATTTGTCAGTCCAAAAACATTTCCTACATTGGAAATAGATACAAGAATTCTTCCATTAATATTTAGTGGTTTTGAATCCATTTTTATAACTTTTCCATTGGAAAGTAAAATTTCATCGCCATCAATTTGAATTTTTGCAACTAATCCATTATTTGTAAAAGTTGCAATGCTAGTTTGTGAATCCCATTCTACTCTTGCTCCAATCATTTCAGCAAGACTTCTAAGCGGCAGCATAAGTCTGTCATTTTTTATTACAGGCACAACATCCATTCTTTTCTTTTGAGACACTCCATCTTTCACAAATTCGTATTCTCCACTTAAAACATTTATGATGTGTCTTACGCCCTTATTTTTATTATCATTAATTTTGCTTTTAGCTAAATAAGTTTTAACCTCAATAGAATTTTTATTGTAATCCCTATTTTTTAGCTTTGGAAAAATATTCCCTGTCCTTGGCCTTTTATTAGGACTTTGTTTTTGATTAGGCTTTTGGTCTGGTTTAGGATTAGGTTTAGGATTTGGATTTGGATTTGGGTTTGGCTTATTTTTTTCAACAACTCTTGATTCTACTTTGTCAGAATCTTTTTTACCCTTTTCAACTTGAGTAATTATAACTTTCTCGTCTTTATTTAATCCCCTATCTAATTTAGCTTCCCAATTTCCAGTGTCAGAAACTTTAGCCTCAAGAATTTCCTTCTCTCCAAGATAAATTTTTATTATTGAGCCAGAGATGCCTGTACCCTTAATTACTTTATCGCCTTCACTTACCTTGTCAGCTGTAGGTTTAGCAGATGTTGCTTGTTTTCTTTTCCAAGTGCCAGAAATTTTTTCATCTTTTTCTACTTTTAAAAATTTTGTTGGATTCCACCCAGCAAAAGTCCACTCATAAACCTTAATAACTTCACCAGCCTTATCTTTTATAGTCTCAACGAAGTTTTCAGGTTTAGTTGCTTCAAAGGAGTCACCTTTTTTTACTTTAAGGTCTTTTGGCATTTTGTCCATTAATTCTTGTGGTAAAGAATTAATCTCCTCATTGCCCTTGTCGGAATCGTAAGCCTTAAATTCAAATTTTACTTTATAGGACTTAATCGCCCTTGCAGTAAAGGACTTATTGTTTTCACTAACAATATAGTTTTCTGGCTCCCATTTAAGATCGGAATAAGAATCATCAGCTGGCATGGCAGAAATATTATCAAAAATATTCTTATTAGTTGGCAGATGGAAGTCATAAATATTTGTACCTGGTTTTATCTTAAATGTTTGGAAAGGAATATGATGTTCTGCATCTCCCACCTGTTCATTTAAACCACTTTTAACTTTACTTCCCTCTCCTAAGAAGAAAGTCGTTGTTACTGCATCCTTGGGTACATTTGCATAAGTAGAAGCAGTTACATGTGGAAAGACATAAAGCTTTTGATCTTTAACTTCAATAAAAGATTTGTCTTTAAAAGTCACAACAATTTTTCCTTGGCTTCCACTTGGTGCTTGTAAATTGGAAGCTCTACCGTCGCCTTCAAATTTCGCCTCATCAAAGGCTCTTCTAAGATAAGATTCATTTACAGAAGTGTCAAGCTTAACTCCATCTTTCCAATTAATTTCATCATTCTCCCAAACAGAAATATCTACAGGATGTAATTTGTCAGATTTAATTCTATCTGCAATACTAGGACCTGGATTAGGAGTTCCTGTTGTAATTTTCGTAATATTTGCTGTTAAAGTTATATCTCCTTTTACTTCACTTTGCATATTAGTTGAGTTTGGTTCAATAATCCAAGGATTTTTTTCATCTAATTTATATTTAGAAGTGTCAGTTACAAGAGGGCTGACACTAGAAACTTCAGATAATTGAACGCCAACTTTTGGATCAACAAAATATGTCAATTCAAATTCAGGAATATCATGTCCGCCAATTTTAAATTTCCCCATAGACGAGTCAACTTTATAGTTTACACTTACATAGCCATCAGGTTTAACGCCGCCAACATCATTACTATTAATCACAGCTGGCATTTGATTGTTGTTCACGCTTGCTAATCTAAAATTTGGATCTCTATCAATTATTCTTCCATTAAATTTTTTTACATTAAAATCTTCAACAATCTTAGACTCTAATTCTTCTGTATTATTTGGTAAAGCAAAGGTAGTAACCGGAAATGAAAGCCCAAATAATAAAGTCGCCATAGTAGTCGCTACAACTTTTTTCATATTTTCCTCCATATTTTAAGTTAGTATCTTACAAAAATTTTTAATGAGGAAATCTCATAAGAAATATTAAATGAAATAAAAAATTAAAATAAATTGCCTACTACTTTATCTCAAGTTACTAAAACAAATAATATTTATAAATATTTAACTAAGTGTAAAGATACCACAGCAATATTACCACAAGCTTACTTTAGGGTAAATAAAAAATATTTTTCATAAACAAAAATTAAACATTTCTTTGACTTTGTAAAAAAATTTCTTTATTCCTCAATAAAAAAAGAGAAAGCCTAAGCCTTCTCTAAATCAAAAATATTAATTTTATTCTTCGTTAAATAATAAGTCTATCATCTTTTCTGGGTCATCTAAAAAAGTTTTTGTGATGCTATAGGATTCTGTCTCTTTATAGGTCTTCTCTTCTATGCCATTTTCAGAAAATTCAAAAATTTTCGCATGAGGGTAAGCAAGGAGTATTGGCGAGTGTGTTGCTATAAAAAATTGTGAATCATCTTTTTCTAGCTCATGGATTATGCACAAGATAGACATTATTGATGTTGGCGAAAGGGCTGCTTCTGGTTCGTCTAGTAGATAAATGCCATTGCCCCTAAATCTATTTAAGATAAGGGAGCGAAAACTCTCGCCATGAGATTGAAAATGAAGAGACTTTCCCCCATAAGAATCATAAAAATCTGAAGTTCCACCTCCTGCCAAGTTATCAACTTCTGATGCAAGATTGTAAAAGGATTCTGCTCTGAGGAAAAATCCATCCCTCTCCTTGCCTGGTCCTCTTCCAATTTCTAGAATCTCTCCAAGAATTGAGTGAGTCTTTTTTGTTGAAAAATTAAAATTTTTTGAACCGCCTTCTGCATTAAAACCAAGTCTTACTGCCAAGGCTTCAAGAAGTGTTGACTTTCCTGTTCCATTTTCTCCAACAAAAAAAGTTACAGGACTATCTATATCCATGCCCTTAAAATTTTTTAGAAAGGGAATTTCTCTAAGATATGAATCTCCTGGTAGATCTTCTATATTTACTCCATAAATTTTTTTTATATATTCCATAATTTTCCCTCTTAATCTTTTAATTTATTATAACATTTTTCAAATTTATTTTATGTGAACTTTTGTAATCTTTGCTATAATAAAGATAGCTAATAACTTTCATAATAAAGGGGGTTCTCATGGACAAAATTTTAATTGGAAAGGGAAAATCTGAAAATAGTATTCTTTTAAATAAAGTGAATCGACATGGACTAATAAGCGGTGCCACTGGTACTGGTAAAACTGTAACGCTTAAGGTTTTAACTGAAGGGCTATCTGATGCTGGAGTGCCAACCATTCTCGCTGATGTCAAGGGCGACCTTGCAAATATTTCTAAGCCTGGAGAAATAAATGACAAGTTACAAGAAAGACTTAATGAATTAGGCATCTCTAATTTTGAATTTAAAAATTATCCAGTAAACATGTGGGATGTCTATGGAGAAAAGGGAATTCCTCTTAGAGTTACAGTTTCCGAGATGGGACCACTAATGCTCTCTAAAATATTAGACTTAAATGACACACAAATGGGAGTTTTAAATATCATTTTTAGGGTTGCCGACAGCGAAGGACTTTTGTTAATTGATTTAAAGGATTTAAAGCAAGTTATAAATTTTGTTGACAAAAACAGAGACGAAATCAGCAAAAATTATGGCAATGTGGCAAGTCAAAGTCTTTCTGCAATTTCAAGAAAATTATTATTTATTGAAGATGCTGGTGGAGATTTGTTTTTTGGCGAACCTGCCATAGATATCAATGATTTAGTGAGAACTGATGCATCTGGCAGGGGCATTGTAAATATTTTAAATGCTAGTAAATTAATTTCAAATCCACTTTTATATTCAATGCTGCTTCTTTATCTCCTATCAGAAATTTATGAAAACTTTCCTGAAGTTGGCGATTTAGATAAACCTAAGCTTGTGTTTTTCTTTGACGAAGCTCACTTACTTTTTAACAATACTCCAAGTGTTTTAAAGGATAAAATAATTCAAGTTGTAAGACTTGTGAGAAGTAAAGGCGTTGGCGTCTTCTTTATTACGCAAAATCCACTTGATGTGCCAGAAGAAGTTTCTTCACAACTTTCCAACAGAATTGTTCATCAACTTAGAGCCTATTCTCCAAAGGAATTAAAGGTAATTAACGCTGTTGCAAATACTTTTAGGCAAGACGACTCAATGAATTTAAAGGAAGAAATCATAAAGCTTAGGACTGGCGAGGCAATAGTTTCCTTTGCCGATGAGAGTGGCGCACCAAGCCTTGCAGATAAAGCTCTTATTCTTCCCCCACATTCCTCCTTTGTTACTTTAAATGATGCTGAATATAGAAACTTAGTAGAATCTTCAAATCTTTATTTAAAGTACAAAGATATGGTTGACAGAGAATCTGCCTACGAAGTTTTACTTAAAAGAATTGAAAATGAAAAAATTCAGGAAGAAAGAGAAAAATTAGAAGAAGAAAGACTTAAAGAAATAGAAAAGCGTGAGAAGGAATTGGAAAAAGAAAGAAAATCCTCTCGAAAGCAAAAATCTTACATTGACAAAGGCATAGACTCAATGCTAGGAACAATTACACGAAGTATAGGCAGAGAAATCGCAAGAGGTCTACTTGGCTCAATGAAAAAGAGAAGATAATTTATTTTAAATCAAAAAAGACTGGCGGATAATTTTATCTACCAGTCTTTTTTTTATTTGTCCCTTTTTTCTTCAAATTTTATGTTTTTTTATATATTTTTTTACTTCTCATTAACCCTTAGTTCCAAGACATCCGGTCTGGCATAATGTCCCACTGCATCGTGCTCCATCTTGCAGGCAGCCACCAAAGTCATGTCAAGGTCTGCGTAAATTATTTCTTCCTTATCCCAAACAGGGTCAGTCAAATAATGTCCGTAGGGGTCAATAATGCAGCTGCCACCTCTGCACACAAGGCTTGGCAAATCCTTTAGGGCCTCTATTTCATTTATATCCCTTGGATAAGAGGAAGACCTGACAATCATGTCGGCATTGATGAAAAAGCACTTGCCCTCTATTGCTATGTGCTGAATTGTTGCCTGCCACTCTGGATTGTCATTGTTGTTAGGCGAAATATAAATTGTAATTCCCTTTTCATAGAGAGCAACACGAGCAAGTGGCATGTAACTTTCCCAGCAGATTAAACTGCCAATAGAACCAAAGGCTGTTTCTGTGATTGGAAAATAATTTCTGTTGGCATCTCCCCAAACAAGTCGTTCACTTCCAGTTGGCTTTAATTTCCTATGTATTTTATAAGACCCCTTGGGTTCAAAAATAACATTGCTGTTATAAAGTGTGCCGCTAACTGAATCTCTTTCTGAAAATCCTAAACTTATGTAAGCTCCAATTTTTTTAGAGGCCTCTATTAGTTCTTGAAATTCTTCATCATCTGGGACTAGGGATGCATTATAATAGCGCATCCAGTCTTTTCGTCCACCTTCACTTCTCTTCCCCATGCTAAAACCAAAATTCATGCCAATGGGATAGCCAGGAATAAAAAGTTCAGGGAAGACAATTAAGTCTGGATCTTTTTTACTTGCTTCTTCAATATATTTTAGAGCCTTATCCAAAGATGAATTTTTATCAAACATAACTGGCTCAGCTTGCACCAAGGCGACCCTACAAATTTTTTCAATATCTTTCATAACCCTCTCCAATTTATAATTTATTGATAATTTTTTATTTAAAGCTTTTTTTCAAATAAAATTAGATTTACTCCCTTAAGTCCATTAAAAATGCAAGAGAGACAATCAATTTCATCAAAGCCTAGCTTCTTGTAAAGGCTGCGTGCAGGTTTATTTCTTTCATTTGTATCCATTCGCAAATACTTGCAGCCACTTTTCCTCCCATAGTCTTCATAAAATTTTACAAATCTCTTTCCATATCCTCTTCCACTTTTATCTGTATCAATAGCAAGAGTGTGAAGAACCATGACTTCGGAATCTTTGGCAGCAAATTTCCATTTTCCCTTTGCGTAGACATCTAGCTGGTCTTTATTTATCACGCCACTTCCAACAATAGATCCTTCATCTTCCATAACAAACATATCATTTCTTTTAAGAGCTGCCTCAGCTGTTTCTCTCTTTGGATAAATTCCTCGCTCCCAACCAGTAGTAAGCTGACCCATTTCTTCTTTTAAAAGTATCTTATTATATATTTTTTCAATTGCGTCTAGGTCACCTGCCTTTGCTTTTCTTATTATCATATCAATCTCCTAATTTAAAATTTATTTGTCACTTTATTTAATTACATTGTTTGTGTACTTAATCTTATTATATATTAAATTACAGAAAAAAAGCTCCTAAGATTTTCTAATCCTAAAAGCTTTTTGTCGTCTTGATGAAAATTTTGCCCCTAAAGTATAAAAAAGGGACGATAGAACCGTCCCAATTTTTCTTAAAATCTAAAAATATATTAAATAATATTAAATTCTTTTAACATTTCTTCAATGTCAGTGCCCTTTATGCGCTTAGCAAGTTTAATTTTTTGTAGTGGGCTAAGTGGAAGTTCAGGTTTTTTTCCATCTGATAGTGCTACCATTCCATTTAGAAGATATCTTATGTCATATCTTGAAGCAAAAACTTCTGGTACAGCTTTTTCTACGCCACAAAGTACATAAACTGCTTCCATAGCTGTTCTTCCAGAATATTCTGTTGTAAATACTGTATCTCTTCCTGGGTCGTCTAAAGTTTCTGCAAATTGTCCTAAGAAGGCAAAGTTTACTCCTCCCTTTGGAACAACAAGTGGCCTATCGCCAAATTTTCTAGGCATGAATTGAGCTGTAATGTAAGGCATCATAACAGGTACAGCTGTGCAAGTTTCTGCAAGTGCATCAATTTCATTTACAGGAACTCCAATATGATATAACCATTCTTTTGTAATTTCTTTTCCAGTACAATCTCTCATTTTCTTTTTGATGTAGTCGCCTTCAACATCTGTAAATAAACCATAAACCCAAACACAAATGTCGTTTTCAGGTTGTTCTGGGTATTGTCCTTGTCTATTTATTGTCCAAGACATAAGCCAGCTTGAATCTACACAAGTTACTATACCACCAGTTACAGTCTTTCCACCGTAAGGACTCCTCTTTGTAATTTTTTCAATATATTTTGGAACAGAGTCATCATGGCAAGTAACTGTACATGATTCCCAATTACTCTTTTCTACATCAGAGCAAAATACTTCAGGATTACCAAAGTCATCTGATTTTTTAGCAATGTTTTTCCACATTTCCCAGCAACCACTTTGTTCATCTGAAAGTTCTGCTGGAGTATTGTCATCACCATAAGAAGAATTTTCTGTCATAGAACCATTTGTGATGAATAATAAATCATTTTCTGTTAAGTCAATAGACTTATCATTTCCATCTTTATCCTCAGCTATTATTTTTGTAGCAACCTTTCTGTTTTCAGAAATATCAAAATCTACATCTGTTACTTTAATATTGTATTGGAATTTACATCCGTGGTTTTCAAGATACTTAACCATAGGTTTTACAATTGAATTGTATTGGTCATATCTTGTAAATCTAAGGGCAGATAAATTTGTAAGTCCGCCAACATGGTGAATGAAACGATTTAAATATAGTTTCATTTCTAAGGCAGAGTGCCAATTTTCAAAGGCAAACATTGTTCTCCACAAAGTCCAGAAGTCAGAATTTAAAAGTCCATCTGAGAACACATCTTCTATTGCTTTATCTTCAAGTAATTCATCCTTGGTCATACAAAGTTCAGCTATTTCTTTAACTTGATCTTGTGTAAGATTAAATTTACCATTATCATAACGTTCACCTTGTTTATGAGTTATACGGCAATTACTATAGTTTGGATCATCATAGTTTGTATAAAAATAATCATCTAAAACACTCATTTCTGGGTCTTCTAAGCTTGGGATAGAACTCCAAATATCCCATAGACATTCGAAGTGAGCCCCAGTTTCTCTACCACCACGAGCAACATATCCTCTAGTATCCATGTATTCACCGTCAAGTGAACCACCAGGAATATCTAATTGTTCTAAGAAAGTAATTTTTTTACCTTCCATGTGAGCATCTCTAATTAAAAAGCAAGCTGCAGTAAGTGCTGCAATTCCTGTTCCAACTAGATATGCAGACTTTTCTTCAATACCTTCAGGCTTTCTAGCCTTAACTAATCTTTGAAAATCTCCATTAGTTAATTTAAGTCTTTTATCACGAGTTTTAAGTTCCATAATATCCCCCTTTAATAGTTCTTTATCTTTCCTTCTGTATTCATTAAAACATTTATAAGGTAAAGTATCATCTACCAAAAGAGCGTACTTGGGTAACTTTTACTCAATATCAAAATTTTGGGTAAACTTTTCCAATTTTTCACTTCTCTTTAAAGAAAGTAAAATATTTCCATCCATTAACTCTCCAATCCTACGAGCAATTGCTTTTGGATCTGTTTTCATATCAGTTGCTACCCATTGAATTAGGGCGGAACTTAGGGCACATTGATAAAAATAAGTAATAAGTTTTATATCAATTTCTTGAGCTTTTGTATCCTTGGCAACTCTTTCAACATATTTTTTCATAATTTCACCTGAAATAGAAAAAATATATTTTTCAAGGTCAACTCTATAATCAGACTCATAAATGTGCTTTACCATTTTCTTATTATCTAAAATAAATTTAGCAGCTGAAATAAAACTTTCTTCCCAGGACAAAGTTTCGTTAAACTCTTCAATTACTATATCCAGTTCCTCATCAAAGATTTCTTTTACCAACTCTGTCAAATTATCATAATGATAATAAAAAGTTTTTCTCTCAATGTTGCATGCCTTAGCAAGTTCAGTAACAGTAATATTATGTAACTTCTTTTTATTTAAAAGCTTAATAAATTCTTTTCGTATCAAGTCTTTAGTATAATTTTTCGCCATATAAGACCCCTTCCTAAAATAATGTTCTTTGTTATATACTTTCCCAATTTATGAAATATTAAAATGGAGAAAGAGAGAAATAATTTTTAAACTTTCCAATTTTATATTTTAAATAAAATTTCCACTAAAATAATAACTAATAATATTCAAACTTATAGTTTTTTATATTAAAGTATACTATAATCTCTCTTATAAGGAGAGGCTTATGGACGAAAGAAGAAAAATCAAATTTATTTTATATGCTTTTTCACTCTTGCTTATTATAGGCATTGTGGGATATATGATTTTATTAGATGTAGGCTTTGTTGATGCTTTTTATATGACTGTCATAACTATATCCACCGTTGGCTTTGGAGAAGTTGGCACAACAAGTAATTGGTCTGAATTATTTTCAATATGTATGATTTTTTTAGGTGTAGGTATAGTTGGATATGCCTTTACAACTATTGTAGCTATGTTTGTTGAAGGCAAAGTTTCTGATTTATGGAAGGGAAACAAAATGGAGAGAAAAATTTCAGCTTTAAATGATCACTATATAATATGTGGCTCTGGAGAATTAGCAGAAGTAATTATAAATAAATTTTTAGATGAAAATTTAAATTTTGTTGTCATAACTGACAATCGTGAGGACCTTGATGACTATAGTCATCATAATATTTTAGTTGTGGAAGGCCATTCCACTGAAGAAAATGTATTAAAACACGCTGGAGTTGAAAAAGCTAAAGGTCTTATTGCAGCACTTGATACAGAAGTAGATAATATTGTAACTGTTCTTACAGCAAGAAACCTTAATGAAAAAATTTATATTATAGCAAATGCCATCACTAAATCTGGAAGTGAAAAATTATTAAAAGTTGGAGCAAATAAAACTTTGTCTGCTGTAGAAATATCAGGCAATAGAATGGCATCACTTATGATAAAACCAAATATAATTTCTTTTTTAGATGTTGTTACGAGAATGGGCGACGTAGAACTTGATTTAGAAGAAGTAATTGTTAAAAAAGGTTCTTATTTAGAAAATAAAACATTAGTCGAAGCAGAAATTCCAAGAAAAACTGGTCTCACTGTTCTTGCAATAAAAAAGATTGATGATGGGAAACTTCTTTTTAATCCTCCAGTGGATTACACTTTTAAAATTGGAGATATACTAATTATTCTTGGACGAGAAGAACAAGTGGATAAGCTTAAAAATTTAGGAGATGAAATGAAATAAAATAAACTTCTTTTATTACTTAAAATATAAATATTTTATTCAACATTTAGGGAGGAAGATTTTTGAAGAGTGACAATAATTTGAGAGGTCTATTTTTTGCATCCTTTGGTGCTATTAGCTGGGGCATCTCAGGTGTATGTGGTCAATATCTTTTTATGAATTATGATATTGATTCATCTTGGGTCACGGCAATACGAATGGTCTTATCAGGAATTTTACTATTAATTTTAGGGGCTTTTAAGGAAAAGGATAAGGTTTTAAAAATTTGGACTGTCCCCAAGGACCTAGCTTGGCTCTTTGCCTTTGCCATACTAGGACTTTTATTATGCCAGTACGCCTTTATCAGCGCCATAAAATATTCAGATTCGGCAACGGCAACAGTCTTGCAAAGTCTTAATGTAGTAATAATGATTGTATTTATGTCCATAGTTACAAAAACTAAGATGAGATTTTCTCAAATAATAGCAGTCTTCTTGGCTGTCTTTGGAACCTACTTAATTTCCACTGGAGGAAATCCAGGAAATATGAATATTTCAAAGGCTGGACTTATTTATGGCTTGCTCTCAGCAGTAGGTGTTATAACCTATACACTTTTTTCCAGACCAATTATAGTTCGTTGGGGAAATATTATAGTAACTGGTTGGGGCATGCTTCTAGGAGGCATACTCATATCTATCTTGACCAAGGCTTGGATCTTACCCAAGGATCTTGACTTCATAGCTTGGCTAATGATTGCCATAATAATTGTTATTGGAACAGCACTTGGCTTTTCAGTTTTTCTTGAAGGCGTAAAACATATTGGTCCAGTTAAGGCAACCCTAATAGGTTGCTTGGAACCAGCCTCTGCAACCCTACTTGCTTCCATATTTTTAGGAATGAGATTTTCTTTAGTAGAATTAGCAGGCTTTTTCTGCATTATCTTAACGGTTTTCCTTTCAGTAAAGGACAAGCCTAGAGATAGTGAATTATAACATTAAAAGTAAATAGCTCAAATAATAATTACAATTAATTTTAAACTATTCTTTCTAAGTTTAGGCATACAAAAGGCACCTACTTCTGTAAGTGCCTTTTTTGTTTCTTTATTTATTTTATTATTGAAGAAATTGCCGCAACTTTTCTTCAAAGGTTATAGCTTCAAATATTATTAACCCTTTCCAATTATAGACTTCATTATTTCAAACATAGTTGGTGAGTAAATGTTTTTTTGGACTAGGCTCTTCCAATCAAGGATATCTTCTGCGTCAGTCACTCCCTCTGGAAGCATCAAGCTGCCGTCCTTCAAACTAATGGAAGGTGAAAATTCTATTACATCATCCCTGTACCTTATGGTGATTTTTCCATTTGGAGCGATATCACTAATGTTTTGACAGACAAAAGTTGTTCCAGCACAAGCATTAAAATCTAACAATTCATTTGCCACTTCTTTTAACTTTCCATCTTGAGAAATTTCCAATTCCTTTAAAGAAACAGAGGCATTCCTGTACTTAGGAATGATTAATTAACACTCTTCTCCATTTAGATAAGGCATGTCACCACCCTCGCTTTGTTTCATGGAAACAAGCATACCTGGGTCCTCATAATTTAAAAAAATATTTGTCCAAGCACTTAGTTTTTCAAGAGTAGCAGATAAACTTTCTTCATCAAAGGCAGCGCCAAGATGGATTATAAAAGCCTTGTGCTTTTTGTCTTTGGGATCTATGCCAAGCCTTCTCGCCATCCTCAAATACTCAGCAGAAATAGGATCCCTATTAAAGCTGTTTGCCTTAAGCTCTAAAGTTACTGGGCAAGGAACCATGTTTACAATTGAATATTGACTTAAGATGAAGTTGGGTTTTCCTACTTCGTCTATATAAATTTGATTTTCATTTGTTTTGAAATTGTCCCACAGTTCCTTGAGAATCAAGCCAGTAGAGTT